>NZ_JBXAGJ010000006.1:0-243011 GCF_058794035.1 Roseateles sp. GW835-FHT13E02
CAACTCGGCCTTCGAGAGTAGCGCCAAAGAAGCGTAGGCATTCGGGATCGACGTGCGCTCCATGTGCGGCCTAACGTGTTGTATATCGCACCCACCCGCCGCTTATCACGGCAGGTGTCGCAATAACCGGAGGGCAGAACGGCCGCGCAAGGGCTTGTCGGCGCTGACTTTTTTCATCGATTGACTGTTTTTTCATACAGTATTAAATTTCATGACAAAAGCCGCGCTGCTTACAAAGTGCCTGACCGGTTCGCGCGGTGCCGTCAGGAGTGAGGCAGGTCAGCATGTTGCCATCAAATCGCGGGTTGTTGCGTCCGCCTCCATGGTCCGACGCCGAGCATTCAGACGCCCTCGCAGGACCTGGTTTACCGTTGTCGTCCCAGGCGCCCGAACTGAGGCCGCAGCCACAACAACCCGCAGCGGCGGAGCCTCCGGCTACGCCAATGCCTCGCCCCATCAAACTGCTCGATCAGTTGCGCGAACGGGTGCGTTTGCTCCATTACAGCCGCAGCACCGAACAGGCATATGTGTACTGGTCGCGCGCCTTCATCCGCTTCCATGGGATGCGACATCCCCGCGAGATGGGTGGGGCGGAGGTGGAGGTCTACCTGACGCATCTGGCTTCAGATCGCGGTTTGGCACCCTCCAGCCACCGACAGGCACTGTCTGCCCTGCTCTTTCTCTATGGGCAGGTCTTGGGCCTGCAACTGCCCTGGATGAAAGACATTGGCCGGCCCGTGCCCAAACGTCGCTTGCCGGTGGTGCTGAGCATGGGTGAAGTCTCCTCGGTGCTGCAGGCCATGGAGGGCGAACATCAACTCCTGGCCCAGCTTTTGTATGGCACGGGCATGCGCATTTCCGAGGCGCTGGGCCTGCGGGTCAAGGATCTTGATTTCGCCCAAGGCGCGATCTACGTGCGTCAGGGCAAAGGTGCCAAGGACCGGGTGGTCATGCTGCCGACCTCATTGGCTGCGGCGCTGCGCGAGCAACTGGCCCGCATTCGGCCCATCTGGTGGGGCGATGTGGAAGCCGGGCAGGCCGGCGTGGATTTGCCCTACGCCCTGGAGCGCAAGTACCCGCGCGCCGGCAGCAGCTGGGCCTGGTTCTGGGTCTTTCCGCAAGCGCAACTGTCCACCGATCCCCGCAGCGGCGTGATCCGGCGCCACCACCTGTATGCCGAGACCTTTCAGCGCGCCTTCAAGCGAGCAATAAAAGCCGCCCGCATCAGCAAGCCCGCCACACCGCACACCCTGCGCCATTGCTTCGCAACGCATTTGCTGCAAACCGGCTACGACATCCGCACGGTGCAAGACTTGCTGGGGCACGCGGACGTGGCCACCACCATGATCTACACACATGTGCTCAAGCTGGGAGGGGGCGCCGTGCGCAGCCCGATGGACTGCCTGCCACGCCAGCTGCGGGAGCCGCAGGCACTCTACAGAGTGGTACTGCGGCCCAACCTACAAAGGGGCATCGGACACGACCGATTTGCCCTGCTGCACTGAAACAGCCGCGAGCCGCAGCGGGCGCAGCTCGACAAGCCGTGTGATCGCGCAGCCCAGCCAGATCGCAAGCCACGCAGGCGCGGGCTTCAGAACGCCGCAATCCCCGTCTGCGCCCGTCCCAGGATCAGGGCATGGATGTCGTGGGTGCCTTCGTAGGTGTTGACCACCTCCAGGTTCACCAGATGGCGGGCGATGCCGAATTCATCGCTGATGCCGTTGCCGCCCAGCATGTCGCGGGCCATGCGGGCGATGTCCAGGCTCTTGCCGCAGCTGTTGCGTTTCATGATGGAAGTGATCTCCACCGCAGCCGTGCCTTCGTCCTTCATGCGGCCCAAACGCAAGCAGCCTTGCAGGCCCAGGGTGATCTCGGTCTGCATATCGGCCAGCTTTTTCTGGATCAGCTGGTTGGCGGCCAGGGGCTTGCCGAACTGCTGGCGGTCCAGAACGTACTGGCGGGCGGTGTGCCAGCAGTCTTCGGCCGCACCCAGCGCGCCCCAGGCGATGCCGTAGCGGGCGCTGTTCAGGCAGGTAAACGGACCCTTCAGGCCGCGCACCTCGGGGAAGGCGTTTTCTTCGGGGCAGAACACGCCGTCCATGACAATCTCGCCGGTGATGGAGGCACGCAGGCCCACCTTGCCGTGGATGGCCGGGGCGCTCAGGCCCTTCCAGCCCTTCTCCAGCACGAAGCCGCGGATGGCGCCTTCGTCGTCCTTGGCCCAGACCACGAAGACATCGGCCACCGGGCTGTTGGTGATCCACATCTTGGAACCCGTCAGGCTGTAGCCGCCGTCCACCTTCTTGGCGCGGGTGACCATGGAGCCGGGGTCGGAGCCGTGGTTGGGCTCGGTCAGGCCGAAGCAGCCGATCCATTCGCCGGTGGCCAGCTTGGGCAGGTATTTCTGCTTGGTGGCTTCATTGCCGAAGTCGTTGATCGGCACCATGACCAACGAGCTCTGCACGCTCATCATCGAGCGGTAGCCCGAATCCACGCGCTCCACCTCGCGGGCGATCAAGCCGTAGGCCACGTAGTTGAGGCCCGGGCCGCCGTACTCGGGCGCGATGGTGGGGCCCAAGAGGCCGATTTCGCCCATCTCGCGGAAGATGGCCAGGTCGGTGCGCTCATGGCGGAAGGCCTCGAGCACGCGCGGCGCCAGCCGCTCCTGGCAGTAGGCCGCCGCGGCGTCGCGCACCATGCGCTCGTCGTCGCTGAGCTGCGCGTTCAGCAGCAGGGGGTCGTCCCAGTGGAATGAAGGAGAAGGTGCCTTGTTACTCTTGCTCATGGTGTGTCTCTCGATCTGTTTTCTTCGTTCGTGGTCTCTGAAAGTGCGGCTGCTTGGCACCAGCCGCGCTTGTGGATCTCATCGCGGCCTGGGGTCCAGGCTCTCGGACCAATCGCCACTTCGTAACGCCACTGTAACCAGCAGGCAGCTCAGCCCGGCTGAGGCAGCGCAAAGTCCGAGTTGGCGTTCAAGGTATGACGGCGGTGACCTCGATCTCGACCTTGGCCCGGTCTTCCATCAGACCCGCCACCTGCACCGCCGACATGGCGATCTGGTACTCATGCCCCAGCACCTCGCGGTAGGCCTGGCCCACCTCGCGGCCGCGGGCCAGGTACTCGCGCTTGTCCAGCAGGTACCAGGTCATGCGGGTAATGTGGGCCGGCGTGGCGCCGGCCTCGGCCAGCACGGCCTTGATGTTGAGCAGCGACTGGCGCACCTGGGCGATGAAGTCATCGCTCTCGAACTGGCATTGCGCGTTCCAGCCGATCTGGCCGGCCACAAAGACCTGGCGGCCCGTGGCCGCCACGCCATTGGCATAGCCGCGTGGCGCGGCCCAGCCGGCCGGTTGCAGGATTTGTTTGTGGTCGGCGCTCATGCCTTGGTGGGTACTGCTCATGGGGAATTCACTCCTCGGGCCTGCGAAGCAGGCCGGTCAAGCGCGGCTTGCAAGGCTGCGCGCAAATCATCGGGAAAGGCTTGCGGGCGGTGGGTGTCCAGCGAGGTGCAGACCAGCACCTGCTGAAACACCACGCGAGGGCCGGGATGGGGCTCACTCGACTCGGGCGCCCTGCCCTCATCATCGCCCTCCCCCTCAAAATGCACCGTCAGCCCCAGCGAGCTGCGGCCCAGGCGGGTGATGGCGATGCGCTGGATCAGAGTGTCGCCCATGCGGCTGATGCGCCGGAAATCGGTGGCCAGGTGCACGGTCGGCAGGCCCACACGGCGCGGGCCCAGCAGATGCGAAAAATCCACGCCCAGGCCCTCGCTGACCCAGTCTTCGATCAAGGCATTGAGCATCTCGAAATAGCGCGGGTAAAAGACGATGCCGGCCGGGTCGCAATGGCCGAAACGCACCCGCTCGCGGCGCTCGAACACCCAGCGGGGAGCGGGCTCGCTGAGACTCATGTTTGCGTTCATATTCGTGCTCACCAATCACACCCCCAAGTAACGCTGCCAGAGCTCGGGTTGCGCGGCCAGCTCGGCCGAGTCGCCCGACCAGACCATGCGGCCGCGCTCCAGGATGTGGTGCCGGTCGGCCAGGCGGATCAGGCGCCGCACGTATTTGTCCACCACCAGAATCGTCTGCCCCGCTGCGCGCAGGTGATCGAGGCAGCGCCAGATCTCCTCCCGCACCAGAGGCGCCAGGCCCTCGCTGGCCTCGTCCAGCACCAAGAGGCGCGGGTTGCCCATCAAGGCGCGGGCAATCGCCAGCATCTGCTGCTCGCCGCCCGAGAGCTGGTTGCCCATATTGGCGGCGCGCTCTTGCAGGCGCGGGAACAGATGAAACACCCGCTCCTCGGTCCAGGGCTCGCGCGCGGCGCAGCGGTTGGCGGCAAAAGCCGTGAGGTTCTCGCGCACGCTGAGGTTGGGGAAGATCTGCCGCCCTTCCGGCACCAGGCCCAGGCCCAGGCGGGCGATGCGGTCGGCCGACCAGCCGGTCACGTCCTCGCCACAGAAGCGAATGCGCCCGGCCGTGGGCGCCATCCAGCCGCACAGGCAGCGCAGTGTGGTGCTCTTGCCCATGCCATTGCGGCCCAGCAGGGTCAGTACCTCGCCGGCCTGCAAACGCAAATCGAGCCCGAACAGCACCTGGCTGCTGCCGTAAGCGGCCTGCAGACCGCTCACTTCCAAAAGGGCTTCGCCGCCCGAGCTTTGCACGCCAGTTCCTGTGCTCACAGCGCGGCCTCCATTTCGTCACTGGCCTCGTCGCCCAGATAGGCGCGGCGCACCTCGGGGTGCTCGCGAATCTCCCGCGGCGTGCCGCTGGCGATGATGCGGCCGAACACCAGGGTGGAGATGCGGTCGGCCAGGCGGAACACCGCGTCCATGTCATGCTCCACCAGCAGCAGGGTCAGGCCTTGCTCGGCGCGCAGGCGCTGCAGCAGCAGCACCATGCGCTCGGATTCATCGGAGCCCATGCCGGCCATGGGCTCATCCAGCAGCAGCAGGCGCGGCTGCGCCGCCAGGGCCAGGCCCACCTCCAGCTGCCGTTGCTCGCCATGGGCCAGGCTGCCCGCCAGCTCGTCGGCCCGCGCCGCCAGGCCGCACAGCTCCAGCAAGGCGGCCGCCTGCTCCTGCAAGGCCCGCTCCGCCGAGGCGCGGCGCCAAAGGTTGGGCAAGCCGGGCCGACGCGCCTGCAAGCCCAGGGCGATGTTATCGCGCACGCTCAGGCGTTTGAAGATGCTGGTGATCTGGAAGGAGCGCACCAGGCCGGCGGCGACACGGCCGGCCATGCCCAGCGGGGTCAGGTCTTGCCCGTCGAGCAGCACCCGGCCACTGTCCGGCCGCAGCGCGCCCGAGAGCTGATGGATCAGCGTGGTCTTGCCGGCGCCGTTGGGGCCGATCAAGGCATGGATCTCGCCGCGGTGCAGGGCAAAGCTGGCCTCGTCCGTGGCGGCCAGGGCGCCGAAGCGCTTGCACAGGCGCTCGACCTGCAACATGGGCCCGGTGTTCTGCCCGGTGTTCTGATGTGCCGCGCTCATGCCCGTGCCCTCCAGCGTGCGGCCAGGCCGGCCAGGCCTTGCGGCGCCAGCATCACCACGGCCAGCAGCAGCAGGCCCAGGGCCATCTGCCAATGCAAGGTGTAGCCGCTGAGCAGTTCCTCCAGCAGCAAGAGCACCACAGCACCCAGGGCCCCGCCCCAGAGCGAGCCGGCGCCGCCGATGATGACCATGATCATCAGCTGGCCCGACTGCGACCAGTGCAAGGTGTGCGGCGTGACCAGGCCGCTCAAGTTCGCCAGCAGCGCCCCAGCCAGGCCGGCGATCGCCCCGGCCAGCACAAAGGCCTGCCACTGCAGGGCGAACACCCGCGCGCCCAAGGCATGCATGCGCGCCTCGTTCTCCTTGATGCCCTGCAGCAGGTGGCCAAAGGGCGAGCTGATCAGGCGCTGCAAGCCCCACATCACCGCCGCCGCCAAGGCCAGCAGCAGCCAGTACATCTGCGCATCGTTCTGCAAATTGACCAGGCCACTGAGCTGCGAGCGCTGGACCAGTGGCAGGCCGTCCTCGCCGCCGTAGGCCTTCAAGGACACGGCCAGGTAATAGAACATCTGCGCAAAGGCCAGCGTGATCATGATGAAGTAAACCCCGCGTGTGCGCAGGCTGATGGCGCCGATCAAGCCCGCCGCCAGGCCGCTGACCAACATGGCCACCGGCCAGGCGATCCAGGCCGAGCTGATGCCCGCGTCCATCAAGATGCCCACGGTGTACGCACCCAGGCCCACAAAGGCCGCGTGGCCAAAGCTGACCATGCCGCCGAAACCGAGGATCAGGTTCAGGCTGGACGCTGCAATCACAAAGATCAGCGCCCGGCTGGCCACGCCGGTGTAGAACTCCAGGCCCAGGGCTGTGAGCAGGGGCGGCAAGGCGGCCAGGGCCGCCAGCAGCGGCCAGGCCCAGAGCCCGAGGCCACGATGGTCGAGCCGGCTGAGCGCGGGCGCTGCGGTGTCGGTGCTGTTGTGCTTCATGGATGTGTGTTCGTGGGTCCGCATCGCATCTCAACCGCGCGCCGGGAACAGGCCCTGCGGTTTCCAGAACAGCACGGCCGCCATCAAGACATAGATCAGGATAGAAGCCAGCGCCGGGCCCAGATTGGCGGCCAGTTCGGGCGAGGCCAGCTGGCGCAGCGCGGCGGGCAACAGGCTGCGGCTGCAGGTGTCGACCACGCCCACCAAGAGTGCGCCGACCAGGGCGCCGCGGATGGAGCCGATGCCACCGATCACGACCACCACAAAGGCCAGGATCAGGATGCTCTCGCCCATGCCCACCTGCACCGCCAGCAGCGGGCCCAGCAGCGAGCCGGCCAGCGCGCACAGCGCCGCGCCGAAGCCGAACACTGCCGTGAACAACCAGCGGATGTTCACGCCCAAGGCCGTGGCCATGGGCCGATTCGAGGCCCCGGCCCGCACCCACATGCCGATGCGGCTGCGCGTCACCAGCACATAGAGCAGCAGCGCGACCGCCAAGCCGACACCGATGATGAGCAGGCGGTAGGCCGGGTAGTAGAGGCCCGGCAGCAGTTCCACCGGCCCGGACAAGGCCGCCGGCGTGTTCAGCATCACCGGCTGCTCGCCCCAGATCATGCGCACGCCCTCATTGCAGATCAGGATCAGGGCAAAGGTCGCCAGCACCTGGGACAGATGGTCACGGGCATAGAGCCGGCGCAGCACGGTCATCTCGAGCAACATGCCGAACACCGCCGTGCCCAAGAGCGAGCCCAGCACCGCCAGGCCGAAGGAACCCGTCGCCTGCGCCACGGCGGCTGCCAAGTAGGCGCCCACCATGTACAGCGAGCCATGGGCCAAATTGATCATGTCCATGATGCCGAACACCAGGGTCAGCCCGGCGGCCAGCAAAAACAGCATGAGTCCGAACTGCAGGCCGTTCAAGGCCTGCTCGGCGACGAGCACCCAATCCATCGCTGGGCCTCAGCTCACTTGGCCGCCATCTTGCACGACGCCGCGTAGGCGTCCGCATGGTTGCTGAAGATCTTGCCCAGGGTCTTGTTGGTGACGCGGCCCTGGGTGTCCTTGCCAATCACGCGCAGGTAGTAGTCTTGGATCGGGTACTGGTTGTTGTTGAACTTGAAGGCACCACGCACGGACTCGAACTTGGCGGCCTTGATGGCCTTGAGCAGCGCGTCCTTGTCCTCGATCTTGCCCTTCACATCGCGCACCGCAGCGTTCATCAGCAGGGCCGCGTCATAGCCCTGGCTCGCGTAGAGCGAGGGCAGGCGGCCGTAGTCTTTCTGGAAATCGGCCACGAACTTCTTGTTGGCGGCGTTGTCCATGTCATGCGCCCAGTGCGAGCTGTTGAACATGCCCAGCATGGGCTCGCCCACGGCCTTGATCACATCCTCGTCGGCCGAGAAGCCGGGGCCGAACAGGGTCACGTCCTTGGACAGGCCGGCGCCGACAAACTGCTTGATGAAGTTGATGCCCATGCCGCCGGGCAGGAAGATGTACATGGCATCGGGCTTGGCGGCGCGCGCCTGCGCCAGCTCGGCGGCGTAGTCCAGCTGGCCGAGCTTGGTGTAGATCTCCTCGACCACCGCACCCTTGTAGAAGCGCTTGAAGCCGGTCAGCGCGTCCTTGCCGGCCGGGTAGTTGGGCGCCAGCAGCACCAGCTTCTTGAAGCCCTTGTCCATCACCGTCTTGCCCACGGCCTCGTGCAGGTTGTCGTTCTGCCAGGCCACGTTGAAGAAGAATGGGTTGCACTGCTCACCGGCGTATTGCGAGGGGCCGGCATTGGCGCTGATGTAGGGCGTCTTGCTCTCGAACACGCTGGGGCCCACGGCCAGCATCAGGTTGGAAAACACGATGCCGGTCATGAAGTCGACCTTGTCGCGCTTGATCAGGCGGTCCGAGGTCTGCTTGGCGACCTCGGGGTTCTGCTGGTCGTCCGCCGTGATCAGCTCGACCGGCAGGCCGCCGAACTTGCCACCCGCATGCTTGAGCCCCAGCTGAAAGCCATCGCGGATGTCCACGCCCAGGCCAGCACCGGGGCCGGACAAGGTGCTGAGCAGGCCGACCTTGACCTTGTCGGCCGCCTGCACCGCAGCCTGGCTGCACAAGAGTGCGGCGGCAAGGGCTGCCAAGCGAAAGGACGAGACGCTCTTCTTCTGGGGCAAGTTCATGGCAAAGCTCTCCAAGGGACAGGTTGGGGTGAACAAACGATCAGCGACAGGACCGGACAACTCAAGCCGGCTGGCGCAGGCGGAAGCGTTGCAGCTTGCCGGTTTCGGTACGCGGCAGGCGCTCGCGGAACTCGATGGCGCGCGGGTATTTGTAGGGGGCAATGGTGGCCTTGACGAAGTCCTGCAAGGTCTTGCTCAGCTCAGGCCCGGCCTCGAAGCCGGGGCGCAGCACCACCACGGCTTTGACGATCTGGCCGCGTTCTTCATCGGCCTGCCCCACCACCCCGCACTCGGCCACGGCCGGATGCAGCAGCAGGGCCGCTTCCACCTCGGGGCCGGCGATGTTGTAGCCGCCGGAGATGATCATGTCGTCGGTGCGCGCCTGGTAGACGAAGAAACCCTGCTCGTCGACGAGGTAGGCGTCACCGGTCAGGTTCCAGCCGTTCAGCACATAGTTCTTCTGGCGATCGTCGGCCAGGTAGCGGCAGCCGGTCGGGCCCTTGACGGCCAGGCGGCCCACCTGGCCGGCAGGCAAGACCTGACCCTCCTCGCCCAGCACGCAGGCGCGGTAACCCGGCACCGGCCGACCGGTGGCACCGGGCCGGGCCGTGGCCTCGTCGTGCGAGATAAAAATATGCAGCAGCTCGGTGGCGCCGATGCCGTCGATCAGCTCGATGCCACCCTCACCCGCCGCCGTGCGGCCGCGGGTCGCCTCTTTCCAGAGCTGGCGCGTGGCGGCGGGCAAGGCCTCGCCGGCGCTGACGCATTTGCGCAGGCTGCTCAGATCATGCTGATCCAGCAGCGGGGCCATCACCCGGTAGGAGGTGGGCGCGGTGAACATGACGCTGGCGCCGTAGCGGGCCACGGCCGGCAGCAAGGCCTCGGGCGAGGCCTTCTCCAGCAGCACGGTCGAAGCGCCCACCGTCATCGGGAACAGCAGCAGGCCGCCAAGACCAAAGGTGAAGGCCAGCGGCGGGCTGCCGATGAAGACATCGTCGGCCTGCGGGCGCAGCAGATGCGGCGGCCAGCAGCGGCAGATGGCCATCACATCGCGGTGGAAATGCATGGTGCCTTTGGGCTGGCCCGTGGTGCCCGAGGTGAAGGCGATGATGCAGCAGTCCTCGGCGGCAGTGTCCACGGTGGCGAACTGCGCCGGCTTGGCCGCGGCGCGGGCCTCCAGGCCGTCGGGCGCCGCGCTGTGGAACAGCAGAGCCTGGGCCAGACCCGGGCAACGCTCGCGCGCCAGGCTCAGTTCCTCGGCCAGGCGCTCGTCGCACAGGGCGTGGCGGATCTCGGCTTTCTGGATGATCTGTTCCAGCTCCACCGCGCGCAGCAGGGGCATGGTGGCCACGGCGATGGCGCCCACCTTCATCACCGCGAACCAGCAGGCCGCCATGGCCGGCGTGTTGGCACCGCGCAGCAGCACGCGGTTGCCCGGCACCACGCCCAGCTCATCGACCAGCACATGGGCGATGCGGTTGGCCTCGGCCTGCAGCTGCGCATAGCTCCAGCGCAGCGGCTGGCCGTCAACGCCAAAGCCTTGCACACAGAGGCGATCGCCCTGGCCGCGCTCGACCCAGGCGTCCAGCAGCTCATGCGCGCAGTTCAGGCGTTCGGGGAACTGCAGCTCGGGCAGCTCGAAGATCAGCTCGGGCCACTGCTCGCGCGGCGGCAGGTGCTCGAAGGCAAAGCGGTCCTGGTGCGAGGTGTAGGTCATGGCAGTGCTGGAGGCAGAAGCGTTCATTTCAGCAAGTCCCGTCCGATGATCAGCTGCTGCACCTCGCTCGCGCCCTCGTAAATGCGCAGGGCGCGGATTTCCCGGTACAGCGATTCCACGATTTCGCCGCTGCGCACGCCGCGGCCACCATGCAGTTGCAACGCGGCGTCAATCACCTGCTGCGCGCCCTCGGTGGCCATGAGCTTGGCCATCGCCGCCTCGCGCGTGACCGTCTGGCCCTGGTCGCGCTGCCAGGCGGCGCGGTAGACCAGCAGGGCCGAGCAGTCCACGGTGCAGGCCATCTCGGCCAGCTTGGCCTGGGCCAGGGGCAGATCGGCCAGATGGGCGCCGAACATGGCCCGGCTCTTGGCCTGGGCCAGGCCCTCTTGCAGGCCGCGCCGCGCAAAGCCCAGGGCGGCGGCGGCCACCGAGGTGCGGAAGACATCCAAAGTGCGCATGGCGATCTTGAAGCCTTCAGCCGGCGCGCCGATGCGTTGACTGGCCGGGATGCGGCAGTCGCTGAACTTCAGCCGCGCCAGCGGGTGCGGCGCGATCACCTCGATGCGCTCGGCAATCTCGAAGCCCGGCGTGCCGGCATCGACGATGAAGGCGCTGATGCCGCGCGAACCGGCCGCTTCGCCGGTGCGAGCAAACACCACATAGAAGTCGGCGATGCCCCCGTTGGAAATCCAGGTCTTCTCGCCGTTCAAGACATAGCTGTCACCCTCCAGCCGCGCACTGCACTGCAGGGCCGCCACATCGGAGCCGGCCTGCGGCTCGGACAGGGCAAAGGCCGCCAGCTTCTCGCCGCGCGCCACGGCTGGCAGATAACGCTCTCTTTGCTCGGGCATGCCCGCCAGCGAGATCGCACCCGAGCCCAGGCCTTGCATGGCAAAGGCGAAATCGGCCAGGCCGTTGTAGCGAGCCAGGGTCTCGCGCAGCAGGCAGATGGCACGGGTGTCGATCACCTCGGCCGCACCACCGAGCGCCGTGCCGGCCACCGCATGGCGCAGCCAGCCACCCTGCCCCAGTGCGCGCACCAGGCTGATGCACTCGGCATCCACATCGGCACCGTGGCCGCTGTGCAGAAACTCGGCGCACCAGGCGTCCAGCTGTGCCGCCAGCTCGCGGTGGCGCGGCTCGAAGAACGGCCACTCCAGGTGCTTGAGCACGGGGTTCGCCATCGATTCACTCATCGCTCAATCCCCCTGAAACTCAGGCCGCTGCTTGGCCACGAAGGCGTGATACGCGCGGTGGAAATCCTGCGTCATCATGCAGATGGCCTGGGCCTGGGCTTCGGACTCGATGGCCTCGTCCACGCCCATGGCCCATTCCTGGTGCAGCATCTTCTTGGTCATGGCGTGGGCAAAGGCTGGGCCACCGGCGATCTGCTGCGCCCATTCCAGGGCCTCGGGCAGCAGACGCTCGGGCTCGACCAGGCGGTTCATGAAACCCCAGCTCAAGCCTTCCTCGCCGCCGAGGCTGCGGCCGCTGTAGAGCAGGTCCGAGGCGCGGCCCTGGCCGACGATGCGCGGCAGGATGGAGCAGGCGCCCATATCGCAGCCGGCCAGGCCGACGCGGGTGAACAGAAACGCGGTCTTGCTGCGCGCTGTGCCGACACGTAGGTCCGAGGCCATGGCCATGATGGCGCCGGCACCGGCGCAGACGCCGTCAATGGCGGCGATCACCGGCTGCGGGCAGGCTCGCATGGCCTTGACCAGATCGCCCGTCATGCGGGTGAAGGCCAGCAGGTCGGGCATGCTCATTTGGGTCAGCGGGCCGATGATCTCGTGCACATCGCCGCCGCTGCAGAAGTTGTCGCCCGCGCCCTGCACGACGATGGCGCGCACCTCATCGACATAGCTCAGGCGGCGGAACAGATCGCGCAGCTCGGCATAGCTCTCGAAAGTCAGCGGGTTCTTGCGCTCGGGCCGGTTCAAGGTGATCAGGCCCACATCGCCGTGCTGGGCCCAGCCAAAGTGCTGGGGCGTGTAGCCCTGCAGGCTCTGGCGATTGCCATCGCGCAGGTGTTCGCTCATGGCGCGTTCCGTCATTTCTTCTTCTCCTTGCTCGCGGGGCTGGTGGCCGCGCTGGCATCCAGTCCGCCCAGATGGTTCTTCAACACGGCCATCAGGCCGTAGAGCTGGTTCTTTTGTTCGGCCGACCAGCCGCCCAGCAGCTCCACCACCCATTGCTCATGCGTGGCCGCCATGCGCTTGAACTGGCGCCGGCCTTGCGGCGTGAGCTTGACGGTGAAGGAGCGACGGTCGCTGGGATGGGCCTCGCGCACCACCAGGCCTTCGGATTCCAGCTGGTCGGTGATGCCGGTGATGTTGCCGCCGGTCACCATCAGGCGCTGCGAGAGCTCGCGCATGGCCAGGCCTTCGGGGTGGCGCTCCAGCTGGGCCAGCAGGTCGAAACGCGGCAAGGTGGTGGCGAAATCCTGGCTCAGGCGCTTGCGGATCACGCCCTCCACCCGGTTGGTGCAGGCCAGCAGGCGCAGCCAGAGCTTGAGCGCCTGGTGGTGGTCGTCAATCACCCTCGATTCCAGGTCCGGCCCCAGGTCCAGGCCTGGGTCCAGCTCGGCGGGACCGAGGGCGCTTGTCATGCTTGTCATGGCAGCTCGCCTCCGCAGACCGAGATCGCCTGGCCGTTGATGGCCGCGCTATCGCGCCGCGCCAGCCAGAGCACGGTGGCCGCCACTTCCTGCGGCTGGATCAGGCGGCCCAGCGGGTTGCCGGCGGCCAGCTCGGCGCGCGCCTCCTCAGCGCTGCGGCCGGTCTTTTGCATGATGGTCTGCACCGCCCGGTCGACGATGTCGGTCTCGGTGTAGCCGGGGCAGACGGCGTTGACGGTGACGCTCTTCTTGGCCGTCTCCTGCGCCATCGCGCGGGTCAGGCCCAGCACGCCATGCTTGGCGGCGCAGTAGGCCGCCACATAGGCATAACCCGTCAGCGCAGCGGTGCTGGCCACATTGATGATGCGGCCGAAACCACGCGCCGTCATCACCGGCAAGACTTCGCGGCTGCACAAAAAGGTGCCGGTCAGATTGACCTGCAGCATGCGCTGCCAGAGCTCCAGCGAAGTGCGCGAGATCGGCGCGGTTTCGACCTGCCCGGCGTTGTTGACCAGGATGTCCACCGGCGCCAGCGCCGTGGCGGCGGCGAAGCCGCGCTGCACACTGGCCTCGTCTCCGACATCGACGATCTGAAACCCCACCTCACCCTGGGCCGCCAAGGCCAGCTGCTGCACCTGCAGGCGCTCGTGGTTGCGGCCCATCAAGCTGACGCGGGCGCCGGCCTGCAGCAGGCTTTGCGCAATGGCCGCGCCGATGCCGCTGCCACCGCCGGTGACCACGGCGTGCAGGCCTTGCAAAGGCAGCTGGACCAGAGGTGGAAAGTTGCCGGCCATGGCTCAGACCCCCAAGGCCTTGTTGGCCTGCTCTTGTGCGCTCAGGCCCGCGCTGACCGAGGCCTGCGCGCGCTGGCGCTCGAACTCTTTCTCCAGCTGCGGCTTGGCCGAGAGGTAGGCACGCGGCCAGTCGAGGCCGGGCCCGGCTTGGTAGCCGATGCGCGCCGCTTCGCTGAGCGTCCAGGCCGGGTTGGCCAGATGCGGGCGGGCGATGGCGCAGAGGTCGGCCCGGCCGGCGGCGATGATGCTGTTGACATGGTCGGCCTCGGAGATGGCACCCACGGCCATGGTGGCGATGCCGACGCGGTTGCGTATGCTTTCCGAAAACGGGGTCTGCCACATGCGGCCGTAGGTGGGCTTCTCCTGCTTGCTGACCTGGCCCGAGGACACATCGATCAGGTCGGCGCCGGCCGCCTTGAAGGCCGCCGCGATCAGCACCGCATCTTCCGGCGTGTTGCCGCCGGGCACCCAGTCATGAGCCGAGATGCGCACCGACATCGGCCGCTCTTCCGGCCAGACCGCACGCAGGGCGCGGAAGACCTCGAGCGGGTAGCGCAGGCGGTTCTCCAGCGAACCGCCGTATTCGTCCTCGCGGTGATTGGTCAGCGGCGAGAGGAAGCTGGAGAGCAGATAGCCGTGGGCGCAGTGCAGCTCCAGCCAGTCGAATCCGGCCGCGGCCGCGCGGCGGGCGGCGGCGACAAAGTCCTCGCGCACCCGGTCCATATCGGCGCGGTCCATGGCGCGCGATGTCTGGCTCACGCCGGCCAGGTACTGCTGGGGTGAGGCCGAGATCAGGGGCCAGTTGCCGGTTTCCAGCGGCTGGTCGATGCCCTCCCAGCCGCGCCGGGTCGAGCCCTTGGCGCCGGCGTGACCCAGCTGCATGGCGATCTTGGCGCTGCTGTGCGTGTGCACGAAGTCCACGATGCGCTGCCAGGCCAGGCCCTGCAGATCGGTGTAGAGCCCGGGGCAGCCCGGCGTGATGCGGCCATCGGCCGAGGGGCAAGTCATCTCGGCAAACACCAGGCCGGCGCCGCCTGTGGCGCGCGCACCCAGATGCATCAGGTGGTAGTCGCCCACGACACCGTCGACGCAGGAGTACTGCGCCATGGGCGAAACCACGACGCGGTTCTTCAGCGTCAGCCCGCGCAGGCGAAACGATGTGAACATGGGCGGCACGGCCTGCTCGGGCAGGCCACTCTGCGCCGCCAGCCAGGCTTCGAAGCGGCCCACATAGCCGGCATCGCGCTGGCGCAGGTTCTCGTGCGAGATGCGCTGCGAGCGGGTCAGCAGGGAATAGGCGAACTGCTCGGGCGCCAGATGGGCGTGGCGCTCGACGTTCTCAAACCATTCGGTAGAGTTGCGCGCGGCGTTCTGGATGCGCAGCACCTCGATGCTGCGGCTGGCCTGGTAGACCTCCAGGGCGCGTGTCAGATCACCACCGGCGTCGCCGATATCGCGCGCCAGGGCGATGGCGTCTTCCAGCGCCAGCTTGGTGCCCGAGCCGATCGAGAAATGCGCGGTGTGGGCGGCATCGCCCATCAGCACCACCGGCGCGCGGCCGTTGTGATGCACCCAGTTCTTGCAGACCACGCGCGGGAAACGGATCCACTGCGCCGAGCCGCGCAGATGCGAGGCGTTGCTGATGAGCTTGTGGCCGTCCAGCACCTTGGCGAACAGGCGCTCGCAGAAGGCAATGCCCTCTTCCTTGCTCATGGCCTCCAGGCCGGCGGCCTGCCAGACCGACTCGGGCGTCTCGACGATGAAGGTCGAGTGCGTCTCGTCGAATTTGTAGGCATGGGCCTGGAACCAGCCATGCTCGGTCTTCTGGAAATCGAAGGTGAAGGCGTCGAAGAGCTTGGTCGTGCCCAGCCAAACGAAACGGCATTGGCGCAGATCGATATCGGGCTGGTAGGTGGCACTGTACTTCTGGCGGATGCGGCTGTTCAGGCCATCGCAGGCGATGATGAGATCGGCATCCACGCCTTCATCGTCTTGCACCTCATGTTCGTAGACCAGCTTCACACCCAGCTCGGCGCAGCGGGCCTGCAGGATGTTCAGCAGCTTCATGCGGCCGATGCCGCAGAAACCATGGCCGCCCGAGCGCATGCTGCGGCCGGCGATGTGCACATCGATATCGTCCCAGTGGTTGAAGGCGGTCAGGATGGCCTCGGCCGTGGGCGCATCGGCCTCACGCATGGCGCCCAGGGTCTGGTCGGAGAAGACCACGCCCCAGCCGAAGGTGTCGCCGGGGCGGTTGCGTTCCAGCACGGTGATCTCGTGGCTGGGGTCTTGCTGCTTCATCAGCAGGGCGAAATACAGGCCGGCCGGGCCGCCGCCGATACAGGTGATGCGCATGCTGGGCTCTCGCTGAAACCGTGGTGTTGCGGCGCACTTTAGGCCTTGATAGTTTAAGCGTCAACAATTATTCTGAGCTTGCCGGATCGGGACATACCCTGTTCAATTTGGCTTCCGATTTCGTTTCACACCCGGGGCCGAACGTGCGTGCGCAGATGTTGGAATTAACCGACACCACGCGCTTTCAGGCCTTGTTAAGGTCTCGCCCGCTGTGCGCTCAGCCCCTGGCTTGGCCGCAGCTCCTGAGCTGTTGATGATTCACTGAGAGCACCCCACACATGCCGCCCAAGACACTCTGGGACATCTCGCCCACGGTCTCGCCCGAGGCCCCGATCTTTCCCGGCGACGAACCCTACCGCCTGAACTGGACGGCACGGCTCTCGCCCGACTGCCCGGTCAATCTGAGCGCGCTGACCATGTCGCCCCATGTCGGCGCCCATGCCGATGCGCCCCTGCACTACGCGAGCGATGCCGCCGACGCGGCCAGCGTGGCGCTCGACGCCTATCTGGGCCCCTGCCGCGTGATCCATGCCATCGGCTGCGGACCGCTGATCCGCATCGAACATCTGCAGCATGCGGCAGAGGGCCTGCCGCCGCGCGTGCTGGTGCGATGCTGCGAGCGCGCCGACAGGGCCTGGAACCCCGAGTTCAGCGCCTTCGCGCCCGAGACCGTGGCCTGGTTGGCCGCGCGCGGCGTGCGCCTGATCGGTCTGGACACCCCCTCGGTAGACCCGGCCAGCAGCAAGAGCCTGGACAGCCACCAGCAGCTGCTGCGCCTGGACCTGCGCGTGCTGGAGAACCTGGTGCTGGACGAGGTGCCCGAGGGCGACTACGAGCTGATCGCCCTGCCCCTGAAGCTGGCCGGCGCCTGCGCCTCGCCGGTGCGCGCCGTGCTGCGCGCGCCCTGAACGAACCCACTGATTTCGACTTTCCCCTGGAGACACGACCATGACCACCTTGCAAGACTGCGACGTCCTCGACCAAGAGGACCCCTTGCGCGAGCTGCGCCAGCAGTTCGACCTGCCGCCCGGCGTCATCTACCTGGACGGCAATTCCCTGGGCGTGCTGCCGCGCGCCACCCTGGGCCGCGTGCAGCAGGTGATCCAGCGCGAATGGGGCCAGGACCTGATCAAGAGCTGGAACACCGCCGGCTGGATGGACCTGCCCGGCAAGATCGGCGACAAGATCGCGCGACTGGTGGGCGCCGGCCCGGGCGAGCTGGTGGTCGCCGACTCGACCTCACTGAACCTCTACAAGGTGCTGTCCGCTGCCTTGCGCATTGCTCAGGCGGACGCCCCGGCGCGCAAGGTGATCGTGTCCGAACGCAGCAACTTCCCGACCGATCTCTACATCGCCGAAAGCCTGGCCCGCCAGCATGGCGCGCGCCTGCACCTGGTGGACAGCGTGGACGAGATCGCGGGCACGCTGAACGCCGATCTGGCCGTGCTGATGATCACCGAGGTCAACTACCGCACCGGCTACAAGCACGAGATGAAGGCTTTGACCACCGCCGCCCACGCGGCCGGCGCCCTGGTGATCTGGGACCTGGCCCACTCGGCAGGCGCCGTGCCGGTGGACCTGAAAGGTGCGGATGCCGACTTCGCCGTCGGCTGCGGCTACAAATACCTGAACGGCGGCCCCGGCGCACCGGCTTTTGTCTGGGCCCACCCGCGCCATGCCGACCGCTTCTGGCAGCCGCTCTCGGGCTGGCTGGGCCATGCCGCACCCTTCCAGTTCACGCCGGACTACCAACCCGCCCCCGGCATCAAGCGCTACATCTGCGGCACGCCGGCCATGCTGTCCACCGCGGCGCTGGAATGCGGGGTCGACACGGTGCTGGCGGCCGAGAGCCTGGGCGGCATGGCCGCGCTGCGCAAAAAGAGCATCGCGCTGACAGAGCTCTTCGTCGAGCTGGCCGAGGAACGCTGCGGCGCCCTGGGCGTGCGCCTGGCCTCGCCCCGCAATCCTGAGCGGCGCGGCAGCCAGGTCTGCCTGAGCCTGGCCGCGCCGCTGCAGCATGCCGGCTATGCGGTGATCCAGGCCCTGATCGCACGCGGCGTGATCGGCGACTTCCGCGCCGGTGACCCGGCCCGACTCGACGAGGTGCCCCACATCCTGCGCTTCGGCTTCACGCCGCTCTACATCGGCTTTGCCGACGTCTATGCCGCTGTGGAACACCTCTACCAGGTACTCAAGACCGAAGAGTGGCAGCGCCCCGAGTTCGCACGCCAGGGAGCGGTGACATGAGCTGCCCGCACCACGAAGGCCAAGGCGGCCGAACCGAACAGATCGTCAACACCGCTGACGCCGGGCCGCCCCAAGGCAGCGGGCGCCCCCTCGAGGGGCAGGAGCGCAGCGACGTGGGGGCTTCATTCCACGGGGCACAGCTCGATTTCTCCAAGGACATGAGCTACGGGGACTACCTGCATCTCGACCAGATCCTCAGCGCCCAGCATCCGCTCTCGCCCGAGCACAACGAGATGCTCTTCATCGTCCAGCACCAGACCTCGGAGCTGTGGATGAAGCTGATGCTGCATGAGATGCAGGCCGCCGTGGCCTGTGTGGCGGCCGATCGCTTGCCCGAGGCCTTCAAGATGCTGGCCCGGGTGTCCAAGATCATGGAGCAGCTGGTCCATGCCTGGGATGTGCTGGCCACCATGACCCCGCCCGAGTACACGGCCATCCGCCCCTACCTCTCGAACAGCAGTGGATTCCAGAGCGCGCAGTACCGCCGCATCGAGTTCATGCTGGGCAACAAGAACGCGGCCATGCTCAAGCCCCACGCCCACCGGCCCGATCTGCTGGCCGAGGTGGAAGCCGCCTGGCGTGCGCCCTCGCTCTACGACGAGGCGATCCGCCTGATGCAGCGGCGCGGCATTGCCGTGCCTGCCGAGGCCCTGGAGCGGGACTGGACCCTGCCCTATGCCGCCAGCGAAGGCGTCAAGGCCGCCTGGCTGGAGGTCTACCGCAGCCCCGAGCGACACTGGGATCTTTATCAGATGGGCGAGGAACTGGTCGACCTGGAAGACGCCTTCCGGCTCTGGCGCTTCCGCCATGTCACCACGGTCGAGCGGGTGATCGGCTTCAAGCGCGGCACGGGCGGCACCTCGGGCGTGTCCTACCTGCGCAAGATGCTGGACACGGTGCTCTTCCCCGAGCTCTGGGCGCTGCGCACGGAGTTATGAGTCGCATTGAACGAGAGAAGCTGCATAGCCGGTTGCTCCGGGGCGGGAGGGAAACGTTCATGAATTGGCTTCAACATCATGCCGTGAAGCTCGGAGTTCTTTTTCCTGGTAACCCGGTTTTTACCAACAAGAGGCTTGATGCAGAAGAATCGTCGGAGGACAGTGGTCCGATGACTTCACCGCTGGAACCCTGGGCGCCAAAGAACCTCTCAGAAGAGCTTTGCTTACAGCTACGGGGGCTACATCAGGCTCGGCCGAGCGCGGGCACTCCGTCGCCTTCCGAGCCACTATCGCAAACTGCGGATCGGCTGTGGCAGTTGCTGCGATGCCATTCCAACCCGGTGTCTGGCTACGACCTGGAGTACGGCTTGTACCCTGCTGGACTGCGGCCTTCCGGAGTCATATTGGCGACCAGAGGCTCTGCACTGGCTCCAAGCAATTGAGGCGAGCAAGTCAGAGCCGAAGGACCTTTCTCTGCGCAATTTGGTTGTCTTGACCCGCAATGTCGACGCACTAATCGAGGAAGGCCGTGATCGGCTCTTCGATGCTCTGCGGAGATGGGGTGGGCAATACCAAAATCTATTCCCGGTTGGGCCTGTCAATATTGGAATGCGCAAGGCTCTTGAAACGGGTACCTGCAGAAGCTGGTTGGCCGCAGACTGGGAGCCGCTGTGCCAGCACTGCGAAGCATGGACAAAGCAACTGCTGAGGCCGCTGGAGGGCTCGGAGCCTGGATTCTGGTTGACTGGCGGCGCAAGCACCTCGCGCATTCAGCTCCTCAAAATGGCTCAAGAACTTCGACGCGAACGCTTGAGCTATGCCAAAGAGCGAAGCACCAGGATGTTCCTCAAGCTGCTTCTGGTTGATGTTCAGAGCGCCAGAAATGAGGAGCCAAGGCACAGCACGCTGGAGGCGACGAGCCAATTTGAGCCTGCATTCTGGAATGCCTGCGCCGAGGATCCCTGGATCGGCGCGGAGACCCTGACACTCCTCTGGCTCAGAGGAAATGACTTTGTCGGCCTGGAGTCGCTGATAGAGATGCACGAAAAGCTGGAGTGCACTTTCATCGAAAAATTCCCAGATTTAGGGGCTCGCTTGCGGAGGACTCACGCACTTGGCCCCGCTAGATTGCTGTACCGATAGCGCGGCCGCAGACAGGTGGAGCTTGTGGGTTCAAGACTTGCATCTTCGACAACGCCAGTCCGAGGGCCAGACTCTTGACATCCAAAGAATGCCGAACGCGGGTCGAAGGATAGAGAGGATGTCCAATGCGGTGCGCGAAAAGGTAACGTGAGCGACGAGTCTCGACAAATGCACTAGGGTGGACCGCTTCGTTGAGCGCGGCACGGGCGGCACCTCGGGCGTGTCCTACCTGCGCAAGATGCTGGACACGGTGCTCTTCCCCGAGCTGTGGGCCCTGCGCACCGAGCTCTGAGCCTGACCCCTGCCTCAAACTGCAGGACAAGGCGGTACAAACGGCCAATTCCTGCGGTTTGCGCCCCATGGCTTTGCTATACAGTCGGCTGCGACGGCCGCCCATGGGAGCACCGGGTCCAGATCGGACCCCTGATCGTGCCAGGAAGCGTGCCGCACACAGGGGTCCTTGTCATGCGCAGTTTGATGTGGATTCCGGGCCGGTCGACGCTTGCCGCGACCCGTCTGGGATGTGTTGCCCTTTTCACCTTGTTGGCGGCCGGCATGGCCCCGGCCCAGGCCGGCGACGTGCTCAAGCGCGTGCAGCGCGAGCAGCAGCTCAAGGTCTGCATCTGGCCCGGCTATTACGGCGTCACCTTCCGCAGCCCGCGCACCGGCGAACTGCAGGGCATCGACATCGATCTGTCCGCGGCCCTGGCCCAGGATCTGGGCGTCAAACTGCAGCATGTCGAGTCGTCCTTTCCCAAGCTGATCGAAGACCTAAGCAGTGATCGCTGCGATGTGGCCATGTTCGCCATCGGCGTGACGGCAGAGCGCCAGCAGCAGCTGCGTTTCAGCAGCCCCTACCTGCAGAGCGACATTTACGGCATCACCACGCGCAGCAGCCGCAGCATCCGCGCCTGGTCAGACATCGACAAGCCCGGCATCAAGGTCGCCGTGCAGGCCGGCACCTTCATGGAGCCGGTGGTCAGCGCCTGGCTCAAACAGGCCCAGGTGGTGGTGATCCGCCCACCGCAGACCCGCGAGCAGGAGCTGGAAGCCGGCCGAGTGGACATCTTCATGACCGACTACCCCTACAGCCGCCGCCTGCTGGACAACGCCGACTGGGCACGTCTGGTGTCCTCACCGACGCCATTCTCCGTTCTGCCCTATGCCTACGCCGTCAAACCCGGCGATGAGGAGTGGCTGGGCCGGCTCAACACCTTTGTGGCCGCCATCAAGAAAGACGGCCGCCTGGTGGCGGCGGCCAAGAAGCACGGCCTGAGTGAAATTCTGCTGCCGCGCTGACCGGCCCGCGAGCCGATCGATCGACCCATGAGCGATCAAGCCCCAGGCTTCCAGCCGCCCCCTGCCCAGTTGCCGGCCTGGGTCAACGGCGGCATGGCGATTTGGGGCACGGCCTTGCTGAGCCTGGCCCTGCTTGCACTGGCCGGCGGTTTCTTGTGGCTGGAGTACCGCCAGAACAGGCATACCGAAATCGAACACTGCGCCCTCTACGCCCGCACGCTGGAGGCCCAGACCAACCAGACCCTGGGAACTGCCAACTTGGCCCTGCAAGGCCTGGCCCGCAGTCTCGGCGCCAGTGATTCGCCCAGCCCCGAGGGCGCGGCCAGCAGCCGCTTGCTGAGCCAGACCTTGCCTGGCCTGCCCTTTGTGCGTAGTTTCTCGCTGCTGGACGAGAACGGCCGCGTGATTGCCAGCAGCAATCCGGCCAATCTGGACCTGCAACTGGATCTGCTGCGCCTGAGTCACAAGCCCGAGATCATCAGTGGCAGCGCCAGGCTCGGCGATGTGCAGCAAGGCCGCGATCTGAACGAGCTGCCCGCTCATCCGACTGCCGGCCAGGCCGATGGCAAGCCCGGAATCACGGCAGCCACGAGAGCTTCAAGCTACTTTGTGCCCATGACTCTGAGTCTGGTCGGCAATCGGGCGCCCCTGCATCTGGTGGCAGCGCTGAACCCGGACTATTTCGCCAATCTCTTTGAACGCCAGTTGGGCAGCGGCCAGCACCAGGCCGCGCTGTTGAGCCTGAACGGCCAGCTGATCGCCAGTCGTGTCCAGCCTGTGCGCGAGCCCGGCAGCATGCTGGCCGGCCACACCGTGTTCCGCGATCACCTGCCCGGGCGTGAACGCGCAAGCTACGAGAGCGAGCATGGGCTGGACCCGTCGCCTGCCCTGGGTGCATTCGAACTGGCCCGCGACCACCCCTGGGTGGTGGTGGTGGAGCTGCCCAGCAGCCTGTTGATGAACCAGCTGTTTCAGAGCGCCCGGGTCGTCGGCCTGAGCCTGGCGGCCGGCCTGGCCGTGATGGCGGCTCTGGGCGCCATGGCCTGGCGCGCCCTGGGCGCTTACGACCTCGCTCGGCGTGAGCTGCAGACCGCCCACCGCCACCTGGCGACCAAGGAACGCGAGCAAAGCCTGCTCATTCACAACGTTCAGGAGCTGATGTTCCGCACCGACCCGGAGGGCCTGCTGCAGTTCGTCAACCATGCCGATTTCCTCAGCAGCAAGGACCAAGCCCCGATGCTGGGACGCCGCTTCTCCGAGTTGATCGACCCGCGTGACCAAGCCCGGGCGCGCAGCCTCTTTCACACCGGCAGCGGCTTTCTCAACCTGCCCATCGCCCTGCGCCTGCTGCCCCAGCAGGGGCGGCAGCGGGTGCTCGAGGTGACCGTCACGCCGGTGCGTCAGGACAACGGCCAGATTCACGGCTTCGTCGGTTTCGCCATCGACGTGACCGAACGCGAGGACGCCCGCCAACGCCTGCAGGCCCAGCTCGACTTCACGGCCCGCCTGATCGACGTCTGCCCCATCCCCATCTTTGCCAAGGACCAGCAACTGCGCTTCGTCATGGTCAACCAGGCCTGGAGCGAGATGTCGGGCGTGGACAAGAACCTGGCCCTGGGCCGCAAGCTCAGCGAGCTGCGCCCAGCCGGCGTCGCACGAAAGCCCGAGGAGCTGGACGCGCGCCTGCTTCGCGAGGGCGGCAGCGAACAGCTGGAGATCCACGAGCGCGGCCGTGACTACCTGACCCACCGTACCGTGTTCACCGATGCCCAGGGCCGCACGGCCGGTGTGCTGGGCAGCGCGATTGATGTGAGCCGCTTTGTCGAGGCCGAGCGCCAGATCCGCGAGGCGCGCGACGCGGCCGAGCGCACCAACAAGATGAAGAGCGAATTCGTCGCCAATATGAGCCACGAACTGCGCACGCCGCTGCAAAGCATCATCGGCTTCTCCGAGCTGGGCCTGAATCGCAGCGGCGAGCACCCCAAGCTGCAGGACATGTTTGCCCGCATCCACACCGCCGGCCAGCGCATGCAGGATCTGGTGGATCCACTGCTGGATCTGTCCCATGTCGAAAGCACACAGGGCCAGCTCAAGCTTGAAATCCAGGACCTGCGGCCCCTGCTGCTGGAGTTGCACAAGGAGATGCAGGGCCGGGCCCAGCCGCGCGAGGTCCTGCTGGCTTTGCAACTGCCGCCCGAGCAGCCGCTGATGGCTGCCATCAATCCGCCACGCCTGCAACAGGCGCTGCGCAATGTGCTGGACAACGCCCTGCGCTTCGCCCCCAGCGGCAGCACGGTGGACGTGCAGGTGCGGCGAGAGCCTGCCGGTCTATGCATCTCTGTCCATGACCAAGGCCCGGGCATTCCGGAGGCCGAACTGGAATCGGTGTTCCAGCCTTTTGTACAGGGCAGCAATCACAAGCCCGGCAGCGGCGGCACAGGCCTGGGCCTGACCATCGCGCGCAAGATCATGCATGCCCATGGCGGCACGCTGAGCGCCCACAACCACGCCCAGGGCGGCTGCCTGTTCGAGTTCTGGCTGCCGCCGGCTTGAAGCTCACCTCTCGCGCCAAATTCGGGCGCAAAGCGCCAGCTTCGAGCGCAGCGCGCCGACCTGCCAGGCCACAGCCACCTACAATTCCGCCCGGTTTCAGACGATTCAGGCGCACACCCGCGCCCCACGCGCGACCCGCGCAGACGCACCACAGACCCGGAGACCCCGCCATGGACGCTCGCACATCCACCCTGACCCTGCGCATCGAGAAAATGCGCGATGCCCTGAAGCGCAACGACGTCCACGCCGTGCTGGTGCCCTCGGCCGACCCGCATCTGTCCGAATACCTGCCCGAGCGCTGGCAGGCGCGCCAGTGGCTGTCGGGCTTCACCGGCTCGGTCGGCACCCTGGTGGTGACGCGCGAGCGCGCCGCCATCTTTGCCGACAGCCGCTACTGGACCCAGGCCGAGACCGAGCTGGCCGGCACCGGCATCGAGCTGGTCAAGGTCATGAGCGGAGCGGCCACCGACTACATCGCCTGGATCGCCGCCCAGCTGCAAGCCGGCCAGACCCTGGCCGTGGACGGCCAGGTGCTGGGCCTGGCCCTGGCCCGCCTGCTGAGCACGGCCATGGCCGAAGCTCGCATCACCCTGCGCACCGACATCGACCTGGTCAACGAAGTCTGGGCCGAGCGCCCGGGCCTGCCCGACAGCGCCGTCTGGGAACACACCGCTCCGCAGGCCACGGTCAGCCGCGCCGACAAGCTGGCCGCCATCCGCGCCGCCATGGCCACCCAGGGCTGCAGCCACCATTTCATCAGCAGCGTCGACGACGTGGCCTGGTTGCTGAACCTGCGCGGCTCGGACGTGGACTACAACCCGGTCTTCATGGCCCATGTGCTGCTGGACGCGCAAGCGGCCACCCTGTTTGTGGCCGAAGGCAAGATCGACGCGGCCCTGCAGGCCCGCCTGGCCGCCGACGGCGTGAGCCTGCGCCCCTACGCTGAGGCCGCCACCGCCCTGGCCGCCCTGCCGGCCGATGCGCGCGTTCTGATGGACCCCAAGCGCGTCACCTTCGGCCTGCGCCAGGCCGTGCCGGCCAGCGCCAGCATCCGTGAAGCGATCAACCCCAGCACCCTGGCCAAGAGCCGCAAGACCGCCGCCGAAGCCGCCTTCGTGCGCGAGGCCATGGAGCAGGACGGCGCCGCCATGTGCGAGTTCTACGCCTGGCTGGAGAGCGCCCTGGGCCAGCAGCGCATCACCGAGCTGACCATTGACGAAGAGCTGACGGCCGCACGCGCGCGCCGCCCCGGCTTCAAGGGGCTGAGCTTCCCCACCATCGCCGGCTTCAATGCCAACGGCGCCATGCCGCACTACCGCGCCACGCCGGCTTCGCACAGCGTGATCGAGGGCAACGGCCTGCTGCTGATCGATTCGGGCGGCCAGTACCTGGGCGGCACCACCGACATCACCCGCGTCTGGGGCATCGGCGAGGTCAGCGCCGCGCAAAAGCGCGACTACACCCTGGTGCTCAAGGGCACGATCAACCTCTCACGCGCCTGCTTCCCGCGCGGCACGCTCAGCCCCATGCTCGACGCCCTGGCACGCAGCCCGCTGTGGGAGCATGGCCTGGACTACAGCCACGGCACCGGCCACGGCGTCGGCTACTTCATGAACGTCCATGAAGGCCCGCAAAGCATCTCCAAGGCTGTGCCCGACGCGACCATGGCCATGGAGCACGGCATGATCACCTCGATCGAACCGGGTCTCTACCGCCCGGGCCAATGGGGCGTGCGCATCGAGAACCTGGTGCTCAACACCGGCCTGGACACGCCCGAGCGCGGCCAGTTCGGCGAGATGCTGCGCTTCGAGACCCTGACCCTGTGCCCGATCGAAACCCGCTGCATCGACCTGAGCCTGATGCGCGCGGACGAGATCGCCTGGCTGAACCAGTACCACGCCGAGGTGCGCCGCCGCCTGGCCCCTCTGCTCGGCGGCGCCGGCCTGGCCTGGCTGATGGCCCGTACCGAGGCCATCTGAGTAAATATTTGAGCGATGGTTTGAGTGAACGCCTGAGCAGTCTCAGGACCACCCAGAACAAGGCGGCTTCGGCCGCCTTTTTTCATGCTTGTCACTGGCTCGCGGCACTGGAACTCCCTGCGAAGGCGGCCTAGAGTTGTTCGGACCGCCCCGCTGTTTTCATGAGCCAGGAAGGAGCCCATCATGGCCCGCAAAAGCATCCACGTGTTTTCGGAAAGCGGCTTGCATGGCGCCCTGCTCGCGGCCTTGCTGCTGCTGATCGTCGTTGGCCTGGTCGACAGCTGGTTCTTCACGCCCGAGGGCAAGACGCCGGTGCTGTGGCGCCTGGACCCGGTGGTGGTCAGCGGGCCCGCGCCAAGCCGCTGAGCCGATGAGCCCGCCCCGGGCTTGGCTTACATCTGCCGGAACAGGTGCAGGTAACTGCGGCTGACCGGCAGCACCTCGGGCCGGTCCTTCAGGTGCACATCGGCGGTCTCGTTCGGGCCGCGGGTGACGTGGCTGATGGCATGCAGATTGACCACCACCGAGCGGTGAACCTGGGCAAAACGCTGTGGGTCGATCTGCTCCATCAGCTCACGGATGGGTGTGCGGATCAAGGCCTCACCCTCGGGCCAGACCACCAGGGTGTACTTCTCGTCCGAACGCAGGTAGATGATCTCGTCCACCGGAATCAGCTTCAAGCTGGCGCCCACCGAGGCACGGATCCACTGCAGATAGGCCGGCTGAGCGGCGCTGGCCGCTGATCCCGCCGGCGAAGTCGAAGCGCTCGGCGCGGCGGTCACCACCGTGGGCTCGGCTCGGGGCGATTGCTGCAGGCGCGTCAACAGCTGCTGAATCACGGCCTCCAGCGCGGCCGGCGGCAACACAGGCGAGGCATCCTTCGCCGCAAGCTCTGCAGCATCCAGCGCCGGTGCGTGCCCCTGCACGGAGCGCTGCTCCACCAGGCGCTGCTTCAGCCGCGCAACCGTGTCCGCCAAGCGGGCCTCATCGATGGGCTTGACCAGGTAATCCAAGGCGCCCTGCTCAAAGGCCTGGACGGCGTACTGCTCGTAGGCCGTGACAAAGACGATGTGCGCACGACGCGCCAACTGCCGCGCCGCCTCGACCCCGTTCAGGCCCGGCATGTGCACATCGAGAAACACGATGTCCGGCCGCAGCTGCTCGAACTTCTCGACCGCCTCGCGGCCATTGCGCGCCTGGCCCAGCACCTGCAGCTCCGGCCAGGCCTGCGCGAGTGCGCGCACCAGGCTGTCGCGCAACAGGGGTTCGTCATCGGCGACCAGGGCGGTGGGCGCGGCCGAGGCGTTTGGGGCTTGGTCTGAACTCATGGCTGGAACTGGATCTCGGCGCGCAGGCCGTGCGGCTGATTCTCACTCAGGGCCAGGCTGGCCCCGCCGGGGTAGAAGACCTTGAGCCGCTCGCGCAGATTGCGCAGGCCGGTGCCCGAGCCCGCGCTCTGGCTCAGGCCCATGCCGCTGTCGCTGACCCAGAGGCGAACCCCTCCCTCGGCTGTGCTGCGCTCGGCACCGAGCTCGATGTGGCCACCCTCCTCGCTGGGATCGATGCCGTGGCGCACCGCGTTCTCCACCAAGGTCAGCAAAGCCATGGGCGGAAAGCGCAGGTTCTCCAGCTCGGCCGGAATGTGGATGCTAAAGCTGAGCCGGTCCGGCATGCGCAGGTGCATCAGCTCGAGATAGGCGCGCACAAGGGTCAGCTCGTCGCCCAGGGTCGCCACCTCGCTCTGCAGGCGCGGCATGGCGGCGCGCAGGTAAGCAATCAGGCTGCGCAGCACCGGTGCCGCCTGCGGGCTGCCGGTTTCCACCAGGGCGCGCACATTGGCCAGGGTGTTGAAGAGGAAATGGGGCTCGACCTGGGCTTGCAGCAGGCGCAGGCGCACATCGAGGGCTTGGCGCTCCAGCTCGCTGCGCTCCAGTTCGAAGCGCAAGGCCTGGCTGCGTGCCTCGGCATCGCGCTGCCGGTACAGCGCGCCCATGGCCAGCAGCGGCGCCACCAGCAGGCCCGAGCCGGCGATCCAGAGAAAGCCGAACATGCGCCCTTCGCTGTTGAGCAGGCGGTAGAGATCGCCGCCCACCGCCACGAGGTACACAACCAGGGTGGCCGTCGGCACCATCACCACCACGGCCAGCACCTGCAGCAACCAGCGCGCCAGCCAGCGCGGCAGGCGCCGGGGCCAGTGGCCGGCCACGGCAAAGCCCAGCAGGCCCAGCAGGCCGACAAACAAGGTGCGCCCCAGCAGAACCGGAAAGCTGACAGCGAAGATGGGCGAGAGCAGAACGGCGGCGAAAGCCGCCAGGCCCAGGGTGGACAGCACCCGGCTGGGATTCAGGTAGACCAGAAAGGCCTGCCAGGCTTCGGCCTGGCTCAACACGGTTGCAGCCTCTTGCCGCGCAAACCGCATGCGGCCGGTGCTGGCCGCTTGACCGTCCAGCAATGGGGGAACTTTCGACATGCCGGCAGCGTAGCCGCAGGCAAGCCCGACTCCAAGGCTTTGAAGCAAGCCGCGCGACGAACAGCGGTTTATCGACCTCGGGCGGCTGCCCCAACAGGCCCGCAGCGGCGTTTTTCAGCCACAAAGCCCCATCCGGTGGGGCTGGCTCAGGCCGGGGCGCCGATGCGGCACATGACGAAATCGCGCCCGGCATTGATGGCAAAGCGCAGGGCCTCGGCCGGCGAGGACCAGCCAAAACCGCCGGCCAGGGCTTCATCCCGGTAGGCTTCCTGGCGCGGCAGTTCGCCACGCACCCGCATCACCACGACGGCGGCCACATAGCCATAGCTGTGCAAGCGATTCATGGCGCCGGCATAGATGCGGTAGTCCCCGGCGTCAACTTCTTCGAAATGCATGTGGATCTCCTGCTGTGGCGGCGGAAAAGCCCGCGAGCTGCTGCGCACTGTGCGCGCCCAGACAGGAAATCGCTCTAACCCGAAAGAGGGCCCTCTTTGGAGGGGGTGGCGCTCAGGCGAGGCCCGGTTGTTGCAATCCGCGCTGCACCGCCGGGCGGTCGAGAAAGGCCTGCAGCACCCGCGCCACTTCGGGGAACTCGGCGATGCCGACCAACTCGCCGGCGCCGTAGAAGTTCAGGAGGTTGTTGATCCAGGGGAAGACGGCGATGTCCGCGATCGTGTACGCGTCGCCCATCAGCCAGCGGCGGCCGCTCAGTCGCTGGTTCAACACGCCCAGCAGGCGGCGTGTCTCGGCGGCGTAGCGGTCGCGCGGGCGTTTGTCCTCGTAGTCCTTGCCCGCAAACTTGTGGAAAAAACCCAGCTGCCCCATCATCGGCCCGACGCCACCCATCTGGAACATCAGCCACTGCAGGGTCTCGTAACGCAGAGCCGCATCGGCAGGCAGCAACTGAAGCGCTTGCGCCTGCGGCTTCTCGGCCAGGTAGACCAGGATGGCGCCCGATTCCCACAGCGCCAAAGGCACGCCGCCCGGGCCCTGCGGGTCGAGGATGGCCGGAATCTTGTTGTTAGGGTTCAGGGACAGGAACTCGGGCGAGAACTGGTCCTGGCTGTCAAAGCTGACGCGATGCGCCTCGTAACGCAGGCCCAGCTCCTCCAGCGCGATCGACACCTTGACGCCATTGGGCGTGGGCAGGGAGTAGAGCTGCAGACGCTCGGGGTGGCGGGCCGGCCATTTGCGGATGATGGCGAAGGAGCTCAGATCGGACATGGGCAATGTGGGCAAGAAGGCGTTCAAGATTCAGGAGCGCGCATCATCGCCGCCCCGGATTGCCCTTGCCGGCCCGGGCTCTTGCCCGGGGCACGGCGGGCCTCCAACCCTCAAGCCAGCTTGGCCTTGAAGAAATCCACGGTGCGCTGCCAGGCCAGCTTGGCCGCCTCGGCATCGAATCGCGGCGTGGTGTCGTTGTTGAAACCATGCTGGGTGCCGGCGTACATGTGCGCCTCGAAGGGCACGCCGGCGGCCTTGAGCGCGGCCTCGTACTTGGGCCAGCCGGCGTTGATGCGTTCGTCCTGGGCGGCATAGTGGATCAGGAGCGGGGCCTTGATCTTGGCCACCTCTTCAACCGGCGGCTGGCCGCCGTAGAAAGGCACGGCGGCGGCCAGGTCGGGCAGCTGGGTGGCCAGGTAGTTGGCGATGCCACCACCGAAGCAGAAACCCACCACGCCGACACGGCCGTTGCCCTCGGGCAAGGCCTGCAGCGCACGGGCTGCGGCCACGAAATCGGCACGAGTCTTGCCCGCATCGAGCTTACCGAAGAGCTCGCGCGCCTTGTCTTCATCACCGGGGTAGCCGCCCAGGTTGAAGAGCGCATCGGGCGCGAAGGCGAGAAAGCCGTCCAGCGCCAGGCGCCGGGTGATGTCCTCGATGTGCGGGTTCAGGCCCCGGTTTTCATGCACCACCAGGACCGAGGGCAAGCGGCCCTTGGCGCCAGCAGGCCGCGCCAGGTAGCCGCGAACGCGGCCATTGCCCTGGGGCGAATCGATCTCCAGCCAGCGGGTGCTGATGCGCGCATCGTCCGGCTTGACCTGCTGCGCCGCGGCAAAGCGGGGCGACAGGGCCGCCAGCGTGGCCGTGGCCGCGGCGGCGCTGCCCAGGGCACGCTGCGCCTGGTCGAGAAAGCCGCGACGGCTGAGGCCGCCGTGCACATAGTGGTCGAAGAGCCGAAGGATCTCGGGCGAGAAATCCTGGGCGGTCAAACGTGTCATGAGGCGGCTCCAATAGAAGTGAATGACAAGGTGACGAGGCACACAGCCTGCAGTCCGTGCAGAAAACAGCGCCACGACGCCGGGCGCAGCGGCACATTCAAGCCGGCAGGCAGTCTCCTTGGCTACGAAGCTTTTCGCAAGACGATAGACGCAATGGCAATGGCAAAGCTGCGACCATTGCGCCAAGCGCAGGCGCCGCGGACGCCGCTTGCGTACACTGCCGCCCCTTTCTGGCTGGCGACGGGCTCACGCTGCGCCCGTCCCGGCCGTCCTGCTTTGTTGTACGGAGTCTGCCCCATGAAATCGCCCCTGCTGGCCTGCCTGTTGGGCGCCGCCCTGACCTGGACATTGCCCTCCGCCCAGGCCCAAACCCTGCGCTGGGCCAGCGCCGGTGATCCGCTGACGCTGGACCCCTATGCACAGAATGAAACCCTGACCAACACCGTCAACGGCCAGATCTATGAGTTCCTGGTCACCCGCGACCCGCAGCTCAAGCTGGTGCCTCAGCTGGCCACCGAGTGGAAGCAGCTGGGCCCGCAGAGCTGGCGCCTGAAGCTGCGCCCGGGGGTGAAGTTCCACGACGGCCGGCCCTTCACGGCCGATGACGTCGTCTTTTCCATCCAGCGCGCCAAGCAGCCCAGCTCGCAGATCGCCATGTACGCCAATGCGGTGGGTGAGCCGCGCAAGGTGGACGATCTGACGGTGGAGTTCAGCCTGCCCCAGGTGAACCCGATCTTTCTGCAGCACCTGACCACGATCTACATCATGAGCCGCGGCTGGGCCGAGGCCCACAAGGCCACGCGCACCCAGGACTTCTCGGCCAAGGAGGAGTCCTACGCCGCCTTCAACGCCAACGGCACCGGTCCCTTCATGCTGGTCAGCCGCGCGCCCGACAGCAAGACGGTGTTCAAGCGCAACCCCAAGTACTGGGGCCAGATCGAGGGCAATGTGCAAGAGGTGATCTACACCCCGATCAAGAGCGATGCCACCCGCACCGCCGCCCTGGTCTCGGGCGAGGTGGATTTCGTGCTCGACCCGTCGCCGCGCGACCTGGAGAACCTGGCCCGCACGCCCGGCGTCAAGATCGTCAACGGCCCCGAGAACCGCATCATCTTCATCGGCCTGGACCAGGGCCGCGACGAGCTGCTCTACAGCAATGTCAAGGGCAAGAACCCCTTCAAGGATGTGCGGGTGCGGCGCGCGCTCTACCAGGCGATCGACATCGAAACGATCAAGACCAAGCTGATGAACGGCCAATCTGCGCCCACCGGTGCCTTGGTGCCCTCGCCCCTGGGCAGCTTCAACGACCCGGCACTGGAAGCCCGCCTGCCCTACGACCTGGCTGCCGCCAAGAAGCTGCTGGCCGAGGCTGGCTATGCCAATGGCTTCGAGTTCACGCTCGACTGCCCCAACAACCGCTATGTGAATGACGAGCGCATCTGCATGACCCTGGCCTCGCAATGGGCCAAGCTGGGCATCAAAACCCGCGTGAACGCCCAGCCCAAAGGCCTGATCTTCAGCAAGCTGGAGCAGCTGGACACTTCGGCCTATCTCTTCGGCTGGGGCGGCTCCATCACCGACCCCGAGAGCATCTTCACCTCGCATTTCCGCAACCGCGGCGAGAAGGGCGTGGGCGAGTACAACCGCGGCAATTTCAAGGATGATGAGCTCGATGCCCTGGTCGCCGCCTCCAGCAAGGAGCCCGATGAAGCCAAGCGCCAGCAGCTGATCAAGCAGGCCTTCAAGCGCCAGGCCGAGCAGGTGCACTACATCCCCCTGCACCGCCAGTTCATCCCCTGGGCGGCCCGAAGCCATATCCAGGTGGTGCACCGCCCGGACAACTGGCTGGAATGGCGCTGGATCACGGTCGGGCCCAAATGAGCCTGCCCGGCATCTCAAAGCTCGGGCGCGCCATGCTGCCTGATTTATTCGTTATGCAGACATAGTCCTACGCAAAACTTCTTGGGCGCGGCGCAGGCGGCCACCTAGACTGAGCTTCGTCAAGGACGGCAAACACACCATCCGCGGCGAACACCAAGAAACATCGTCACGAGGAAAAGGCCGCGACAAAGACGCGGCCCGAGGGACGAAGAGGAAGAGCCAGGAAAGACCGGTGACCTGTGCCACTGGGTCGCGCGTGGGGGCTGCCAGCCAGCTCGCCGCGTCGACGGCGTGCACAGGGGATAGGCCGGGCCGTGTGCGCACTTGCTGATGGGGTGCATGGGGAAAGCGAAAGTGAGCAAGCGCCCGCACGGCCCGGACCGATTCTTCAGCGAGCGCGCCCCTGGCATTGGTTGGAATGACCCAAGCTTCGTTTCCAGACGGTCACTTATTCAAAACACGGATAAACAAATATAAAAACTGTTGTTCCATGAATAAGAGGCGGCAGGCACAGTGCGGGCCTGACTCTCCAACCGGGCATGCCCTGCCCCGCCTGACATCATGGAAAAGACCTCTCGCCGCACCGTCGCCCTGGCCGCCACTGCCCTGCTGGCCTGGAGCCTGATGCCTGCAAGCGCCCTGGCGCAAAGCCCGGCCGATACCCTGCTCAACGTCTCCTACGACGTGAGCCGCGAGCTGTACAAAGAGATCAACCCGGCCTTCATCAAGCAGCACCAAGCCAAGACGGGCAAGGCCTTGACGATCAACCAATCGCACGGCGGCTCCAGCAAACAGATCGGTTCCGTGATCGGCGGCCTGGAGGCCGATGTGGTGACCATGAACCAGGCGACCGATGTGGACGTGCTGGCCGACAAGGGCTTCACGCCCACTGAATGGCGCAGCCGTTTCCCCAACAATGCCGCGCCCTACAGCTCCACCATCCTGTTCCTGGTGCGCAAGGGCAACCCCAAGGGCATCAAGGACTGGAACGATCTGGCCCGTGCCGGCGTGCAAGTCATCATCCCCAACCCCAAGGTGACGGGCAATGGCCGCTACAGCTATCTGGCTGCCTGGGGCAGCGTGCTGGCCAAGGGCGGCAATGACGCTCAGGCCAAGGAGCTGGTCAGCAAGATCTTCGCCAACGTGCCGGTGCTGGACGGCGGTGGCCGCGGCGCCACCACCACTTTCACCCAGCGCGGCATCGGCGATGTGCTGCTGACCTTTGAATCGGAAGCCGAGCTGATCGAGAACGAGTTCGGCAAGGGCTTGTTCGAGGTGGTCAACCCCAGCGTGTCCATCGAAGCGGATGCACCCGTGGCCATCAACGACAAGGTCGTCGCCAAAAAGGGCACCGCCGCCACCGCCAAGGCCTATCTGGACTTCCTCTACACCCCGGAAGCCCAGGCCATCATCGCCCGCCACAACTTCCGCCCGCGTGATGCGGCCGTGTTCAAGCGCGAAGAGAAGCGCTTCGCGCCGATCAAGCTGTTCAGCGTCGACCAGCTGCTGGGCGGCTGGGCCAAAGTCAGCAAGACCCATTTCGCCGATGGGGGCCAGTACGACCAGATCGTGGCCGGCATCAAGCGCTGAGCCCGAGTTGCAAGCTGACCCAGCCCCGCTGACCACCCATCTGCACGCGCTCCACACCGCCGCCTTGCCATGACCAGCCATGTGATCCCCTCGCCCGCCGCAGCGCCACACGCGCTGCCAGCGGCAGATGCCGGCCCGCGCCGGGCCAAACGCCGGGTGCTGCCCGGCTTCGGCCCGAGCATAGGCTTCACCTTGTTCTACCTCTCACTGATCGTGCTGATCCCGCTGTCGGCGGTGTTCATCAAATCGGCCGGCCATGGCTTTGAGGCCTTCTGGGCCGCGGCCAGCTCGCCGCGGGTGGTGGCGTCCTACAAGCTGAGCTTTGGCCTCTCGCTGCTGGCCGCCAGCATCAACCTGGTCTTTGGCCTGATCCTGGCCTGGAGCCTGGTGCGCTACGAGTTCTTCGGCAAGAAGGTGGTCGATGCCTTGATCGATCTGCCCTTTGCCCTGCCCACCGCCGTGGCCGGCATTGCGCTGACCGCGCTCTACGCGGGCAATGGCTGGCTGGGTTCGCTGCTGGCCCCCTGGGGCATCAAGGTGGCGTTCACGCCGCTAGGCATTCTGGTGGCGCTGATCTTCATCGGCCTGCCTTTCATTGTGCGCACGGTGCAACCGGTGCTGGAAGACATGGAAACCGAGCTGGAAGAAGCCGCGGCCGCCCTGGGCGCCCACCGCTGGCAGACCTTCCGCCTGGTGGTCTTGCCGACGCTGACGCCGGCCCTGCTGACCGGCTTTGCCCTGGCCTTCGCCCGCGCCGTCGGTGAATACGGCTCGGTGATCTTCATCGCCGGCAACCTGCCCATGGTCAGCGAAATCACCCCGCTGATGATCATCTCCAAGCTGGAGCAGTACGACTATGTCGGCGCCACCTCGATCGCTGCGGTGATGCTGGTGTTCAGCTTCGTGCTGCTGCTGGCGATCAATGGCCTGCAAGCCTGGAGCTCGCGCCGCAACGGTCTGGAAGGACGCAAATAATGGCCGGCATCGTTTCAAGCCTGGGCGTGCCGCAAAGCGGCAGCGCCGGACGCTACGAGCGCAACCCCGCCACGCGCGAGGCGCCCTGGGTGCGCATCACCCTGCTGACACTGGGCCTGGCCTTCTTCGGCCTGTTCCTGATCATGCCCCTGGTGGCGGTCTTCCACGAAGCGCTGCGCAAGGGCTGGGAGGTCTACATCGCCTCCCTGGTCGAGGCCGACGCGGTCTCGGCGGTCAAGCTGACCCTGATCGCCGCCGCCATCTCGGTGCCGCTGAACCTGGTCTTCGGCGTCAGCGCAGCCTGGGCCATCGCCAAGCATGATTTCCGCGGCAAGCAGCTCCTGATCACCTTCATCGACCTGCCCTTCTCGGTCTCGCCGGTGGTGGCGGGCCTGGTCTATGTGCTGCTGTTCGGTGCCCAAGGCTGGTTCGGCCCCTGGCTGCAAGCGCATGACCTGAAGATCATCTTTGCCGTGCCCGGCATCGTGCTGGCCACCATCTTCGTGACCTTCCCCTTTGTGGCACGCGAGCTGATCCCGCTGATGCAGGCCCAAGGCCGCGATGAGGAAGAAGCGGCCACGGTGCTGGGCGCCTCGGGCTGGCAGACCTTCTGGCGCGTCACCCTGCCCAATGTGAAGTGGGGCCTGCTGTACGGCGTGATCCTGTGCAATGCGCGGGCCATGGGCGAGTTCGGCGCGGTCTCGGTGGTCTCGGGCCACATCCGCGGCTACACCAACACCCTGCCCCTGCACGTGGAAATTCTCTACAACGAGTACCAGTTCGCGGCCGCCTTTGCTGTGGCCTCCCTGCTGGCCCTGCTGGCCCTGGTCACTCTGGTTCTCAAGCAGTTCGTCGAGTGGAATGCCCACCGATCCCTCAAGGAAGCATCGACATGAGCATCCAAGTCCGCAACATCCACAAGTCCTTCGGCGCCTTCACCGCCCTGGGCGACGTCAGCCTCGACTTTCCCACCGGCGAGCTGGTGGCCCTGCTGGGCCCCTCGGGCTGCGGCAAGACCACGCTGCTGCGCATCATCGCCGGCCTGGAAACGGCCGATCGGGGTCAGGTCTTGCTGGACGGCGAAGACGCCTCCGACACCCATGTGCGCGAGCGCCAGGTCGGTTTTGTGTTCCAGCACTACGCCCTGTTCCGCCACATGACGGTGTTCGAAAACGTGGCCTTCGGCCTGCGCGTCAAGCCGCGCAAGGAGCGCCCCAGCGAGGCCGTCATCAAGAAGAAAGTGCATGAGCTGCTCAATCTCGTGCAGCTGGACTGGCTGGCCGATCGCTTCCCGCCCCAGCTCAGCGGCGGCCAGCGCCAGCGCATCGCCCTGGCCCGCGCCCTGGCCGTGGAGCCGCGCGTGCTGCTGCTGGATGAGCCTTTCGGCGCCCTCGACGCCAAGGTGCGCAAGGAACTGCGCCGCTGGCTGCGCCGCCTGCACGACGAACTGCACATCACCAGCGTCTTCGTCACCCACGACCAGGAAGAAGCCCTGGAAGTGGCCGACCGCGTGGTGCTGATGGACCATGGCCGCGTCGAGCAGATCGGCACGCCGCAAGAGGTCTACGAGAAGCCGGCCACGCCCTTTGTCTACGGCTTCCTCGGCGCAGTCAACCGCTTCGAAGGCCATGCCGAGAACGGCGTGGTCCACATCGGCGAGCACCAGCTGCAGCATGGCGCCACCTTCAACACCACCGGCCCGGTGCAGGCCTATGCCCGCCCGCATGAGCTGCAAATCCTGACCGCGGCCGATGCGCAAGGCCTGGCCGCCACGGTGGAGCGCGTGCTGAGCTTTGGCGCCAGTGCCCGCGTCGAGCTTCTCGGCCCCAAGGGCCAACACCTCGAGGCCGAGCTGAGCCGCGAACGCGCCGAGGCCCTGAGCCTCTACAGCGGCCAGCGTGTGCACCTGGCCGCCAGCCGCCTTAGCCTGTTCGAAGCCGGCCAGAACACCGAAACCCCGCGTGCAGCCAGCACCGCCAAGGCAGCCTGAGGCATGAACTTCCAGCAACTGCGCTCCATCCGCGAAGCCCAGCGCCGCGGCTTCAACCTCACCGAAGTGGCCCATGCCCTGCACACCTCGCAGCCCGGCGTGAGCCGGCAGATCCGCGAGCTGGAGGATGAGCTCGGTATCGAGATCTTCATGCGAGCCGGCAAGCGCCTGACCGGCCTGACCGAGCCGGGCCGCCAAGTGCTGCCCATCATCGAGCGCATGCTGCATGAGGCCGACAATCTGCGCCGCGCCGGCGATGACTTCGCCCGCGCCGGCACCGGCACGCTGCGCATTGCGGCGACCCACAGCCAGGCGCGCTATGCCCTGCCGCCGGTGGTGCGCGACTTCCGGGCCGCCCACCCCGATGTCAGCCTGCACCTGCATCAGGGCTCGCCGCAGCAGGTGGCACGCCTGCTGCTCGATGGCGAGGCCGATGTCGGCATTGCCACCGAGGCCCTGGCCCAGTTCGATGAGCTGATCGCACTGCCCTGCTACCGCTGGACCCACTCGGTGGTGGTGCCGCCGGACCACGAACTGGCCCGCGAAGCCGCCGAGGGTCAGGTCTTGACCCTGGAGCGCCTGTCCAAGTTCCCCATCATCACCTACGAGCTCGGCTACACCGGCCGCTCGCACATCGACGATGCCTTCCGCACGGCCGGCCTGGATCTCAACATCGTGCTGGCCGCCATGGACGCCGACGTGATCAAGACCTACGTGGAGCTGGGCCTGGGCGTGGGCATCGTTGCCTCCATTGCTTACGACGAGGAACGCGACCAGCACCTGGCCGCCATCGACGCCCGCCACCTCTTCGCCGACAACATGACCCGGCTCGCCGTGCGCCGCGGCGCTTACCTGCGCGACTACGTCTACGCCTTCATGTCGACCTTTGCCGCGCCGCTGACGCGAGAAGCCGTCGAAGCCGCTGCCCATGAATCGGCCAGCTAGGCTGGACTCTGAAACCCCTGGCTTTCGTTCATTCTTGCGAAAAACGGCAATAGAAAGCCGGAATCCTTCGAAGCCAAGAGCCTAAACTGGTCTTATAGTGGCATTCATCGAGTTTGAGTGCCTTCTGGCAGATCTGACGCGCCAAAGGCGCTGAATCGGCCCCTCAAATCAGTTTTGTCTCCTCGATCGGATGCCCGATCGATTGGTTTACCGCCCTCGGCGATTGAACCGGCCCCTGCAGGCTTTCATGCCTGCCGGGGCATTTTTTTGCCCGCTCACCGGAGCAGTGCCGCTCAGGTGCCCACTCTTTCCGGTGAGATTCACGCCGCCTGCGCATCCCGCGCCCACAGCTCCGACAATCCAAACCGGGAGCAGCAGTCAAGCCACCCCTCACCCCCCATTGGAGGGCACCCCTTGGCGGGGGTATCTGGCCAATCTGCATCGGAGGACAGTTGCATCCATCGACAGGAGCCCTTCAGCCATGCAGTCCACACACCGCCCTCAGAGCCACGTCTTGCGTCTCGACACCCCGGCTTCGCTGCGCGCGGCGAACCGCAAGCCTGCCGCTCAAGCTACCCGCCCTGCACGCCGCCGCAGCCTGCAAGCCCTTCGTCAAAGCCCGCAAGCCAGCTCACAGCCTCTTTCGCCAGTATGTGCGGCTACCCCTGCACCCTTTCAGGATGACGAAGCATGCGATTGGGAAAGCTGGCTGTATGCCGGTGGTGATTTGCTGATGGGCTTGCCGGACTGAAGCATCGCACTGCTCCAGCTTTTCTTGCTCCCACGAACCCCAGGGCTTGGGAACAACGATTCGTAAGCACACAAGCAAAACGGGCCTCAAGGGCCCGTTTTGCAGTGCTTGCCGAGCAAGCTGTTTGGAGGAGAGGGGGGGATTCGAACCCCCGAGACGTTTCCGTCCGCCTGATTTCGAGTCAGGTACATTCAACCACTCTGCCACCTCTCCGGTATTCTGGTGCTCGCGTTGGTTGCTGCGAGTAAGCCCGCTAGTATAGCGAGCTTTTCTCAGATTGCCAGCACTTTTCGCTCAGGCCCGCAAAATTTCTGCGCCACGCAGGTAGGGGCGCAGGGCTTCGGGCACGGTGATGCTGCCGTCGGCGTTCTGGTAGTTCTCCAGAACCGCGACCAGGGTGCGGCCTACAGCCAGGCCGGAGCCGTTCAGGGTGTGGACCAGGTCGTTCTTACCCTGCTCGTTCTTGAAACGCGCTTGCATGCGGCGGGCCTGGAAGGCACCCATATTCGAGCAGGAGCTGATCTCGCGGTAGGTGTTCTGCGCTGGCACCCAGACTTCCAGGTCATAGGTCTTGGTTGCACCGAAGCCCATATCGCCGGTGCACAGCAGCACCGTGCGGTAAGGCAGGCCCAGCTTCTGCAGGATGGCCTCGGCGTGCAGCGTCATCTCTTCCAGCGCGGCCATACTGCGCTCGGGATGCTCGATGCGCACCATCTCGACCTTGTCGAACTGATGCTGGCGGATCAGGCCGCGTGTGTCACGGCCGGCACTGCCGGCTTCCGAGCGGAAGCAAGGGCTGTGGGCGGTCAGCTTGATCGGCAGGGCCGAGGCGTCCAGCACCTGCTCGCGCACGGTGTTGGTCAGCGAGATTTCCGAGGTGGAAATCAGGTACTGCTCTTGCGCCTGGTCATCACCACCGCGCAGCACCCAGAACATGTCTTCCTTGAACTTGGGCAGCTGGCCCGTGCCTTCCAGCACCTCGCGGTTGACGATATAGGGCGTGTAGCACTCGGTGTAGCCATGCTCCTCGGTCTGCACATCCAGCATGAACTGGGCCAGTGCACGGTGTAGGCGAGCCGCAGGGCCCTTCAAGAAAGAGAAGCGCGAGCCGCTGAGCTTGGCGCCGGTTTCAAAGTCCAGGCCCAAGGGTGCACCCAGGTCTACATGGTCACGCACCTCGAAATCGAAGCTGCGCGGCGTGCCCCAGCGACGCACTTCCACATTGCCGCTTTCGTCGCTGCCCACAGGCACGCTCTCGTCGGGCAAATTGGGCACGCTCATCAGCATGGTGCTGAGCTCGGCCTGGATCGCTTCCAGGCGCTCGGCCGCGGCCTTGAGCTCATCGCCGATGCCGCCCACTTCGGCCATCACGGCCGAGGCATCTTCGCCCTTGCCCTTCAGCATGCCGATCTGCTTGGACAGGCTGTTACGTCGGCTTTGCAGTTCCTCGGTTCGCATCTGCACGCCCTTGCGCTCGGTCTCGAGCGCGGCGTAACGGGCTTCGTCCAGGAAGGCTTGGGGGTTCTTGCGGGTGTTCAGGCGGGCCACCACGGCGGCCAGGTCCTTGCGCAACAGATTGATGTCTAGCATTTGAAGAGGTGTCCTTGGAATTCGGTCGATTCTATGAAAGCAAAACGGCGCCAAGAGCAGGCGCCGCCGGCAGGCCTGAGCGCCGGCTTCAGGATCGAGAGCTGCTCACCTCGGCCATGGACTTGTCGCCCAGACCCATGGGCAGAGGAAAGCGCACATGCTCTTCCACGCCCGGCAGGCTGCGCACCGTGGTGGCGCCGAGTTCGCGCAGACGGTTGATGACGGCCTGCACCAGCACATCGGGGGCCGAGGCGCCGGCGGTCAGGCCGACCCGGGCGCGGCCATCGAGCCACTCGGGCTGCAGGTCTTCGGCCGCATCGACCATAAAACCCGGCGTGCCCAGGCGCTCGGCCAGCTCACGCAGGCGGTTGCTGTTGGAGCTGGTCGGGCTGCCCACGACGATGACCACGTCCACCTGCGGCGCCAGCACCTTGACGGCATCCTGGCGGTTTTGCGTGGCGTAGCAGATGTCCTGCTTCTTGGGCTCGCGCACCTGAGGGAAATGCGTCTTCACGGCGGCCAGGATCTCGGCGGCATCGTCGACGCTCAGCGTGGTCTGCGTGACCACCGCCAGTTTGGACGGATCCTTGACTCGCACATGCGGCACATCGCTGGCCTCTTCGACCAGGTAAATGCCTTCGCTGAGCTGGCCCATGGTGCCCTCGACCTCGGGGTGTCCCTTGTGGCCGATCATGATGAATTCATAACCTTCGCGGTGCAGCTTGGCCACTTCGACATGGACCTTGGTCACCAGTGGGCAGGTCGCATCGAAGACCTGGAAACCGCGCTGCGCCGCCTCCTGGCGCACCGCCTGGCTCACGCCGTGGGCGCTGAACACCAGCGTGGCGCCCGGCGGCACCTCGGCCAGATCCTCGATAAAGATGGCGCCACGCGCCTTCAGATCGTTGACCACATAGGTGTTGTGCACGATCTCATGGCGCACATAAATGGGCGCGCCAAACTTGAGCAGCGCGCGTTCGACGATCTCGATCGCCCGGTCCACACCGGCGCAAAAGCCGCGCGGCTCGGCCAGCAACACTTCCTGGGGCTGGATGGAATTCGGCATCTCAGAGCACCCCGATCACTTGCACTTCAAAGCTCACCGGCTGGCCGGCCAGCGGATGGTTGAAATCGAACAAGGCGCTGTCCTCGCCGATCTCACGGATCAGGCCGGCGTAGCTGGCCTGGCCGTCGGGCGTGGGGAACTGCACCACATCGCCGACGTGGTACTCCTCGTCCGGGTCGCCCAGCTGGCGCAAGAGGCTGAGCTTCACGCGTTGCATCATCTCGGCATTGCGCTCGCCAAAGGCCTCGCCGGCCGCCAGCTCGAACTGGGCGCGCGTGCCTTCGGCCAGGCCGATCAGGCGCGCCTCGATGGCGGGCGACAGCTCGCCCGTGCCCAGGGACAGGGTGGCCGGCTTGTCATCGAAGGTGTTGATGACGTCGGTGCCGTCTGGCCCAGAGAGGCGGTAGTGCAGCGTCAGGAAAGAACCGGCTTGGATAAGATTCATGGGAGCGCGAGGTCGAAGTTGCCCGGATTTTAGGGCCTGTGCCCACCTCTCCCGGCCACCAACGACAGAAAGCCCTGCCCGGCCCCCTGCGGCCCTGCTCCACTGCCTGCTGCCCTGCGGAGAAGCCCATGCCGCTGCACGACCTGCCGCCCGAAGCCCGCCCGCGCGAAAAGCTGCTGGCGCGCGGCCCCGAGGCCTTGGCCGATGCGGAACTGCTGGCCCTGCTGCTGCGCACCGGCATCCAGGGCACACCGGTCTTGCAACTGGCGCAGCAGTTGCTCGATCAGTTCGGGGGCTGGCACGGTCTCCTCCATGCCCGGGTGGCCGATCTGAAAGGTATCAAGGGCCTCGGCCCGGCCAAGCAGGCCGAGATCGCCGCCGTGCTCGAAATCGCGCGGCGCTCGCTGCACAGCGAGCTGGCGCAGCGGCCGGTGTTCGACGCGCCCGAGGCCGTGCGGCGCTACCTCAGCCTGCAACTCGGCGGGCTGGGCCACGAGGTTTTTGCCGTGCTCTTCCTCGACGCCCAGCACCGCCTGATTGCACTGGAAGAGATGTTCCGCGGCACGCTGACGCAAACCAGCGTCTACCCGCGCGAGGTGGTCAAGCGCGGCCTGGCCCTGGGTGCGGCCGCCGTGATCCTGGCCCACAACCACCCTTCCGGTGTGGCCGAACCCTCGCGCGCCGACGAGTTTCTGACCCAGGCTTTGCAGTCGGCCCTGAACCTGGTCGACATCCGGGTACTTGACCATTTCGTGGTGGGCATGGGCGAGGTGATCTCGATGGCGGAGCGCGGGCAAATATGATGGCGCCCGCCACGCAGCTCCCGCCATGACATCCCCGCCCTCCCCATCGCGCGCCCGCCCCGCCCTCCACAGCCTGCAAGACCTCAAGCTGCTGCAGCGCGAGCTGGCCCTGGCGCGCCGCGCCGAGGAAGAGCGGCGCGAGCGCGAAGCGGCGGCTGCGCGCCTGGCCGAGCAGGAGCGGCGCATCTTCGAGCTCAGCGTCGGCCCGGTGACACGGCTGGCTGCCCAGCAGGCCCGAGTGCTGCACCAGCGCCAGCGCCCCGCCCCAGAACCCTTGCAGCGGGAGGCCGACGAGCGCCAGGTGCTGCTGCAGGCTTTGTCGGACGACTTCGATGTCGACACCTTGCTGGAAACCGACGAGAGCCTGTCCTTCCGCCGCCCCGAGATCAGCCAGGAGGTGGTGCGCAAGCTTCGCCGCGGCCATTGGAGCCTGCAGGCCCAGCTTGACCTGCACGGCCTGCGCCGCGATCAGGCCCGCGAGGCCCTGGGCCACTTCATCCAGGAAAGCGCCCGCCGCGGCCTGCGCTGCGTGCGCGTGGTCCACGGCAAGGGCAATGGCTCACCGGGCCGCGAACCCGTGCTCAAAGCCCGGGTGCGCCGCTGGCTGGTGCAGAAAAACCAGGTCCTGGCCTTCGTGCAGGCCCGCGCCAGCGATGGCGGCAGCGGCGCCTTGATGGTCTTGCTGGCCGGCACTTGACGCGCAAGCCCAGCGCCCCCCCCCACTCAAGCCGACCGCCGGGCCGCCCCAAGGCCGGCTTGAGGACTCAGCGGCCGGCCACGCCGGCCGCTGAGTCCATTCCCCCCGGGGGACCGCCCACGTACCCGCGGGCGAGGGGCTCACACATTTCTCATCCAATCCGCCGTCCCCATAAAGCTTTCCAGCAAGCGCTCCTGCAGCGCCGGGTCCAGCGCCACATCCTGCATGGCCATGCCCATGCAGGCGACCCATTGGTCGCGCTCGGCGATGCCGATCTTGAAGGGCAGATGGCGGGCGCGCAGACGCGGGTGGCCGAAGCGTTCGATGTAGTGGTTGGGGCCGCCCAGCCAGCCGCAGAGGAACCAGAACAGCTTGTCGCGGGCGCTGTCCAGGCTGGGGCCGTGGGCCGCGCGCAGCTCGGTGAAGGCGGGCTCCAGCTCCATCAGATCGTAGAAACGATCGACCAGGGCGCGCACCCGAGCCTCGCCGCCCACCCACTCAAAGGCAGTGGCGGGCGAGGCCTCGGGCGAGGACGATGTTGAGGGGGAAGAATCGGAAGAGGTGTCTGAACTGCTCATCCCAGCAGTTTATTGGCCAAAGCCTTGATGGCCTGAGCCGCATCGCTGCCGGGGTAATGTTCCAGCACCAGCTGGCGCTTGAGCACAGCCTGGCGCACGGTCAGATCGTTCTTGACCTCGCCCAGCAGCTCCAGCTTGAAGCTCTGGCCCGGGCGGGCGCCGACAAAGCGCTGCAGCACCTGCTGCAGCTGGCCGCAGATCAGCTTGCCTTCGCCCACGCGGTTGGCCTGGTTGACCAGCAGGCCCACCTCGCGGCGGTCTTGCTGGGTGGCCAGCACCTTGATGGTGGCGTAGGCATCGGTCAGCGAGGTCGGTTCGGGCGTGGCCACCACCAGGACATCGGCAGCCATGGAGATGGAGAACAGCACCACATCGGAGATGCCGGCGCCGGTGTCGAACAAGATCCAGTCAAAACGCGGCCGCACCATCTCAACGATGTGCAAAAGCTTGTCGCGCACCTCGGGCGTCAGGCGCGAATACTCCACCATGCCCGAACCCGCCAGCAGCACCGAGAAGCCGCCGGGCGCCGGCAAGATGGCCTGGTCCAGCGTGGCCTTCTCCGTGAAGACATCGTGCAGGGTCAGCTTGGGGTGCAGGTTCAGCACCACATCGAGATTGGCCAGGCCCAAGTCGGCATCCAGCACCAGCACACGCTGGCCGCGCAGGGCCAGGGCGGCCGCCAGATTGGCGGTCACAAAGGTCTTGCCCACGCCGCCCTTGCCGCTGGTGACGGCCAAGGTGCGGGCGCCGGCACGGCTGCCCGTCTTGGGCGCCGGACGGGCGGCCCCCAGCGGGGACGCCGGCGACGATGCAGCAGGATCAGGTGTCGTACTCATTCACTTTCCTGTTGCGTTACTGCAAACAACATGCCTTTTTCCTCGGCGCTCACCAGGGAATCGACCTGGTTCTCCAGGCAGGCCCGGTTGCGGCCCTCGGCCTTGGCGCGGTAGAGCTGACGATCGGCCCGCTCCATCCAGAGCAGGGACGAGGAGCGCACCCACTGCGGCGCAAAGGCACCGCCCAGGCTGACCGTCACCGCCAGCACCTGGCCGGACGCAATTTCGATCCGCAGCTCGGCCACCCGCTCGCGCAGGCGCTCGGCCACGGTGGCGCCAAAACCGGCTGCGCACTTGGGCAGCACGATGGCAAATTCTTCGCCGCCCACGCGGGCGACCGTGTCCATGGGCCGAACCACCTGGTTCAGCGCCCCGGCCACCGCCTGAATCACCAGGTCACCGGCCGCATGGCCGTAGGTGTCGTTGACCGCCTTGAAATGGTCGATGTCCAGCACCAGCAGCAAGGCCGATTCCCCCGAACGCGCCACGCGGTCCACTTCGCGGGCCAGCGCCATCTCGAAGCTGCGGCGGTTGACCAGGCCGGTCAAGGCGTCCTTGCTGGACAGGTCGCACAGCGCGTCCATGATGCCTTGCAGCCAGGCCTCGCTGTAAGGCTCGGCCTCGGGCAGCAAGGCGCCCGCCTGCTGCAGCAGCTGCAGGGCCAGGTCCAGCCGCAGGCGTCGGGCATCCAGCAAAGCGGGTGTGGGGCTTGAGGAATCCAAGATGGTGTGCAGGGGGAGGGGCAAGTGCGCAGCCAGTCTAGCAGTGGGTTTTCGTGCTCAATTGGCGATCTGACCCCTGTTGGCGGCTTTGTTTGGCCTATGCTGGACAGGCTTGAACCGCCAGACTGCAAGACGACGCAAAATCAAAGCCTGGACTGCGCCAGCAGCCGGGACATAACCGAGCTCACCTTATGCCAGCTGTTCCAAGTGCACCAGGCGCCGAAGCCATCGACCATGAATTCAGCTTCAGCCGGGCGGATTTCGACCGGGTTCGGGAACTGATTTACAAGCACGCAGGCATCAGCCTGCACGATGGCAAGCACGCCATGGTCTACAGCCGCCTCTCCCGCCGCCTGCGCGAGACCGGCCACAAGTCTTTCGCCGCCTACCTGCAGTGGCTGGAACATGCCACCGGGGTGGAGGGCACGCAGGAATGGCAGGAGTTCGTCAACTGCCTGACCACCAACCTGACCTCCTTCTTCCGCGAAGAGCACCATTTCCACGCCCTGACCGACGACCTGAAGCCGCTGGCCGGCAAGCCGGTGCGCATCTGGTGTTGCGCAGCCTCCACGGGCGAGGAGCCCTACTCCATCGCCATCACCTGCAGCGAAGCGCTGGGCAGCAGTGCCCAGGTGCAGATCACCGCCAGCGACATCGACACCAATGTGCTGAACACGGCTCGCCGCGGTGTCTACAACGCCGATGCCCGAGGCCTGGACCAGACCCGGCTGAAGAACTTCTTCATGCGCGGCACCGGTGGCAACTCCGGGCGCATCCGCGTCAAGCCGGAGCTGCAGCGCTGGATCGACTTCAAGCCGCTCAATCTGATGGACACGCAGTGGTCGCTGGGCGAGCCCTTCCACATCGTGTTCTGCCGCAATGTGATGATTTATTTCGACCCGCCGACCCAGCGCAAGGTGCTGGAACGCATCCACCGTGTGATGCGCCCGCATGGTCTGCTCTTCGTCGGCCACTCGGAGAACTTCACCGACTCGCGCGATCTGTTCCGCCTGCGCGGCAAGACGATATACGAGCGCGTCTGAGCCCCGCTCCGACGCAATCCTCAAGTTCACAGTCCAGCGACCGATAAAAAAACATGAGCACCCCCCCGCCCACTTCCGGTGCAGGCACCGGCTCGATGTTCACCAGCGGCGCGGGAGCGGCCCGCGTTGCGCAACTCAAGGCCATGCCGCGCAAGCCTGGTGAAGCATCGTTCTTCTTCTACGACGCCCATTTCAAGAATGCGGCGGTCAAGATCCTGCCCGGCGAGTACTTCGTGGACAACGAGGACCTGCTGGTCATGACGACCCTGGGCTCCTGCATCGCCGCCTGCCTCTGGGACCGCCACGCCCAGATCGGCGGCATGAACCACTTCATGCTGCCCGAAGGCAGCGGCGACTCCGGCCGCTACGGTTCCTACGCCATGGAACTCTTGATCAACGAGATGATGAAGCGCGGCGCCTCCAAAGGCCGCATGGAAGCCAAGATCTTCGGCGGTGGCGCCGTGATTGCCGGCATGAACACCATCAATGTCGGCGAACGCAATACCAACTTCGTGATCGACTTCCTCAAGCTCGAGCGCATCCCCATCGTCTCCAAGGACGTGATGGACATCTATCCCCGCAAGGTTTGCTTCCTGCCCTTCAGTGGCAAGGCCATGGTCAAGCGCCTCGCCCCCACCAACACCGACGCCCTGGTGCAACAGGACCGTTCTGCAGCCCAGAAAGCCCAGCCCGTGGTGGCCAGCGGCGGTTCTGTCGATCTGTTCTGAGCCCGCCCCCAAGAGGAGAAGTAAGACATGGCCAAGACAACTGTGGTGGTGGTCGACGACTCGGCTCTGGTGCGCAGCATCCTGAGCGAGATCATCAACCGCCAGCCCGATATGGTCTGCATTGGCGCCGCCGCCGACCCGCTGCTCGCCCGCGAAATGATCCGCTCATTAAACCCGGACGTGATCACCTTGGACATTGAAATGCCCCGCATGGACGGCCTGGATTTCCTGTCCCGCCTGATGCGCCTGCGCCCCATGCCGGTGGTGATGGTGTCCACCCTGACCGAGCGTGGCGCTGAAGTCACGCTCAAGGCCCTGGAACTGGGCGCGGTCGATTTCGTCGCCAAGCCCAAGATCGGCGTGGCCGATGGCATCCGCCTGCTGGCCGATGACATCACCGACAAGATCCGCATCGCCGCCAAGGCCCACATCCGCCGCAGCCACGCCGCCCTGCCCGCCTCGGGCGCAACGGGCGCGGCCGCCCACGCAGGCCACCCACCCGCAGCGCCGGCCAAGCCGGTCACCATGGCCAGCCTGGGTCGGCTGTCGACCGAGAAAATCATCTTCATCGGCGCCTCCACCGGCGGCACCGAGGCGACCAAGGATGTGCTGGTCAATCTGCCGGCCGACTGCCCGGCCGTGGTCATCACCCAGCACATGCCGCCCGGCTTCACCAAGAGCTACGCCGCACGCCTGGACGGCCTGTGCCGCATCCGCATCAAGGAAGCCAGCGATGGCGAGCGCATCTTGCCGGGCCACGGCTATATCGCCCCGGGCGGCCTGCATCTGAGCGTCGAGCGCTCGGGCGCCAACTACATCGCCCGCGTGCAGGACGGTGAGCCGGTGAACCGCCACAAGCCCTCGGTCGAGGTGCTGTTCCACTCGGCCGCGCGCGTCGTGGGCCCGAACGCTCTGGGCATCATGCTGACCGGCATGGGCGCCGATGGCGCCAAGGCCATGAAGGTGATGAAGGACGCCGGCGCCTACAACTTCGTGCAGGACGAGGCCACCTGCGTGGTCTTCGGCATGCCCCGCGAAGCCATCAATGCCGGCGCGGCCGACGAAGTCCTGCCCTTGAGCCAGATCGCACCGCGCCTGATCGAGCGCCTGCGCAGCACCTCGGGCATGTCGCTCAATCGCGTGTAAGCCCAAGCTGAAGCCACCCAGGCCAGAACACGCCCACCCCGAGGCCGCACAGCCGAGCAATAGCTCACGCTGATGCGGCCTTTGTGCTGGTGGACCCCGCTTTTCTTGGCCCTGTCATCGACGCTGGGCACCATGGCGCTATGAGCAGCGCCGCACTCTCCCCCTCCCCCGCATCCCCCATCGCCGCAGGATCCAGACCGGGCGATGAAGCTCCGCCACTGACGGTTCGCCGCCTGATGGACCGCCGCCAGCTGCGCACGGTCTTCCAGCCCATCGTGCAGCTGGACTGCGGACTGGTCTACGGCCATGAAGCCCTGGTGCGCGGCCCGATCGGCAGCCCGCTCGAGTACCCCGATATGTTGTTCGCCGCCGGTCGGCGCGAAGGCCTGAACACCGAGCTGGAGGTGCACTGCGCCCTGCTGGCCATGGCCGAGTGGAGCCGGCTCAAGCTGCCCGGCCGCCTGCTGCTGAACATGAGCGCCACGGCCCTGGCCAGCGCCGTAGCCCAGGGCCTGGAGCAGGACCGGCTGTTCATCTGCGAAGACCTGGGCATCTGCGCCAGCCAGCTGATGATCGAGCTGACCGAGCATGAGCGCGTGGCTGATATCGAGGGCCTGCGCCGCGCCATCGGCGTGCTGCGCCGCAAGGGCGTGGGCATTGCGCTGGACGATTTTGGCGACGGCCGCTCCTCGCTGCGCCTGTGGTCCGAGATCCAGCCCGATGTGGTCAAGATCGACAAATACTTCACCCACGACCTGCCGGCCCATGCCGAGAAGCTGCAGACCTTCCGCGCCCTGCTGCAGCTGGCCGAAACCTTCGGTGCCCAGCTGGTGGCCGAAGGCATCGAGAACGCCGAGGAACTGCGCGTGCTGCGCGACCTCGGCGTGGCCTTTGGCCAAGGCTGGCTGATCGGCCGCCCCACACCCGACGGCGCGCGCGAGCCCCTGGCCGGCGCCCGCGAGGTGCTGGCCAGCAGTGAGATCGCCGTGCTGCCCGAGCTGCGCCGCGCCTCCAGCAACGGCGTCACCGCCGAGCGCCTGATGATGGAAGCCGTGACCGTGCACGAGGACACCACGCACGAGCAGCTGTTCCGCGTCTTCAACGAACACGAGGAGCTGCACGCCATCGCCGTGCTCAACAGCCGGCAAGAGCCGGTGGCCCTGGTCGACCGGGCGCAGTTCATCAACCGCTGGGCCAAGCCCTTTTTCATGGACCTGTACGGCCGCCATGCCTGCACCCTGTTCGCCAACCCGACGCCGCTGATCGTCAACGCCGACACCGGCATCGAGGCCTTGACCACCGTGCTGACCTCGGCCGACCAGCGCTATCTGCGCGAGGGCTTCATCATCGTGCGCGAGGGACGCTACCTCGGCCTGGGCACCGGCGAACAGCTGGTACGCTCGGTGACGGAGGCGCGTATTGAAGCAGCGCGCCACGCCAACCCGCTGACCTTCTTGCCCGGCAATATTCCGATCAGCCAGCACATCGGCCGCCTGCTGACCAGCGGGCGCGAGTTCGTCGCCGCCTACGCCGACCTCAACCACTTCAAGCCCTTCAACGACGAGTACGGCTACTGGCGCGGCGACGAGATGATCCGCCTGGTGGCGCGCGTGGCCAGCAACCATTGCGACAGCCAGCGTGACTTCCTGGGTCATGTCGGCGGCGACGATTTCGTGATGCTGTTCCAGAGCGCCGACTGGGAGCAGCGCTGCGAGCAGATCGTTCAGGGCTTCAATGAGCTGGCCCGCAATCTGTTTGATGCCGCGGCCTTGCAAGCGGGCGGCATCATGGCCGAAGACCGCCATGGCGATATGCGCTTCCACCCCTGCACCACGCTGAGCATTGGCGCGGTCCGGGTCAGCCCCGGCAGCCTGCACCGGGCCGAAGAGGTGGCCAGCGCAGCGGCCACGGCCAAGCGCCATGCCAAGCACGAGGCCTTGAGCGTTTACGTGATGGCGCTGTGAAGGCCAGCGGCCCCGTGCGGGCCATGCTCGGTCGGTCAGTCAGTCAGCCAGGAAGAGTGACTGCAGGTCGCTGAGGAAATCAAAGCCCTTGGCGGTCGCCGCGATGCGCGCCAGATCGGCCTCCAGCAGGCCGCGCTGGCGCCCCTGCTCCATGGCCCGGGCGATGCTGGAGGGCGGCAGGCCGGTGCGCTCCAGATAGGACTGAAGGCCCACGCCTTCGCGCAGACGCAGGGCATTGAGCATGAACTCGAACGGCAGCTCGCTGCGCGCCACCTCGTTCTCGTTCGACACCGCGGCGCCCTCGCCCGCCTTGGCCATATAAGCCGCCGGTTCGCGCCAGCGCACCTGGCGTAGCACGCGATGCGGAAAGGAAATTTTGCTGTGCGCACCAGCGCCGATGCCGAGGTAATCGCCGAACTGCCAGTAGTTCAGGTTGTGGGCGCAGCGGTGCCCCGCGCGCGCGTAGGCCGACACCTCATAACGATCCATGCCCACGGCGCCGGTGCGGGCGGTGATCAGGTCCAGCATCTCGCTGGCCAGATCGGGGTCGGGCAGGTTCTCGGGCGGCGCGCTGGCGAAGCGGGTGTTGGGCTCGATGGTCAGGTGGTAAACCGACAGATGCGGCGGCGCATAGCTGAGTGCCGTGCGCAGCTCCAGATCCAGCTCGGCCAGGCTCTGGCCCGGCAGCGCGTACATCAGGTCGATGTTGAAGGTGTCGAAGGCCTGGGCGGCCTCGGTGATGGCAGCGCGCGCCTGCTCGCCGCTGTGCACCCGGCCCAGGGCTTTGAGCTTGGCATCGTCAAAGCTCTGCACGCCGATGGACAGGCGCGTGACGCCGGCTTCTCGGAAGCCCTTGAAGCGGTCGCGCTCAAACGTGCCCGGGTTGGCCTCCAGCGTGATCTCGCAGCCCGGCTCCAGCGGCAGTCGGGCGCGCAGGTCCGAGATCAGCTCGGCGATTTGCTCCGGGGGAAACAGGCTGGGCGTGCCGCCGCCGATGAAGATGCTGACCACGGGCCGACCCCAGATCAGCGGCAGCGAGGCTTCCAGATCAGCGCGCAGCGCAGCCAGGTAGGCGCGCGCGGTGTCCACCGGCAGCTCGCGCGCGGCGCCGTCCACCCGCCACTCATGGCTGTTGAAATCGCAATACGGACATTTGCGCAGACACCAGGGCAGGTGCACGTAGAGCGACAGCGGCGGCAGCGCCGGCAGGCTCAGCGTGCCCGGCCGCATCAGGCGAATGACATCAGCCAAGATGCCAGACCTCGCGCAGCTGCGCGGCCAGATGGACGGCCGCCAAAGCCCGGTGGCTCTGCACATTCTTCTCGGCCGCGCTCAGGTCGGCCACGCTGCGCCCCAGTGACGGGATGAACATCAGCGGGTCATAGCCAAAGCCGGCCTCGCCCTGCGCGACGGTCAAGATCTGACCCTGCCAACGCCCCATGGCGATCAAGGGCTCGGGGTCAGCGGCACTGCGCACGGCCACCAGGGCACAGACAAAGCGCGCGCCGCGTTGCTCGGGCGCCGGGAAGGCGGCCAGTTGCTCCAGCAGCACGCGGTTGTTGTCGGCATCCGATTTGGGCTGACCGAAGAGCGTGGCATAACGCGCCGACAGCACGCCAGGCGCGCCCCCGAGGGCCTCCACGGCCAGGCCGGAATCATCGGCCAGGGCCGGCAGGCCGCTGGCCTCGGCCGCGTGGCGGGCCTTGGCCAGGGCGTTCTCGGCGAAGGTGCCGAAAGGCTCCTCGGCTTCGGGGATGCCCAGCGAGCCTTGCGTGAGCAGTTCCACCCCCAAGGGCTCGAACAGGGCCTGCAGCTCGATCAGCTTTTTGGCGTTGTTGGAGGCCAGAACAATCTTCATGACGACAAGGCTGCTTTCTGCGCCACCAGCAGCTCGCCAATGCCCTTCTCAGCCAGATCCAGCAGCGCATTCATCTCGACGCGGCTGAAGGCCACGCCCTCGGCCGTGCCTTGCAGCTCGACAAAGCCGCCGTCGGCTGTCATCACCACATTCATGTCGGTGTCGCAGGCCGAGTCTTCGGTGTATTCCAGGTCCAGCAAGGGCGTGCCTTCGACGATGCCCACCGAGATGGCCGCCACCGCCTGGCGGATCGGGCTGGCGCTGATCTTGCCCTGAGCCAGCAGCCAGCGGACCGCATCGGCCGCCGCCACGTAGGCGCCGGTGATGGCCGCGGTGCGGGTGCCGCCATCGGCCTGGATCACATCGCAATCCAGCGCGATGGTGCGCTCGCCCAGCAGCTTGAGATCGAAGACGCAGCGCAACGAGCGGCCGATCAGGCGCTGGATCTCCTGCGTGCGGCCGCTTTGCTTGCCCTTGGCCGCTTCACGGTCGCTGCGGGTGTGGGTGGCGCGCGGCAGCATGCCGTACTCGGCCGTCACCCAGCCCTCGCCCGAGCCGCGCTTGTGCGGCGGCACTTTTTCTTCCACCGAGGCGGTGCAGAGCACCTTGGTGCCGCCGAACTCGATCAGCACCGAGCCCTCTGCATGGCGGGTGTAATGGCGAGTAATCCGCACCGGGCGGAGTGCGTCCGCTGCGCGGCCGCTGGCGCGCAGAGTCTGGCTGGCTTCAGTCATGATGGGGTCCTTCAGGATTTCTTGAGTACGCCGGTCTGGCGCTCGTTGGCGCGGCGTATGGCTTCGTTGATCTCACGCACGGAGCGCTCGATCTCGGCTTCGTCCAGCTCATCCGCACCGCCGCGCCCGTCTTGGGCGGCAGCCTGGATGGTGGTGGCAAAGCCGTCATCGGACAGGCTGCGGGTGGAAATGCCGGCCTCGGTATGGCCCTCGTCGGCATCGGCCTCGCCTTCCCATTCCACCGCCAGCGCGGTGACATTGTCGCAGCGCGGCCCGCCGTTGCGCAGGGCCTGCTCCACCAGATCGGGCACCGCATCGGCCACCGGGCTGGCCGAGAGCTGCTCGGTGATGAAGTCGTCGGGCACCGTGCCCCAGAGTCCGTCCGAGCACAGCAGCAGGCGGTCCCCCACCTCCAGCAGCATGGGGCCATGGGTGTCGATCATGGGCTTGCCAGGGCTGCCCAGGCAGGTCAGGAGCACATTGCGGTTGAAGGTCTCGCCGTCCTGGGGCACCCGGCCGAGCGCGTTCTGCAGCTCCAGATAGGAATGGTCGCGCGTGCGGGCGATCAGCTTGCCGGCACGCACCATGTAAAGACGCGAATCACCGCAATGGGCCCAGAAGGCCCGGCGCCCCTGCAGCACGCAGGCCACGATGGTGGTGCGCGGCGTGTCGCTCATGCCCTTCTCGGCGGCATAACGGATCAATTGCTGGTGCGCGATCAAGACCGCATCCTGCAAGAAGGCGGCGGGGTCTTCAAGCGCCGGCTTGGCGTCGCGCTGGAACAAGGCGGCCAAAGTCTGCAGCGCCATCTGTGCGGCCACCTCGCCCTCGGGATGCCCACCCAGACCGTCGGCCAGGGCGAACAAACCGGCCTCGCGGGTGTAGCAATAACCCATGCGGTCTTCGTTCTTCTCCCGCCGGCCACGGCGGCTCACCTGGAAGGTGTTGAACCTCACGCTGGGCCCCTCACGCTTTGGCTCCGGTCTTCAGGTTCTCCAGTTGCAGCTTGAGACGCTCGCTGAAGCTGAGCTTGGTGTAGCGGCGCTCGGTCTCGCGCGCCAGCTCTTTTTGCAGCGAAAACACGCTTTGCGGACGCGAGAGCGGATCCAGGGACATGCACCACTCGGTCACTTCGATCAGGTTGTCGGAATACACATTGCGCAGGCGCGAGAGGCTGAGCGCCAGACGATCTTTTTCCAGGCGCTGCGGCGCATCATTGGGCGGATAGCCCTGCATGCAGGCGTAGATGCAAGCGCCGATGGCGTAAATGTCGGTCCATGGACCTAAGGCACCATCTCGCCGGTACATCTCGGGCGCGGCAAAACCGGGCGTGTACATGGGACGGATGAAATTGCCTTCCTTGCTCAGCACCTCGCGCGCGGCGCCGAAGTCCAGCAGCACCGCCTTGTTTTCGTTGGTGATGAAGATATTCGCTGGCTTGATGTCCAGATGCAGCATCTTGTGCTGATGCACGATGCGCAGGCCGCGCAGGATCTCGTCGAAGAGGCTGCGGATGGTGGATTCGCGGAACACCTTGTCGCGCTTCATATCGCGCGCGGTGACGATGAAGTCCTGCAGGGTGTCGCCCTGCAGATAGTTCATCACCATGTAGACGGTTTCGTTCTCGCGCAGGAAGTTCAGCACCGACACCACGCTCGGGTGCGAGATCTGCGCGAGCGATCGGCCTTCTTCGAAAAAGCTCTTGAGGCCCAGGCGGTAAAGCGGCTGCTTCTCGGGTTTGACGCGCGGCGTCAACTCGCCGGGCGAGCGTTCAGCCAGGCTGGAGGGCAGATATTCCTTGAGGGCGACGAGGTGGCGTTCCGGGTCTTCGGCCAGGTACACCACGCCGAATCCGCCTGCTGCCAACCTCTTGATGATCTGGTAGCCCCCAACCACCGTTCCCGCAGGCAAGGGCGCCGGTTTCGGCTTTGACATAATCGAGTTTTATTCCACACCGAACGCTAGATGCCAGTCTACAGCATGACGGGATATGCCAGCGTCAGCTCGCAACCCACCGCACCCAGTGAAAACACCGGGTCCCCCAATGCCACATCCTCGGCAGCTGCCAGCCCCAGCGGCGCCAACGTGACGGTCGAGCTGCGTTCAGTCAACGGCCGATTTCTGGACCTGGGCTTTCGCATGCCCGAGGATTTGAGAGGCCTGGAACCCGCCCTGCGCGAGCTGCTGACGGCCAAACTCAAGCGCGGCAAGGTCGAGCTGCGCATCAACACCCAGCGCGAGAGCGAGGGCAACTGGCCGCAGCCTCAATCGGACCAGCTCAACAAGCTGGCTCGCCTGGAGGGCACGGTGCAGAACTGGCTGCCCAAGGCCCAGCCCTTGACCGTCCACGAGGCCCTGATCTGGTGCAAGGGCGGCGGCTCCGCCCCCGAAAAATTGGACGAAGCCGCGCTCGAAGCCGCACGCCAATGCGTGAGCGGCCTGCTCGAAGCGCGTGAACGCGAAGGCGAAAAGCTGGTCGCCATCCTGATGGAGCGCATTGAGCATCTGCGCGCCCTGGCCGATGCCGCCGAGCCCATGCTGCCGGCCATCGTGCAGCGCCAGCAGCAGCGCTTCCTCGAGCGCTGGCAGGAGGCACTCGCCAGCACCGGCGCGGCCCAGACCATCCCGGAAGAAAACCTGCGCGAGCGCGCCCTCAACGAGGCGGCGGCCTACGCCATCCGCATCGATGTGGCCGAGGAACTGGCCCGCCTGCGCGCCCACCTGGAAGAAATCGCCCGCCTGCTCAAAAAGGGCGGCGAAATCGGCAAGCGCCTGGACTTCCTGATCCAGGAGCTGCACCGTGAGGCCAACACCCTAGGCTCCAAGGCGGCCGCCCTGGAGCTGACCAATATCTCGGTGGAGATGAAGGTCGCGGTCGAGCAGCTGCGCGAGCAGGTGCAGAACATCGAATAAGCCGGCCCGGCCCTCCTTCTGCCCCACAGCCCCCTCCCCACCAGCGCCGCTGCCCCACCTCACACGACCGCATCCGATCCATGGAATACCCCGGCAACCTCTTCGTCGTCGCCGCCCCCAGCGGCGCCGGCAAATCCAGCCTGGTCAAGGCCTTGCTGGAGCTCGACGCCAAGCTCGACGTCTCCATCTCCCACACCTCGCGCGCTCCGCGCGGCCAGGAACAGCACGGCCGCGAATACTGGTTCACCAGCGAAGAAGAATTCCGTGCCATGGCGGCGCGTGGCGATTTCTTCGAATGGGCCGAGGTGCATGGCAACCTCTACGGCACCTCACGGGCCGCCATCGAGGCGCGCATGGCGCATGGCGACGACGTGGTGCTCGAGATCGATTTCCAGGGCGCGCTGCAGATCAAGCAGCTGTTTCCCTACGCCGTGCTGATCTTCATCCTGCCTCCGAGCTGGGACGAGCTGCAGCAGCGCCTGAACCGCCGCGGTGACACCGCGCCCGAGGTCATTGCCAAGCGCATGGCCAATGCCCGTGTCGAAGTGGCGCAAGCGCAGAACTTCGATTTCGTGGTCGTGAACGCGGTGTTTGACACGGCCGTTTTCGATCTGAAGTCCATCGTCCACGCGCAGCGGTTAAAATACGCAGCTCAGCGCCGAAATCGCTCTGCCGTTTTCAAAGCGCTCGATCTGCCCTGAAGCCCTGGTGCACGGCACCAGGCCTCAGAAACCGATCCTCCTGAACACCTGAACTGGAATCCACACATGGCCCGCATCACCGTCGAAGACTGCCTGACCAAGATCCCCAACCGCTTCCAGCTGGTGCTCGCTGCAACCTACCGCGCCCGCATGCTGAGCCAAGGCCACACCCCCAAGGTCGACAGCAAGAACAAGCCCGGCATCACCGCCCTGCGCGAAATCGCCGCCGGCGAAGTCGGCATCGAAATGCTGCGCAAGGTGCCGGTCTGATTCCAGCTTCTCGCTGCATTTGATTGCACACACGGGCGCCTTCGGGCGCCCGTTGTCGTTTCTGACGCCTGCGCGAGCGCTCAAGGATGCCGAATGGCACGGTCTTGTGCGCTGGCGCAGATGGCACGCAAATTCATCGGTTAAATTCGGGCCATGGGTTTTCGATCATTTGCCGTCTCCCGCCTGCCTGCCGCCCTGAGCGGTCTGTCGGGCCTGCGCCCCGCCCCCGAGCCAACGGCTGCCGAGGCGGCGTCGTTTGACGCCCTGGTTCAGCACCTGGGCTATCTGCCCAAGGGCGACATCAAGCGCATCCGCGAAGCCTACAAATTCGCCGATGAGGCACATCTGGGCCAGTTCCGGGCCAGCGGCGAGCCCTACATCACCCATCCGATTGCGGTGGCCGGCATCTGTGCCGAGTGGCGCCTGGACGCCCAGGCCATCATGGCCGCCCTGATGCACGACGCCATGGAAGACTGTGGCGTCACCAAGACCGAGCTGATCGAGCGCTTCGAGGCCCCCACAGCCGAGCTGGTGGACGGCCTGACCAAGCTGGACAAGCTGCAGTTCTCGACCAAGGAAGAGTCCCAGGCCGAGTCCTTCCGCAAGATGCTGCTGGCCATGGCGCGCGATGTGCGCGTGATCCTGATCAAGCTGGCCGACCGTCTGCACAATATGCGCACCATGGAGGCCATGGCCGCGCCCAAGCGCCGCCGCATCGCGCGCGAAACCCTGGACATCTACGCGCCCATCGCCCACCGCCTGGGTCTGAATGAGATCTACCGCGAACTGCAGGACCTGTCCTTCCAGCACATCCATCCCTGGCGGCATGCCGCCCTGTCCAAGGCCATCACCAAGGCCCGCGGCAACCGCCGCGATCTGGTGTCGCGCATTGAGCGCGATGTCATCAAGGCCTTTGCCGATGGCGCCCACCCGGTGCAGATCCACGGCCGCGAGAAGGCCATCTACTCCATCTACAAAAAGATGCGCGAGAAGCACCTGAGCTTTGCCCAGGTCAGCGACATCTTCGGATTCCGTGTCGTGGTGGACGAGCTGCCGCAATGCTATTTGTCCCTGGGCGTGCTGCACCAGCTCTACAAGCCTCAACCAGGCCGTTTCAAGGACTACATCGCCATCCCCAAGCCCAACGGCTACCAGAGCCTGCACACCACCTTGGTCAGCCCGCTCGGCACGCCGGTGGAGTTCCAGATCCGCACCGAGGCCATGCACATGGTGGCGGAAAAAGGCGTGGCCGCGCACTGGCTCTACAAAAAAGGCGGCAACCCCAGCGGCACCAGCGCCGAGAGCGCGCAGCAACTGGGCTCGCGCTGGCTGCAGTCCCTGATCGACATCCAGGACGAGACCCGCGACGCCAACGAGTTCCTGGAACACGTCAAGATCGACCTGTTCCCCGATGCGGTCTACGTCTTCACGCCCAAGAGCCGCATCATGGCCCTGCCCAAGGGCGCGACGCCGGTGGACTTTGCTTACGCCATCCACTCCGATGTGGGCGACCATTGCGTGGCCGCACAGATCAACGGTGAACCCGTGCCCCTGCGGGCCGAGCTGCGCAGCGGCGATGTGGTGGAGATCGTCACCGCCGCCGGCGCCCGCCCCAATCCGGCCTGGCTCAGCTTTGTTCGCACCGGCCGCGCGCGCTCCAAGATCCGCCACTTCCTCAAGAACCTGGAGCAGGAAGAAAGCCGCGATCTGGGCGAGAAGATGCTGGCCCAGGCACTGCGTGCCGAAGGCCTGAGCCTGCCCAGCCTGAACGACGAGGATGACGACGCCGCCCAACTCTGGCAGCAGCTGGCCCGTTGGGCCGGCAACCGCCATGCCGACGAGCTGCTCGTCGAGATCGGCCTGGGCCGAAAGATCGCCACCATCGTGGCCAAGAAGCTGGCCCGCATGCTGGCCGAGCAAGGCCAGCGGCCCGATGCCGTCATGCTCAGCATCGGCCGCTTCACGGCGGACGATGGCCCCTCGCAAGGCCAGGTCACGCTGGACGGCAGCGAGGGCGCCTCGGTGCGCCTGGCGGCCTGCTGCCGCCCGATTCCCGGCGATGAAATCAAGGGTTATCTGGGCCGCGGCGAAGGCCTGCTGGTGCACACGGCCGAATGCCAGGTCGGCCGCAAGCTGTTCCAGCGCGATGCCGAGCATTGGATCGCCGTCAACTGGGCCGAAGAGCTGACCCGCCCCTTCGAGGCCGCCGTGTCCCTGCTGCTGAAGAACGGCAAGGGCGTGCTGGCGCAAGTGGCCTCGGCCGTCAGCGCGGCGGAGGCCGACATCACCCACATCATGATGAGCGACGAGATGCAGCAGCGCGAAACCGCGGAGATGAACCTCATCCTCTCGGTGCGCGACCGCCTGCACCTGGCCGATGTGCTGCGCACGCTCAAACGCTCGCCGGCCGTGCTGCGGGTCTGGCGCGTCAAGCCCTAAGCATCAAGCCTTTGACGACTCCGGCTTCGGGTAGCTGACCTCCAGCACCTCGATCTGCTCGACGCCACCCGGCGTCATCAGCTGCAGCTCATCGCCGACCCGCGCCTTCAAGAGCACACGGGCAATCGGCGACACCCAGGAGACCTCGCCAGCCAGGCTGTCGGATTCATCGATGCCCTTGATGGTGATGGTGCGCTCCTCACCTTTGGCGGTGGCGTAGGTGACGGTGGCGCCGAAAAAGATCTGCTCGTTGCCGTGGTGCAGGCTGGGGTCGGCCACCTCGGCCAGGTCCAGGCGCTTGTTGAGGAAGCGCAGGCGCCGATCGATCTCGCGCAATCGCTTCTTGCCGTAGAGGTAGTCGCCGTTCTCGCTGCGATCGCCGTTCTTGGCCGCCCAGGACACGATCTCGACGATCTTGGGCCGCTCGACATCGAGCAGCGTCATGAACTCAGCCCGCATGCGGGCATAACCCTGCGGCGTCATGTAGTTGCGCGCCCCCTGCGGCAAGGCCGGCAGCGCCAGGTCCTCGTCGTCATCCGCGTCACTTTCCTTGGTGAATGCCTTGCTCATGCGTGTATTGTCTCTGCAAGCTTTGCCAACCGAAGAGAAGGTCTGCAGATGAGCGAACGCAGCAGCGAGTACGACAACAAGAGCAGGACGACACCGGCCCCGTCAGCCTCCGGCCCTTTGCAGGGCATTCGCGTGATCGAGCTGGCCGGGCTCGGCCCTGCGCCCCTGTGCGGCATGCTGCTGGCCGACCTGGGCGCCGACGTGATCGTGATCGATCGACCCACCAGCGCAGGCTCACGCAGCATCGGCAACGCGCGTGCACTGAATCGCGGCAAGCGCTCCATCGTGCTCGATTTGAAAAGCGATGCCGGGCAGCGGACGGCGCTGGAACTGATCCACAGGGCGGATGCCCTGATCGAGGGCTTCCGCCCCGGGGTGATGGAGCGCCTGGGCTTGGGGCCGGAGGTGTTTGAGGCCACACACCCACGCCTGGTCTACGGCCGGGTGACCGGCTGGGGCCAGACCGGGCCGCTGGCCCAGTGCGCTGGTCACGACATCAACTACCTGGCCTTGAGTGGCGCGCTCTCCATCGCCTCCAGGCCGGGGCAGGCGCCGAGTGCGCCAGCCAGCTTGCTCGGCGATATGGGCGGCGGGGCGATGCTGCTGGCCCTTGGCCTGCTGAGCGCCTTGCTGGAGGCCCAGCGCTCGGGCCGCGGGCAGGTGATCGACGCGGCCATTCTTGAGGGTCTGGGCCTGCTCGGCGGCCTGGTTTCAGCCCTGCGCAGCGAGGGTCAGTGGAGCGAGCGTCCCGCCAACAACTTCTTTCTGCACAGCTCGCCCTTTTACGACTGTTTTGAATGCGCCGATGGCGGCCACCTGAGCCTGGGCGCCATCGAGCCGCAGTTCTACACGCGCTTGCTCCAGGGTTTGGGCCTTCACGACGTCGACCCGGCCCAGCACATGAACACCGAACACTGGCCCGCCCTGCGCGCCCGCGTGGCCGAGCGGATCAAGACGCGCAGCCGGGCCCAGTGGGAGCAGGACCTGGCCGATCTGGATTGCTGCGTGGCGCCCGTGCTCAGCCTGGACGAGGCGGCCACGCATGCGCAGGCAAAGGCTCGGAGCAACCATGTGCGCATCGACGGGCATTGGCTGCCTTCCCCGGCCCCGCGCTTTTCACGCAGCCGCTTGCGGACACCCGATGCCGGGCCACATGTGGGCGAGCACACGGAAGAGATATTGACCGAGCTTCACACCGCGCGGACTGCGCGCGAGACTTGAGTGCCACTCATACGATGCGACTGGCGCGTCCAGCTGAGTCCAAAACAAAAAAGCCCCAGCGATTTCTCACTGAGGCTTGTTTGCGTCGGCATCGAATTTCCTTACGGACGCTTCGTGCGACATTTTGTTAGTTTGGTGCGGCTGGCAGGATTCGAACCCACGACCCCTTGGTTCGTAGCCAAGTACTCTATCCAACTGAGCTACAGCCGCTCCAAGCCCTCTACTATAGCACGGTATTTTGGTACCGAACAATATTTTTGCAAACTTTTTGAAAACTTCGCCGAAGCTGATTTTCAAACGCCAGCAAAACGAGGGGTCAAACTTCAAAGCCAAGGCGCTGCTTCAAAACTTCGCCTTAACTCTCAATACCCTCATCCGTGTTGCCACGGATGTATCTCGCGCCCCGTCATTCGAGCTGAAAACCCTAACTCGGGAGCACCTCGTTTCAAACTCCAACCACCTCGTCCGAAGAACATTCAAGGCGTTTGAAACTCAATCCGAGATCAAACCTAAATTAAAAAGGTCAGCAATTACTCGCTGACCTTTTCTTTTCTTATTGTTGGTGCGGCTGGCAGGATTCGAACCCACGACCCCTTGGTTCGTAGCCAAGTACTCTATCCAACTGAGCTACAGCCGCGAAGCCTTGCACTATAGCATGCTTTATTTGGACTTGGGAAGACTTTTCAATTTTTTGACTCAAACCAGCGTGGCGGCGGCCTCGTGGCAGCGCGCGCGGCGGTCCAGATCGCCGTCCTGCTCGGCCAGATGGGCCAGCACCAGCCAGCTGCGGCGGCGCGCGGCCGTGCCCAGACTGGATTCATCGGCCACCTGCTCCAGGATCAAGCGCGCCTTGCCCCAAAGCTGGCGCTCGGCCAGCGCGTGGCCCAGGGCATAGCTGAAGGCCCGATCGCGCGGGAAGCGCTGCACCGCCGTCTCCAGGCGCTGCAACCATTCAGGGCCCAGGCCGGGCAAGACCAGGACCAAGGCTTCGGCCAGCGTCGCGCGCTCGTCCGCACCCAGCTCGGCCACATCATCCCAGAAAGGCCGCAGCCAACCGCGGCCATCGTCTGGCACGCCGAGCGCACCCGCCCGCTGTGCCGCGCGCGCAGCCACAAACACATCGCGGCGGTCGGCGCTGTCCAGCTGCTGCCAGACAGAGCGAAGCTGGTCGGCATCTCGGGCGGCATCCAGCGCCTCGAAGGCCAGTGAGCGCAGCAGGCCCTGGGCGGCAACCTTGGAGAAGCCCTGGTGCTTGGCCAGCAGGCGTGCGGTGCGCAGCGCCTCCAGCGGCTGCTTGGCCAGACGGCTGGCCTGCAGCTTCAGCCGCAGGGCCTGAGTGCGTCGTGCCACGCCCGGGGAAAGCTCAGCCAGCAGGCTCAGCGCACGCGGCGCATCACGGTCGTCCAGGGCCCATTCGGCAGCCAGCAAACGGGCGCCCTCCTCCTGCGCACGGCCTTGCGGCGAGCGCTTGGCGGCATCCAGCGCCAGCTGCAGCTGCTCATCACGGCGGCGCTTGTCCTGCAGCCGGTGGGCACTGCTGGCCGAGAGCAGATGGCCAAGGGCCAGAAAGCCCTCGTCCTGCTGCAACTCGGGCGTCTGGGCATGGATGCTGAGCGCACGCTGGGCGGCTTTCTGGGCGCGTCCGTAACGAGCGCCGAAGAACTCGGCCAGCGCATCGCGCAAGGCCAGCTGGGCGCCGCGCTCGCGCTGGGCCAGACGCCACTCGTGCGCACGGCGCGGCAGGCTGGTCAAGGCGCCGATGGTCTGGATGGCGGTGACCAAGGCGAAGCAGGTGCCGACCAAGGCCAGCAGGAACAGGTTCAAGGACACATCCAGGCGCCAGCCATTCCAGTAGAAGCTGGCCAGCCCATCGTTCTGGCCCAAGGCCAGCGCGGCCACCACCGCCACGGTGAACAAGAGGACCAACCACACCACGGTACGCATGAACCGAACCTTTGCTTTCGTTCTTTTTTGAAGTTGGGAGTCGACCGCGGCCCTGCTCCGGGCAATCAGCGGCCCGCCGCAGCAGCCGCCAAAGCAGCCAGGGTGTCATCGGGGCGCGGCACGCTGACCTGGCGCGCCTGACCGGCGACCTGGCGCACCAAATCGATGGCCGAGCTGACCTTGCGGGAGCGGGCGTCGAAGTAATGGTTCAGCACGTCCTGGCTGTCACGCAGATCGGCCTGCGCGGTGTCGAACTGGCGACTGAGCAAGGCCAGGCGGGCATTGAGCAGGCGCAGCTTGAGGTTCTCGCGCAGGAAAAACGCCTGCTCGGGCGCCAGCAGCACCGCCTCGGGATGGTCGATGCGGGTGACGCGAACCAGGGTGCGGGTCTCACCCCAGACCAGGCCCGCCATCTCGGCCAGTCGGGTCTTGGCTCGCCACCACCAAACCGACAGCGCGCCGTCGTCCTCGCCCGGTGCCGCATCGGCCTTGCCGTCTTGCGCCTTGGCGCTGGCTCCGCTCGGCTTGCCAGAACGGCCCGGCGCCGTCGCCGGCTCGCCGCCACGCTCGGCCACCGCCAGCAGGGGCAGTTCGTCGAGCAGTCGCACCACCTCGTCGAGCTTGATGGTCAGGGTGGACACATCGACCACGCTGATGGCCTTGACGCGGTCCAGATCGCGCGCCACGGCGCGGCGCACGCCTTCCATGCGTGGTTGCTTGTAGCGCAGCAGGCGCTCGTCGGCCTGCTTGAGCGTGGCCACCAAGGGCTCGACGCTGCCGGTCACGGCAGCCTGCTGCAGGGCCACGCGGATGGAGGCTTCGATGTCGCCGATCACATTCTCATCGCGCGAGCGGGACATGGACTGGATCAACTCTTCCAGCTGCCCGCGCTGCAAGGCCACCTCGGCCAGGCGGGCATCGAGCAGCGCCACCTTGGCGGCCGTATCACGGGTCAGGTCTTGTGACTGGCGCGAAGCGGCACGGGCCTCGCTGGCCTCGGCCTGCACCAGCTCCTGGCGGCGCACCAGCTCTTGCTCCAGCGCCTGCTGGCGGCTCAGGCCTTGCCAAGCCAGGCCGACGCCGGCCAGCGAGGCGACGCCGAGCAGCAGCAAGGTCACCGGCACCCAGCTCGGCAAGGCGGCGGGCAGCGCGGCAGCGGGAACGGAAGTCGCGGAATTCAGGCTCGCGCCGGGCGCATCGCTGGCGGGCGCAGCAGCGCCCGTCGTGGCGTCGAGAGGGGGGGTTTGGGCATCACTCACAGTGAAAATGATTGTAGGCGTCGGCCTGCACCGCACCGAAGGCTTGGGCCACGGCGGCCGCGTCGGGTCGCGTCAAAACCACATGCCCCCAGCCCTCGGCGCGCGCGCGCTCGGCAATACGGGCATGGGTGGCCAGGCAGCGCTGACGAGACCAGTCCACCCCGGCCGGCGCCAGACTGTGCAGGTGTCCGACCGCCTCGCCGCTGCTGAACAGCCAGAGCATGCGCTGCGGCTGCTCGAGCAGATCGGCCAGCTCCTGCTGCTGCGCCGCATCCAGCTGCGGACAGCCCCGCCGGTAGACGCTGAAGAATTCAACCGGCGCCGCGCCGCGCTCGCGCAAGCGCTCGGCCAGCCAGTCGCGCCCTCCCTCGCCGCGCAGCATCAGCACCGCCTGGCCCTGCCAATCCATGCCGCTGAGCTGGGGCCACAAGTGCTCGGAGTCGAGGCTGGGCGCATCCGCCGGCGGCTGGATGATGAGGGACGCTGGCACGCCGGCCGCCTGCAAGGCGCGCGCGCTGCCGGGCCCGACACAGGCGGCCAGACAGGCCGCGGGCCATTCAAAGCCCGCCGGTGCTTGCGCAAAAAAGCCCTCGACCGCATTGGGGCTGACGAAGAAGGCCAGCCGCGCCCGTGGCAAGGCCGCCCAGGCCGCTTGCGCCTGCTCGGGCGCCGCGGGGCTGATGGCCAGCAACGGAAAGCTGCGCGCCGGCACGCCCTGCGCTTGCAAACGCTGCAGCCAGTCGCCGGCCTGCTGCTGCGGCCGGGTCAGGATCAATTGCAAAGCGGCCGTTTCGGGCGACGCCATGGCGGCGAGCGAGTCAGGCTGCGGGCAGATAGTCCGCCGCGCCCAGATCACGCAGGGCCTGAGCGGCCTGCTCGCCCAAGGCCACGGCTTCGGCATCACTGCGCACCGCGGCTTGCAGCTGCGCCTTCAGCAAAGGCCGCTCGGGCGACTCGGCATGACCCAGGGCCACGGCCACCAGCAACTGCTCGCCCTGCCAGCGCGCATGGGCTGCAAGCGGCATGCTGCAGCTGCCGCCGAGGCTGCGCGAGACGGCGCGTTCGGTCTGCGTAGCCAGCCAGGTCGGGCGGTCGATCAAGGTAGACAGCTGAGCGTTGAGTTCTGCCGCATCGGCACGCAGCTCGATGCCCAGGGCGCCTTGGCCGGCGCAAGGAATCATCTCCTCGACGCTGAAATGGCTGCGGATGCGATCCGCCAGGCCCAGGCGCTTGAGGCCGGCCGCGGCCAGGACGATGGCGTCGTAGCCGCCGTCGTCGAGCTTGCGCAATCGGGTGTCGAGATTGCCGCGCAGCGGTTCGATGCGCAGATCGGGGCGCAAAGCCTTGAGCTGGGCGACGCGGCGCAGGCTGGAGGTACCGACCAAGGCGCCCTGCGGCAGTTCGGCCAGCGAGGCATAACGGTTGGACACCAGGGCATCGCGCGGGTCTTCGCGCTCCAGGATGGCAGCCAGGGCGAAGCCCTCAGGCAGCTCCATGGGCACGTCCTTGAGCGAATGCACGGCCAGATGGGCACGACCCTCTTCCAGCGCGGTTTCAAGCTCTTTCACGAACAAGCCCTTGCCACCGACCTTGGACAGGGTGCGGTCGAGGATCTGATCGCCGCGGGTGGTCATGCCCAGCAGCTCGACATTCAGATGCAGGCTGCGCTCCAGCAGCGCCTTGACATGCTCGGCCTGCCAGAGGGCCAGACGGCTTTCGCGCGTGGCGATGACGATGGTTTCTTTCATGGCCGGCATGCTAGCAGGCGGCTGTTGTAACTCAGCCGAAATTGACGAGCCGAAGAAACTGCTAGAGTTGGATTAACGTAACCTTGTTACATCACCCCTGTCCAGCCGAGCCCCGCCATGCCCGCCTCCTCGAAAGCCGCCCCGCGTCGCGCCAAGTCCGCCCCTCCGGCCCCCACCAACAGCCGCCAGGCCGCCGACAAAAACCAGCCGCTGATGGACGACATCCGCCTGCTGGGCCGGATTCTGGGCGAGGTGATCCGCGAACAGGAGGGCCGCGAGGCCTACGAGTTGGTCGAGCGCATCCGCCAGCTCTCGGTGGCTTTCCGCCACAAGCACGATGCCGCCGCGGGCAAGAGCTTTGACAAGCTGCTCAAGAGCCTGTCGGGCGAGCAGACGGTCAGCGTGATCCGTGCCTTCAGCTATTTCTCGCACCTGGCCAATATCGCCGAGGACCGCCACCATGTGCGCCGCCGCGAGGTGCACGAGCGCGCCGGCAGCATGGCCGAGGGCTCGCTGGCCTTTGCCCTGGAGCGCCTGCACGAGGCCGGCGTGCGCCCGGCCGAGATCGCCAAGACCTTGCAGCATGGCTTCATCTCGCCGGTGCTGACCGCCCACCCGACCGAGGTGCAGCGCAAGAGCATCCTCGACGCCGAGCGCGCCGTGGCCCAGCTGGTGGAGCAGCGCGACAGCCTGCACAGCGAGCGCGAGCGCCGCGACAACGAGGCCTTGATCCGCGCCCGCGTGACCCAGCTCTGGCAGACCCGCATGCTGCGCTACAGCAAGCTGACCGTGGCCGACGAGATCGAGAACGCCCTGTCCTACTACCAGGCCACTTTCCTGCGCCAGATCCCCAAGCTCTATGCCGAACTGGAGGAAGCCCTGCCCGGCCATGAGTTCAACAGCTTTCTGCGCATGGGCCACTGGATCGGCGGCGACCGCGACGGCAACCCCAATGTCACCGCCACCACCTTGCGCCATGCGCTCTCGCGCCAGAGCGAGGTGGCGCTGCGCCACTACCTGACCGAGCTGCATGAGCTGGGCGCGGAGCTGTCCATCTCGGCCCGGCTGGCCCAGGTCACGCCCGAAATGCAGGCCCTGGCCGAACGCAGCCCGGACCGCAACGAGCACCGCATGGACGAGCCCTACCGCCGCGCCCTGACCGGCATGTACGCGCGCGCCGCCGCCACCCTGCAGCAGCTGACTGGCACCGAGGCCCTGCGCCACGCCGTGGCCCCGCAAGCGCCCTACGCCAGCCCGGACGAGCTGCTGGCAGATCTGCAAGTGATCGAGCGCTCGCTGCGCAGCCACCATGCCGGCGCCCTGATCGCGCCGCGCCTCAAACCCCTGATGCGCGCCGTGCGCGTGTTCGGTTTCCACCTGGCCACGCTGGACCTGCGCCAGAGCTCGGACCAGCACGAGGCCGTGATCGCCGAGCTGCTGAGCACCGCCCGCGTCGAGACCGATTACAGCGCCCTGGACGAAGCCGGACGCCGCGCCCTGCTGCTGCGCCTGTTGCAAGACGCCCGGCCACTGCGCGTGCACGGCGCCCAGTACAGCGAGAAGACGGTGGGCGAGCTGGCCATCTTCGAGGCGGCGCTGGAAAGCCTGCAGCGCTTCGGCCGCGAGGCGCTGCGCCACTACATCATCAGCCACACCGAGTCGGTCAGCGACCTGCTGGAAGTGCTGCTGCTGCTCAAGGAAGTCGGCCTGCTGCGCGGGACTTTAGATGGCGAGGCCGTCAGCGACCTGATCGTCTCGCCGCTGTTCGAGACCATTGGCGATCTGCGCGAGGCGCCGCTCATCATGGCCGAGTTCTACGCCCTGCCCGGCATCTCGGCCCTGCTCAAGCGCAGCGGCGGTGAGCAGGACATCATGCTGGGCTATTCCGACTCCAACAAGGACGGCGGCGTGTTCACCAGCAGCTGGGAGCTCTACCGCGCCGAAATCGCCCTGGTCGAGATGTTCGCCACCCTGCCCGAGGCCCGCGGCATCACCCTGCGCCTGTTCCACGGCCGCGGCGGCACCGTGGGCCGCGGCGGCGGCCCGAGCTATCAGGCCATCCTGGCCCAGCCCCCGGGCACGGTGAACGGCCAGATCCGCCTGACCGAGCAGGGCGAAGTGATCGCCTCCAAATACGCCAACCCCGAGATCGGCCGGCGCAATCTGGAAACCCTGGTGGCCGCCACGCTGGAAGCCACCCTGCTGCACCCGACCAAGAGTGCGCCCAAGAGCTTCCTGGAGGCCGCGCAAGCGCTGTCGGACCTGAGCTTCGGCACCTACCGCGGCCTGGTCTACGACACGCCCGGCTTTGCCGAGTATTTCTTCGCCGCCACGCCCATCCGCGAGATTGCCGAGCTCAATATCGGCTCGCGCCCAGCCTCGCGCAAGCCCACCCGGGCCATCGAAGACCTGCGCGCCATCCCCTGGGGCTTCAGCTGGGGCCAGAGCCGGGTCGCCCTGCCCGGCTGGTGCGGCTTCGGCTCGGCCGTGCTCGAGTTCCTCGGCCCCGAGGGGAGCGAGCAGCATGCCAAGAACCTGGGCTTGCTCAAGCGCATGTTCAAGCAATGGCCTTTCTTCCGCACCCTGCTGTCCAACCTGGACATGGTGCTGGCCAAGACCGATCTGGCGATTGCCGAGCGCTATGTCGACCTGGTCGAGGACAAGCGTCTGGGCAAAAAGATCTGCGCCGCGGTCAAGGCCGAGTTCGAGCGCACCAGCCTCGCGCTGAGCTTGATCACGGGCGAGCGCGAGCGACTGGCCGGCAACCCGGCCCTGGCGCGATCGATCAGCCACCGCTTCCCCTACATCGACCCGCTCAACCACTTGCAGGTAGAGCTGCTGCGCCGCTACCGCGCGGTGCCTCTGGAAAGCCGCGCCAGCGACCCCAGCATGGAACGCGTCCAGCGCGGCATCCATCTGTCGATCAACGGCATCGCCGCGGGTTTGCGCAACACCGGCTGATCCGCTCTCAAGTTCCAGGCCGGGGCGGCCGACAACTGCGGAAGCAGCAGCAGCCGCGCCAAGGAGCCCCACATGGAACTCGCCAACACCGCCCTGGTCCACAACGCCGGCTCCGCCGCGCCCGGCAGCGTGCAGTCAAGCGCGCAGATACTGGTGCTGAAAAAAGCCATCGACCAGCAAGCGCAGGGCGCCCGGCACCTGCTGGACGCACTGCCAGCCCAGCCGGCCCTGGCCACCTCGGGCTCGCTGGGCACCCGGCTCAACGTCTACGCCTGAAGCGCGCCCCGCCGCGCCTGGGCTCACCACCGGGCTTTAGTTTCGGCCCGAGATCCCACCTCAACTCCACGCCTCAGCGCCGCCGAGCTCCTGTAAGCTTGCCATCAAACACTGGGCGCTGTTCGCTCAGGCTTGCAACGCAAGCCGAGCGACACCAGCCCAGCGACCGCGTTGCCATGTGCACAAGGGAGCTTATGCGCGTCGATACCCCGTACTCCAAGATTGAAGCCCTGGTCGTGGACGATATGGCCACCCAGCAGACCACGCTGCGCGGCCAGCTGGGCATGCTGGGCATCGGCAAGATCGATGCCGCAGGCTCGGCCGAAGACGCCCTGCGCATGGTGCGCGCCAAGCACTACGGCCTGATCCTGTGCGACTACAACCTCAACCACAAAACCGACGGCCAGCAGCTGTTCGAGTTCCTGCGTGAAGGTCGGCTGCTGGCGCAAGACACCTTGTTCTTCATGATCACGGCCGAGAGCAACTACAACTCGGTGGCGTCCGCCAGCGAGCACATGCCCGACGCCTACCTGCTCAAGCCCATCACCGCCGGGGACATCGAAGACCGGCTCAAAAGCCAGCTCGACAAACGCCACGCCCTGCTCGACATCAACAAGGCCCTGAGCAAGAACGACCTGCCCGCCGCCCTGCTCGCCTGCGACGCCTTGCTGGCCAAGAAAGACCGCTGGTTCATGCATGCCCTGCAGATCAAGGGACAGACCTTGCTGGACCTGGGCAATGCCGATGAAGCGCGCCAGGTCTACCAGGGTGCGCTGGATCTGCGCGCCGGCCTGATGTGGGCCCAGATCGGCCTGGCCCGAGCACAAAAAGCGGCTGGCAAGTTCGAGGAGGCCAAACGCCTGGCCCAGGCCATCCTCAGCTCACCCGAGGGCGACAAGAACCTGGCCGCCTACGACATCGCCGCCCAAGCCCTGGAAGCCCTGGGCGACCACGGTGCCGCCATGCAGATGATGAAAAAGAGCGCCCAGGTCGTGCCTTCGGCACGGCGCCAGCGCCAGCTGGCCGAGAGCGCCTACCGCAACGGTGATCTCGCCACCGCCAAGGCCAGCCTGCAAAAAGCCATCAAGTTCAGCCAGGGCGCGATCACGGCGCAGGCACAGGATCTGCTGTCCCTGGCCCAGACCCAGATCGACCTGGGCGAAACCAAGGAAGCGCTGGAATTGATCGCCGACAGCGCCACCCGAGCCACCCGCGGCGCCCAGGAGCCCGAATTCGAAGCCGTGGCCCTGGCCCTGCGCGCGCAAGCCCATGCCCTGCAAGGCGAGAGCGAGAAAGCCGCCCGCGAAGCCGAGCAGGCCCTGGCACAAGCGCCCATGACCGGCAAGGCCGATTTCGCCACCGTCACCCTGGCACGCGCCGCCTTGCTGACGGGCCAGATCGAAACGGGGCTGAAGCTGATCAACCAGGCGGTCAGCGCCGACCATGAAAACAGCCGCATCCAGCAACTGGCCTGCAAGGCCTTGAACGACACCGGCCACAAGGACCAGATCGAGGGCGTGGTCCATGCCGCCAGCAAGGGCCTCAAGACCCGTTTGCACGAGGCCAAGATGCTGCTGCGCGCCGGGCAGCTCGATGAAGCGCTGCAGGCCATCGAGGCGGAGCTGGCCGAGTACCCCGAGAACACCACCGTGCTACTCGAATGCGCGCAGATGAACTGCATGGCGCTGCGCTTGAAGAAGAAGCTCGACGACAACCGTCTCAACCAAGTGCGCGACTATCTGGCCCGGCTGGAAAAGCTGATGCCCGGCAACGATCGCGTGGCTCAGATGCGCCGCTACTTGCGGGAGACTTTGGCCGCCTTGCAGGGCAATTCGCCCTTCAGCATCAGCGCGACTGCGGCACCGGCTGGCCGCGCTGGCGCATGAATCGCGAGCTGCTGGCCTTGCTGGTCCATGACCTCAAGAACCAGCTTGGCGTGCTGGAGGCTGAACTGAGCCTGCTGGTTGAAGCGCCTGAGGCCGAGGCTGCCCACCGCGCCCATTTGCACTGCGCCCAGCTGCGCCAACGCCTGATAGCGTATCTGACGGTTTACGCCACCCCTCATGCCAGGCTCACGGCGCAAATGGAGGATGAGTCGCCGCGGGAATTCCTCCAGCAGATGCTGCGCGTGGACTCACGCCCGGACGGCGCTCCGCTGAGCCTGGATGACTGCACAGCTGCGCCTGCCTTCTGGTACTTCGACCCACGCTTGGTGCGCCTGGCCCTGGAAGCGGCCCTGCACAACGCCTGGCGATTCGCGCGCAGCGAAGTGCGCCTGAGCGCCCAGCTTGAGGATGGCTTCCTGGTGCTGGCCGTCGAGGATGACGGTTTGGGTCTGGACGCCAAAGACCCTGCCGCCCGCTCATCCACGGGCCTGGGCTTGGAGCTCTGCACGGCCGTTGCCCGCGCTCATCAGCTCGGCGAACGCCAGGGCCGAGTCGTGTTGAAGCCACGCGACGCGGCACAACGCCAGCGTGGAACCCGGTTCGAGATCTGGCTGCCCTGAGGCCTCAGGCCTGAGTTTCAAGCGAGCAGGCGCAAGCTCCGGCGCCCACCTTTTCAGCGCCCTGAACCGTGAGCAGCCAGCACATGGGCCGGCAAGGCGGCGTGAGGCTGGGCAGTTCGGGCATTGAAGCTCACCAGCAACTTGTAAGCGCCACCTTGAGCCACGCCAGGCACACAGTTGATGAAATTCATGGCACGTCGAACCGCTTGGCGGTACTTGAGCCCTCCGCCCTGCACATGCAGGTCGATCGGTTCCGCGCCTTCCAGTTTGAAAGCCACGGTCACCACCGATTCACGACCCTCTTGCTCAGCCACCCAGCTGAGCTGATCATCCAAGACTTGCGCAAAGCCGGGGCAGGCATCCCCCAGGGGCGGCAAGCTCAAATCACCGGCAGCCGGGCCGATGACAGCCACGCGCTGCAACTGTGATTGAGCATGCGCAATACCCAAATTCAGACTCAAGGTCACCGCGGCTATGAGCGCTGCCGAAAGAGATGTGGACTTCTTCATGAGGACTCCGTTCTGAGGTCAGAGGTGTCACAAGCCCTTGAGGCCGGCACAGGCCCGAACTCGTGATCTGGGAGTCAGCGTAGAAGTCGCGTCAGCAGCCGCCAAGCGCTGTGGGACGACGGCCAGGAAAACAAGGATCAAAACCCCAAAACCCGGCATGAAAATGGTTCGGCACCTCGCCTGGATCTGCAAACCGCCAGGGCATGGACCGGAACTCAGAAGGGATTGATGCTCTTCTCGCGCCGGTAATGGACATAGCCAACGCTGGCGCCGGCCCGCATGCCCACGCCAAGACGGATGGGCGCCAAGGTGATGCCCTTCAAGCGCTGGTAGTTGATGCCGGCGCCGCCCACGTAGTACAGACTGCCATCCACACCTGGAAAGCGCTGGTAGATGGCCGAGGCCTTGGGCAGGTGGTAGACCAGGGTGAATACCTTGGAGGCATTCGCGCCGGCGTCGAAGCCGATCGAAGGCCCGGCCCAGAACACCGGGGCACTGGCGCCTGTTTTCATCTGCAAACGTCCCTCACCGTAGCGAAGACCAATGCTGAGCGCGGCACTGACTTCCTCGCCCTTGACGTATGCGTTGGGCCGGCCCTGCTCCTTGAAGGCCTTTTCGATCACGCGGGCCAGACCTTCGGTGGTGCTGCCGAAGAAATCGGTCGCAGCCTTGAGAATCGAATCCTCGTCGTAGCTGTTGGATTCATCCTCGGTCGCCGGTGCCGCGAGTGCGTTGTGCGCAGCCAGCGTGCTCAGCGAGGCGGCGGCTCCAAGCAAGCCGCCCAAGCGGCGCAATTGCGAGCGCCGATCCGGGTCCATCATGTGTTCGCCCATGGGGCACCTCCTTGCAAGTTCAAACCCATCTGCAGCAGGATTGATCAGCACACACGTGCGCTGCGTGAAGGCCTGCACGTGAAACTGTCTTCGTAGCCACTCGCACGCAGCCTACACTGTGCGGCGCTGAAACAGCCTGCGCTGCTGCATCTTCTTACACCATGAGTTCGAACCCCGACCTGCCCAAGCTGGCGCTGGCCCTGGAATACGCCGACCTGGCCGCCGCCCTCTATCTGGCAGGGGGCAGCGACCATGCGGCGCGCCTGTTGGCAGCCGCTGCGGAGGAAGTGCTGGGCGATCTGGCCAAATTGCTGGGGCCCCATGCCCACAGCGACGAGGTGCAGACCTTGCTGGCGCGCATCGCCCTGCGCTACCGGGCACCGGTGATCGAGCCACGCAGCCATATGCAAAGCCGCCAGTCCGAGGGCCGGGCGCTGGATCACGCGGAGCCGCGTGGCCTGCCGATGGGTGAAGCTCGGCAATCCACTGCTGCCTATTTGCGCGCAGCCTGGTACACGCTGGAATCCATGGGCTTGGAATCGGTGGTGCCTGCGCGCCTGCGCAAGGCTGTGGAGCTCAGCACCATCTGCGAACCCTGGAGCGGCTGAGGGCCTCTGCACGCCTCAAGTGCAGCATCGCCCCGAGAGAATCAGGCGGCTGTTTCGAGGCCTTTTTCCATGCGCCTGCGGGCTGCCCCCTCTGCTAGCATCCATTGAGCGCCTCGAGCGCCCACGCTTTGCGACTTTGGGAGACTGCCATCAACACCGAACGCCGCCAGTTCGCCCGCGTCGCTTTCGACGTCAAAGCCGAACTCATCACCACGCAGACCGCCCTGCAAGCTCAGGTGCTGGACCTCTCCCTCAAAGGTGCGCTGCTGCTCTTGCCATCAGGAAGCGGCGCGAATGTGGGCACGCCCTGCCTGCTCAAGATCACCTTGGCCGACGGCGAAACCACCATCTCCATGGCCGGCGAGTTGGCCCATATGCATGACGACCGCGCCGGCATGCTCTGCCGCAGCATCGATATTGAGAGCATCACCCATCTGCGCCGCCTGATCGAGATGAACCTCGGCGACGCGAGTTTGGTGGAACGGGAACTGGCCGCGCTGTTCAGCGCCTGATCGAACGGGGGCATCGGCCCCAAGTCACAGTGGCTGCGTAATGAATCGACGCAAGACAGCATAGGCTGCGTCCGGGTCGTCACGCCAGGCACCATGACCGACGCCAGCAAAAGTCACCAGCTCACCCAAGCCCGCAGGCACAGCGCCAGCAATCTCCTGCGCATCTTCGGGCGGACACACAGGATCCTGATCACCGCACATCACCAGCACCGGGCATTGCGCCGAGGCCAGGCCGGGCAGCAGTTGCATCTGCTGCTTTTCACCCGCCACGAAGTGCAAAAGAATCTCGGGCTTGATCAGGGTTCTCGCGCCGGCGTCAGGGTCCAGCGGCGGACGGGTGTTGTAGAGGCTGCGCACACCATCCCAGTAGGCATGCCAGGTCTGCATCGAAGGCCGAAGCCAGAAGTCCTCGGCCAAGGCCCTCGCGTGTGCGCCACCGCGGCGCTCAAACGCCGCCAGCTTGCGCTCCAGCCCCATGTGATGCGAAGTGCTGGACAAGATGACCTTGCCGGCATGTGCTGGGTGGCGAGCCAGATAACGTTGTGCCACAAAGCCGCCAAAGCTCTGCCCCAGCACGATGGGCTTGACCAAACCCAGCGCGTCACAAAGCCGCACCACATCGTCGGCCCAGGTATCCAGGTTCCACTCCTCGGGCGGGCGCGGGTCGCTGCGACCATGGCCACGGTGGTCATAGAAGATCACTTGAGCCACATCGGCCAAGGCAGCAAAGCCAGGCTTGAAAGCCGCGTGGTCAAAGCCCGGGCCACCGTGCATGCAGATCAGCGTAGGCAGCTCGCGCATGCGCGGCCCATCAGGCAGGAGGCCAGGGCCTTGCACGTCGACAAACAGCCGAACTCCGGCTTCGATTTCAATTCGCATGATGAGACTTCACTCCTGGCGCGCATCCTAGCCGCAGGCCGACACAGCGAACCTCGGTTTACCAACTGCCACCGTAATGGGCGACCAGGCCGCGCCAGAAGGCATCCGCCTCGCGCCCCAGGCTGGTGTCTCCCGCGCGTGGCTTGGCGTTGGCACTGGTTTGAACCATCACCAACTTGAGCGCCGGATCGACAAAAATCATCTGCCCATACACGCCCAGCAAGGCGAAGCGTCGTGCCCGCCCGGGGAAGGTCCAGAACTGATAGCCATAACCGAAGTACGGCGTGGCCTGGCCCGGCGCGAACTGGGGTGGATGGCGGCTGGCATCGGTGGCCTCCTGCACATACTCGCGTGGCAGCACCTGCTGGCCGGTATCCGGGCGCAGGCCGTCATGGGCCAAAAGCCAGCCCAGACGGCCGTAGTCGCGCAGCGTGGCGTTGAAGTTGCCGCTGCCAATCTCGACACCCTGGCGGTCGGTGCGCCACAAGGCGGAGCTCTCAGCGCCCATGGGCTGCCAGAGTCGACGCTGCAGATAATCACTCAGGCTGCTTCCGGTGGCCGCACGCAGGACCAGAGTCAGGACGATGGTGTCGGCGCTGGCATAGTTGAAACGCTGGCCGGGCTCAGCCGCGCGCTCACTGATCTGCTGCGCCGCGAGCTCCAGTCCTTCGCGGGCCGCCACGCGCCCAAAGTACTCCAGATCATCGCTGCCGTCATAGCGCTCACTGAAACGAGCGCCCGAGGCCATGCGCAAGAGATCCCTCAAACTCACACGTCCGAATTGGCTGTGCGCCAGACTGCTGACGTACCGCTCGGCTGGATCTTCGATCGATTTGATACTGCCATCTTGCAAAGCCAGGCCAATCGCAAGAGACACCAAGGACTTGGCCACGGAGTTCGAGAGAAATCGGTCCTGCGCACTGCGGCGGTACTGATAACGCTCAATCTGAACAGCACCGTCCTTGATCACCAAGAGCCCCATGACGCGTTGGCGTGCCAGATAGTCATCGACACTGAGATTGCGCAGCGCATCGACATGCCAACGGATCGCCGGCTCACGTGCGCTTCGCATCAGCGGCATCACCTGGGAGCTGGGAGCCAGCTCATGCACGCTGCCATTCATCAACCCAGGGATCTCGGCCTGATGGGTGAACGAGCCCACACGCACCAGCTCGGAGGTGAACCAGTTGCTGGCCTGCCCCACCGGGTAGCCCAGGCTGCGGCCCAAGCGCTCCTCGTCCGGCGCAGCCGACACGGCCGTGGCCAGACCTACCATCGCAAGGGCAGGAAAGAGACTAAGCAAGCGACACTTGCCAAATGAGAAAAAGACAGCAGTTTTCATGGAGCCGCGCAGCTTGCCAGTTACGCATACGCAGAACAAGCGGGATATGGCCTCGGTAGAAAAAGCGCGGGGCGGGACAGACAAACTGTGCTACATTAGCTGCATAGATACGCACAAGACCGTTTCTTCAAGGTCTTCAATCTGCAGCCCCGCCGTACGTTCGCTTCATTCGTCGCGCCAGGCTCGCTTCAGTTTCAACTCCCCGTTTGACTGTTCTTGAGTGTTTCTGTCTCCGCAGGCTTTGCGTTGTCGCGAGCCACGGAGTATTTTTAATTTGTTCAAAAGGAACACATCATGACAACACTGCAAACCGGCACCGTGAAATGGTTCGACGACGGCAAGGGCTTCGGCTTCATCACGCCTGAAGACGGCTCCAAGGACCTGTTCGCCCACCACAGCGAAATCCGCAACAACGGCGGCTTCCGCACCCTGGCCGAAAACCAAAAGGTTGAATTCGAAGTCAAGCAAGGCCCCAAGGGTCTGCAAGCTTCGAACATCCGCGCTCTGTAATTGAGCCCGGCGAGTGGTGCCCTCGGGCGCCGCTCACCTGATGGGTTGGCGTGCAAGCGTCAACCCATTGTTTTTTGCGACACCAGGGCTTCTGACCCGACTCGCAAAAGACGCAACACCAAGAAGTAGAAAAACAAACGAAGAAGACAAGTCTGGCCAGCAGCGCGCTTTGCTGCTCATTCAGTCAAAGCGCAAGCACTGAACCCGACAAGCCCTGCCGATGATGGCAGGCTGAGGCGGCCTCGCCATGGCCGAGCACCTCAAGCCAAGCCGGGCATCCCAAGCCCAGCCCTGAGATCGATGGAGACCTTGAGGACTCTCGATCCACTGCATGCCCCAACATGCCGTAGCAAGCTCCCCTCCCCTGTTTCGAACGCTTTTCCGTACTCCTTGGTCTGAGTTCTTCTTTCTCATTCCGAAACTGGCGGCACGGGCCCCAAGCCCGCCGCACCGCAAGAAAAAAACAATATGCAAAACAAGCACAGCATCGAAGTCGGCAAGTACCTGGTGTCACCCATGATCAAGCCGCAATCGGATGGCAGCTTTGCCGCCTCCGTCTCCATCCGCTCGGGCCAAGGCATGGCCAGCCACGACCGCGTGATGCGATTCACCCCCAGCTTCCACAGCCCGCGCGCCGCCATCCGCTACGCCACGGCCGAAGGCCTGGCCTGGATTCAGGCCCACTGAAACCCGCCGACCTTGGAAGGCTGCACGACGCAGAACGCTCGTGCTTGCGCTTCAGGGATTCATCGCCTCCCACCCACTGACCGACCCACCCGCGGTCGAGCGCAGGTCCAGCACGATCAGCTCGTTGCGCCCCTGCCGCAGCCAGGGTGCGGGCAGGTAGAGCCGCTGCTGCGGGCCGATGGCCCAGTAGCGGCCGAGGTTGTGGCCGTTGACCCAGACCATGCCTTTGCCGAACTGGGACAAGTCCAGAAAGGTGTCGGCCGGCCTGCCAGCGATCTCGAAACTGGCCTTGAAGAAACGACCCGGTCGCGGGTCCAGCGCCGCCGCAGACGCCGCGGGCGGCAACCCCTGCACCCAGCGCTCGCGCAGAGGCAGCGGGTGGTGGTCCCAGCCCAGCAAGGTCATGCCGTTGAGGCTTACCCGTTCGGTGATGCCTTTGCGGTCGACCAGCAGCGGGCCGAAGTTGATGCGGCCCATGGCCTCGACCAGGATCTCCAGCAGCGGCTCGGCCGCCTCGCTGGCGGGCAGCTCCAGGCTGTTCTCACCCAGGCGGCGGTCGAGGTGGCCGATCAAGCGGCCATCCAGATACACACTGGCCAGGTCATGCAAACCATGCAGGACCAGCTTGCCGCTGCGCGCGCCGACCAGGCGGGTGCGGTAGAGCATCAAGCCCTGCTCATGGCTCAGGGCTTCGAAGGTCTTGGGATGCGAGCTGCGCCGTGCTGGGGGCAGGTGTTGCCAGAGCGAGGCATGCGGCTCCAGTTGCAGGGCCGGCAGGCTCATCACCGGGATCGGTGCAGGCAATTCGGGCAAAGGGCTGCGATCCTGGCGCAGGGCCGCGATGCGCTCGCGCAGCTGGAAGTACTTGGCGCGCGGCCGCCCCTGCTCGTCGATCGGCGCGTCGTAGTCGTAGCTGGTGACATCGGGCTCATAGCCCTTGCCGCCTGAGTTGGCGCCGGCGGTGAAGCCGAAATTGCTGCCACCGTGGGCGACGTAGAAGCTGAAGGACTTGCCCGCGCGCAGCAGGAAATCCACCTCCTTCAACAAAGGCTCGAGCTCGGGCCGCGCCCAGGCCTCGCCCCAGTGAGTCAGCCAGCCGGGATAGGTTTCGCTGCTGAACACCGGCACGCCGGGGTTGATGCGCTGAGCCAGCTCGAAGTGAGCCGGCTCGCTGCCCGAATCCAGGCCCACGGCCACGCCGGGCAGGCTGCCGGCGTCCAGCATCTGGGCGGTCGGGCCGTCGGCGGTATAGAACGGAATCTGCCAGCCCTCGGCGCGCCACAGCGCGGCCAAGCGTTTGAGATAGCCGCGGTCATTGGCGTAGCTGCCGTATTCGTTCTCGATCTGCAGCATGGCGATCGGCCCGCCGCGCTGGATCTGCAGCGGCGCCAACGCCCGGGAGACAGCGCGCACATAACGCGTCACCGCCTGCAGATAGCGCGGGTCCTGGCCACGCAGGCCGATGTCCGCATGGGCCAGCAGATAGGGCGGCAATCCGCCCAGATCCCATTCACCACAGACGTAAGGCCCGGGACGCAGCAGCACCAGCAAACCCTCGGCCTGGGCCAGGCGGGCGAAACGCGCGATGTCGCGGCTGCCGGTCTTGAAATCAAAGCGGCCCGGCCGCGCCTCGTGCTGATTCCAGAACAAATAGATCGGCACCGCATTGCAGCCCATGGCGCGCGCCATGCGCAGGCGGTGCTGCCAGTACTCGGGCGGGATGCGCGCGGGGTGCATCTCGCAGCCGATCAGCTGGGTGGGCTGGCCATTCAGCAGGAACTCGTCCCGGCCCAGCTCGAAGCGCGCGGGCGCGCTCCAGGCTGGGGAAGAAATCGAGCCTGCCAGGGCCAGCGCCAGCAGGCCGGCGATCCAGGATCTGCGGCGCGGGTGGCTGCTCATGCGGCGGCTCAGTACTTGTCGTCGAAGGCGAAGATGGGCTTGCGCGTCTTCCACAGGCCTTCGGTGAAGTCCGGAAAGGCCAGGGTCTTGAAGCCCTCGGCGATGGACTGCTCGGACAGCGGCGTGATCGCGCTCCAGGCGACGGCGTCGTAGATGTCAATGGGCATGGGCGCATTGGCCTTGAGCGCTTCGACAAAGGCGTGAACGACAAAGAAGTCCATGCCGCCATGGCCAGCGCCTTCGGCCTTGGCCGCGTACTTCTTCCACAGCGGGTGATCGAACTTGTCCTGGTAGGCCTTGAAGTCCTCCCACTGGTGGGGCTTGCTGATGCCTTCGATGTGGATGGAATGGTTCAGGTCCATCCACAGGCCATCGGTGCCCTGCACGCGGAAGCCCAGCGAGTAAGGGCGCGGCAGCGAGGTGTCGTGCTGCAGGATGATGGTCTCGCCGTTCTCGCAGGCCAGGGTGGTGGTGACCACATCGCCGAGCTTGAACTTCACCTTGGCGCTGGGGTGGTCCTTGGCACCCATCTTCTTGCTGATGTAGTCGTTCAAGCCCCGGGCCTTGCTGGCAAAGGCATTGATGTGGGTGAAGCGGTTGCCGCGGTGGATGTTGGCATACATGGCGCAGGGGCCGATGCCGTGGCTGGGGTAGAGCTCGCCATTGCGCTGCACCGAATGCTCGGTGCGCCAGCGCGCCTCGCTCCAGCCCTTGGCGCCGAACTCCACGCCGCTGCCGTAAGGCTTGTTCGGATCGCCGTTGTTGAACTTGACCGCGCGCAGATCATGCTGGTAGCCGCCCTGCAGATGCACCAGCTCACCGAACAGGCCGGCACGCACCATCTGCAGCACGGCCATCACATCGCGGCGGTAGCAGACGTTTTCCAGCAGCATGTAGGGCGTGCCAGTGCGCTGCTGCGTGCGCAGCACGTCCCAATGGTCTTGCAGGGTGATGCCGGCCACCACCTCGCAGCCGACCGGCACCTTGGCATTCATCGCATCGATGGCCATGGAGGCATGCAGCTCCCAGGGCGTGGCGATGATGACGCCGTCCAAGCCTTTTTGCTCCAGCAGCTTGCGGTAGGCAAGCTTGTCGCCGCTCTCGCCGTAGGTCTGCGGCTTGGCTTTCTTGAAGCGCTCCACCATGGCCAGCGCACGGCCCAGCATGATGGGCTCGATGTCACACAGGGCCACCACCTCGACATCGTCGCGGCGCAGCAGCTCGGTCAGCAAGACCTGGCCCCGCATGCCGGTGCCGATCAGGCCCAGGCGCAGGCGTTCCCGGCCGGCGGCGCGGGCGGTGGGCATCAGGGTGCTCAGGCTGGCGGCGCCCAGGGCGGCGGAACTGGAGGAAAGAAAGTGGCGGCGTTGCATGGTGCGTGCGTGCATGAGGAAAAGAAAAAGGGAGGAATGTCGGTGGGCGCGGTCAGCCGAAGGCACCGGCGCATTGTGGCGCCAGCCTGCCTCGGCGGGCCTTCATTCGGGCAAGGCGCTCAGGTCCACCGTGGGCTTCTTGCCGCCCAGCGGGCGGGTGAAGGATTGATTGGCGGGCACGGTGGCGTTGAAGAAGCCGCCGTTGCGCAGGTAGAACTGGCCGCTGGCATCGACACCCCCGGCAAAGTCCAGGCGCTGGCGGTTGCCGCCGGTCGGGTCCACCGTGAACCAGCCCTTGTTCAGCTCGGTCCAGGCGCCGCTCTTGTTGACGGCCCATTGCTGGCCCATCAGCATCTTGCGGCCAGCGAAGCCGTTGGTGTCGATGAAGTTCTCGCAGAAGGAATGGGCGCCGGTCAGCCAGGTGTTGGTGGCCGGGCGCTTCCAGGTGGCGATGAAACGCCACTGGCCCTGCTCCACCGCGTAGAACCAGGACGAGTACAAAGTGTTGCCCTGGCCGTCCGGACGCACACGGGTGATGAAGGGATAGGTGGTGCCGGCCTTCCAGGGGTAGACCAGATAGCTTTGGCCGCCCGTGCCCTCACCGCCGAACTCATTGCTGACGACCTCGGGGCCCTTCTTCACCAAGGTGGTCTTGCCGCTGTCGGCATCCCAGACGGAGAACAGCACCCAGCGCTCCTCTTCCTTGACCTGGATGCCGAAGTAGCCTTCGCCAAAGCCATTGGCCATGAAGTAGGAGCCCACGGCATCCTCGCCGACGGGAATGGTCAGCTCGTTGTAGAGGTACTCGGTGTGGGCCGGCGTGCTGTAGCTCATGTGCACCGAGGGCCCACGGCGCGACCAGTAATAGCCCCAGTCGGCATCGAGGTTGGCATAGACCAGGCCGGCCGCTGCCGTGCCGCTGAGCTCGATGGCCTGAAGCTGCGCAAACTCAGGCCCGGTGCGGCTGATGCCCTGCACGTCGATCTTCACGTAGCCGGCCTGCGGCACATCGATGGTGGCCAGGGTGTTGAAGGGGCCGGCCGTCGGCGTCAGGCGCAGATTGAATGACTTGCCCAGGGCCGAGACCCGCACCTGGCTGACGCTGCCCGCCGGCACCGTGCCCTTGAGGCTGATCTTGAACTTGCCGGGCTGGGCCACACGAACCCAGCTGCTGATGACGGTGCGGGCATCGCGCCAATCCATCAGCCCCTCGTTGTAGGAGATCCACTCGGGCGCATCGGGCGCGGCGCTGGTGATGAAGGCGTTTCCGGCTAGGGCCACACGTGTTGGGGCCAGCTTGGCCACGGCGGCCGAGCCCGGGGCGGGCATCAAGGCCGCCGCCTGGGCCATGGCGCTCAGGCCGAGACAGGCGCTCAGCAGCAGCGCACGAGGCAACAGAGATCGAAAGTCTGACATGGCAGTTCTCGCAACAGACGTCCGTGGCACAAGCCGGGCACGTCGAGAAACAGGAAGGCGGGCCGGGGCACTGCCCCGGCCACACCAGATCACCAGAACTTGTAGCTGGCGGACAGGCTCAACATGCGGCCGTAGATGTTGTAGCGGTGGTCATAGCCTTCCCAGCCGTTGGGGTCGTAGTAGGGCTGGCGGTTGAACAGGTTCTTGACGTTCAGGCCCAGGTTCAGGTGCTTGATCGGCGTCCAGTTCAGCGACAGATTGACCGTGGTGTAGGACGGAATGCCGCGGCGGCAATCGTCCGCGGTCAGGGCGCCACCCTTGGTCGCGCAAGCTTCCGGCGTGTAGGTCTCGTCGCCCGGGTAGTCGGCCCACTTGCGGGTGCCGGTGTAGTTGACGAAGACGCTGGTCGTGAAGTCCCGGTACTTCCAGTCAGCATTCAGCGTGGCCGTGACCTTGGGGTTGCTGTGCAGGCCGATGTAGTTGCCCGACCAGCCCTCACCATCGTCGTAGTTGTAGATGGTGCGGTTCATGATGGTGGTCTTGATGCCCAGACCCAGGCGGCCGTAGTCACCCAGGCTGAAGCGGCCCTGAGCGTCCAGGTCAAAGCCATCCACCAGGGTGCGGCCGCGATTCAGGTACTTGTTGACCAGGCCGGCCAGGTTGCCGACCGTGTACTTGGGCACGCCGGCGGCGCAGGCTGCGGCATTGGCCGGGTTGGCGCACATGGCGGCCGCTTCAGCCATCACGGCCTTGTCGGCGTCTGACAGTGGCACGCGCTGGGCATTGGGTGCGCCCTCCAGGCTCGGGCCATACTTCTCGACCGCCTCGCGGAACAAACGGCCGAAGTCCTCACGCACGATCTCGTTGCGGCGGTAGACGAAGAAATAGTCGGCCGAGACATTGAAGTCCTTGTGCGGCTCCAGCACGATCCCCAGGGTGGAGATCTTGGCCTTCTCGGGTTGCAGATTGGGATTGGGCGGGGTCATGCCTCCGACCACGGTGCTGCAGTTGCTGTTGAAGAGCTGGGTGCCGCGCTCGCGCTCGGAAGCCACCGTGGAGCTCTTCAGCAGATTGGCGATTGCATCGGTCTGCTTGCAGCGCAGTTCGTCGCGCACCACGGTCTGGGCATAGACGCCACCGTTGCCGGACTCCGCCAGATTGGGCGCACGGAAGCCTTCCGAATAGGTGCCGCGCAGCAGCAGTTCGGGCATGGCTCGGTACTTCAGGCCCACCTTGGGCGCCAGATTGGCAGCGAAGTTGGGGTATTTGTCCAGACGCACGGCAGCGTCCATCTCCAGGTTCTTGCTCAAGGGCACGATGGCTTCGCTGAACAGCGCCGCCACATTGCGCTCGCCCTTGAACCAGGAGCCGCCCTGCTGGGTGATGTCACCGGCCGCTGCCGCCGGGTTACCCGGGGTGTAGAACTCCTCACGCATCAGCTGGGCACCGAAAGCCGCACGCACGGCGCCCGCGCTGAGCTGGGCAACCTCGCCCTCGACCTTGCCGTCCCAGGTGGCCAGACGGGTCCAGGAATGGATGTCGAAGGTCGGGAAGGCTTCACGCAGCAGGGCCGCATTGGATGCGCTGATCTCGCCGAACTTGTAGGCCGGATTGTCGGCAATATAGGTGCGCTTGGTGACCGGATCGACGGTGTAGGGACCGAAGGCCTTCTCGAAGCCCTTCTTGCTGGTGTTGATGGTCTGGAACAGGGTCGAGTGGCTGCCGGCCAGGCTGAAGGCCGACTCGTAGTCCCATTTGCCGAAGCTGCCGCGCACGCCGCCCAGCACCCGGTAGCTGTTGTCCTCGTTCTTCTGGCCAATGTGGTTCAGATCGTCCAGCAAGTAATACGTCAGGCCCGCGGCGCCGCCCATCTTGGCCTTGAGCTCAGGCGTGAGCTTGTTGTAGACGTTGTTGGGGCCCAGGAAAGGCTGGGTGAAGGTGTTCAGCGTGGTGCCGGTGTCACGCGAGAACCAGTTGCTGCTGGAGCCGCTGTTGAAGAAAGCCGGGCGGTTGATCGAGTGAAGCTGGATGTGGGTGTAGTTGGCCTGGCCGAAGAACTCCATGTCGGGGCTGGCGGCATAGGTGCCGTTCAGGAACAGGGTGGCGCGGTCGGAGGCGCCCACCACGGCCAGCTGGTAAGGCAGGTTGTTGATCGCGCAGCTGGTGTTGCTGCCGGTGGTGACGATGCTGGTGCAGCCCGGCACCGCCATGCTGGAGCGGGTGTTCTTGCTGTCGAACACGAACAAGGTGCCCGGGTTCAGCACGCCCGGCGTGCTGCCGTCGCTGATGCGGAAGTTCTTGATGTAGTTCGGGTTGTCGATGTAGTAGCCGGCCGGGCGCTTGTCCAGCGTGTCCTGGGGTGACACGGTGTCACGCTTGTAGAGATTGACTGAGCCGTAGACATTGAACTTGTCGCGCGCCAGATCGCCAAAGCCGAACATCGCGCTGGCCGAATGCTGACCGTAGGCTTTGATGCGCTGCGAGCTTTCGGTGTTGGCACTCAGCTGCAGGCCGGTGAACTCCTTCTTGGTGATCACATTGATCACGCCCGCCACGGCATCCGAGCCGTAAACAGCCGAGGCGCCGTCGGTCAGGATTTCCATGCGCTCGATGGCGGCCGCTGGAATCGTGTCGATATTGACGAACTGGGTCTGGAAGCCATCCGGCGCACCGTAGAAGGACAGGCGGCGGCCGTTCAGCAGCATCAGCGTGCCCTGCGCACCCAGGCCACGAAGATTGGCCTGAGACGCGCCGTCGGTGCCGGTGAACATGGAGCGGAAGTCCTGCAGCGCCGGCATATTGGCGGGCAGGTTTTCCAGCACCTGCTGCAGGGTCTTGGCGCCCATGTTCTCGATCTGCTTGGCGTCCACCACCTGCACCGGCGAGGCGGTCTCGGCGTTGATGCGCTTGATGCTGGAGCCGGTCACCTCGACGCGGTCGAGCTTCTCGCCCGCTTCTTTGTTGCTCGGGTTCGCGGTTTGGGCTTGGGCCCAGGACGCCAGGCCGGCTGCGGCCAGGACGGCCACCAGTTTTGTCGTTTTTCTCATCGTCTCATCTCCAAGGTTTGGGCACGCCGCAACGCGGCTGGCCTCTTTTCTGCCAACGAACAGGGGTCAGTGAAGGGGGGGTGGGGTCGGTACTGGCTGGGTCGTCAGCGCGGTGCTGCGTTTTCCGCTCGCGACGGCCTTGAGGGCGTTGCGTCGAAACTCACGGTGGCGCCTTCCAAGCCCAGCAAGGAAGCATTGGCCCAGTTGGCGCAGACCTTGTGGGCCTGGCTGCCGGTGGCGCCCAAGGTGCGCAGGCTCAGATGTTTGAGCCCCCGCACATCGAGTTCGGGTTTGACCACGGCCGGTGCCTGGATGCGGCCGCTGTCGTAGAGCAGGCGGCCATCGCCCCAGACCTGGAACTGCAGGCCGCCAAAGCTGCGGCAGCTGTCGTCCACACCGAGGTCGGCGCGGAACAGGTTCCAGCTGCCGCTGAGGCTGAAGTCCAGGCGGCTGCTGGCGCCCACGCCCAAGCCCTTGTGGAACTGCAGGCCGTTCATGCGCATCTGCGCGGCGGCGCTGGCAGGTCGGTCGCGGCGTGCGGCGCCGACGGCCGGCAGCTCGGAAAGGTAACGCTGCTGCTCGGCTGCACCTTCGGCAGCGCGATGTTCGAGCACATGGAACTCCGACAAGGCGATGGGCTCGACCTCGCTGGGCAGCAAGGCATTGAAGGCTTTGGCAGCTGCTTCGCCGCCCGTTTCGGCAGCGGCCCCGTCAGCAGCGGCATCGGCCACCTTGTTGTGCGTGCTCAGCACGCGGAAACGCAGCAGGCGGCCGGCGGCCGGCTTGGGGAAGTGGAGGGTCTGCAGGCCCTCCTTCAGCGGCAGGCGGCCGGCCAGCACTGGGGCACCCCAGTCGCCGTTGTTGTCGCCCATGTAAACCTCGAAGTCGCGAACCTGGCCGTACTTCCAGTTCTTGTCATTGCGCGGCGCGAGCTCGATGCCGTCGATCAGGCGGCGCTCGCCCAGGCCCAGCACCCACTCATGCGGCCCGGCCTTCATGGCCTGGTTGCGGGTGGTGCGGAACCAGGTCTCGGGCTTGCCGTCGAAGGCACGCTCGATGCTGTGGCCCGGCTCTTCGGCCGGGCGGTTGACCACGGTCAGGCTGTCCACCGGCACCTGGCGGCCCAGCACCGGGGCGGCCGGGAAATCCTCGCTGCCGGCCAGCACGCTGCCCGCAGCGATCTTCAGCAGGAAGCTGGCCGGCTGGCGGATGGAGCGCGGGCCGGTCTTGATCTGCACCGTGCCGAAGCGGTCGGCCGCATCGAAGAACCAGCCCTGGCTGGCCGCTTGCAAGGACTGGGCATCGGGCAGTTCGGGCAGAAGCTGAGCGCCCAATTCCACGGACGCCGGCTTGACGCGGGTGTGCACGCTCAAGGCCAGGCGGCGCTGCGCCAGCTGGCCGGCGTACTCGCCCTCGACCACGCCGACCTCCACCCGCACATCGCCGGCGCCGTCCAGCGGCGCACTCATGCGGATGCGCTGTCGGCTGCTCTTGCCCTGCTCGCGGTACTGGCGGGTCAGGCCATCGTCCTCGTACAAAGTGAAGCTCGATTCACCGTGGGGATAGAGGTCCAGGCCCAGCTCGTCCTTGGGCTTTTCGCCGTCGTACAGGCTTTCCGGGTAGAGCGGCAGGATGGCGCCGCCGCGCACAAAGACGGGCAGCTTGTCCAGGCCGACCTGCAGGTCGATCGTGCGGCCGGCTTCCGGTGCACGGACGCTGCGGCCGTCCCAATAGTCGAACCACAGGCCTTGCGGCAGGTGGATGTTCTTGCGCCAGCCGCCCGAGGCGGCCTGGCTGCGAAAGACCGGCGCCACCAGCAGATCACGGCCGAGCAGGAACTGGTATTTGTGCGCCTCGGTGAAGGCAGCCGGGTCTTGCGGGTGGTCCCACATCAGGCCGCGCACCAGGGGCGCGCCGCTGACCTCGGCCTCATGGGCCAGGGTGTACATATAGGGCATCAGCCGCATCTTGAGCTTCAGGTATTTGCGGTTGATGCTGCGGTAGGGCTCATCGTAGGCCCAGGGGTGCTTGCGCGCCGCCTCGGCCCAGCCACTCATGCCCATCAACACCGGGGTGAAGGCCTTCCATTGCAGGTCGCGGGTGTAAGTCTCGGGGCTGCCGCCGAAGATGGCGTCCACGTCGCCGGTGGCATAGACCTGGCCCGAAAGGCCAGAGCCGATCAAGGTCGGGATGTGCCAGCGGATGTAGTCCCAGCTGCTGCTCTGGTCGCCGGTCCAGGTCACGGCATAGCGCTGGATTCCGGCCCAGCCCATCACGGTCCACAAAAAAGGCCGCGCGTCGGAGTTGTCCAGAATGCCATTGAAAGCCGACTGGTTGGCATCCATGGCGAACTGGTAGCCCTGGCCGGTCCAGGCCACGTCCAGCTTTTGCGCGCGGCTGCCGGCCGTGCCGACTTCCCACTTGATCTTGTCCACGCCGTTCTCGGTCCACAAGCCGGTGCGGAAGCCCAGATCGGCCAGGCCCTTCACAACATCGGGCAGGTCGGTGTAGCCGCAGCCATAGCCGTCGTTGGGCAGGATCCAGCCGCCGGGCATGTCGTGCTCGCGGTACTTGCGCGCCACCGAGTTCAGCACATCGGGTGTCTTGCCAGTCGGGCCATCACTCCAGCCCTTGGGCACAGTGCCGGGCTTCTTGACGTTGTCGCCGTCGTTGTAGCAATCGGCGTCACCATATTCGTAGGCCCAGCGTGGCAGCAGGCGGGCGCGGCCGGTCAGCTCGGTGTAGCGGGCCAGCACCTCGCGAATGCTGGGGCCGACGAAGAAGAAGGCGTCGAAGCGGCCCTCTTTGTGTTGGAGCGAGATCTGCTCGGGCGAGCGCAGGTCGTAGCTGCCGTCGCTCCAGGTGTTGCGCAGCATGCCCCAGCCGCGCGAGCTCATCAAAAAAGGCGCGGGGCTGGGCCGATCGCCCTCTTCCCAGCCGCCCGAGTAGGACACCTCGAGCTGCTTGCCCTTGAACTCATAACGGCCATTCTGCTGGCCACCGCCGAAGAAGCGTTCGTCCTTCTGGCTGCTCAAGGTCTGCACGCTGAGCTTGTCGGCGATGTCCAGGCTTTGGGTTTCCTGCCAGAGCAGGCTGCGGTTGTCGGCCTTGTACAGCGCCAGGCGCAAGGGCTTTTTGTAGACGCGCAGGGCCAGGGCCTCGGTCTTGAGCAGGTGGTGGTCGCCCTGATCGCTCCAGCTGTGGGCCACCGGCTGGCTGAGGGTCTCGATGACGATGGGCGCCGCCTTGTCACCGGCGGACTGCAGCTGATCCTTGGCCCCGGCCCAGAGGCGCAGCACATCGGGCTTGAGCAGGCTGATGCGCAGACGCATCTTGCTGTCGGTGCGCAGATCCCACTGCTGCAGGCCTTCGCCCGGCGCCGGCGTGGCGGAAGCCGGCACGGCCTGAATCTCGCGCAGCGCACCCAGCGGCGCCGCCGCCACCTCAGCCGCCGCCAGCAGCAGGCCACCGCAGACCTGGAGCACAGCCAGGGCCAAGGCCGGCGTCCGCAGCGCGGTGCTTGGCGCATGGCTTGGCAGCGTCGGCTGCGGTGAGCGGTTCTTGACCATCTGCATATCCCTCTGAATCAACGACGTCCTGCAAATCCTCGCTGCCGCCTTTGGAACTGGCGCGGCCGGGTTTGCGGTGTGGGGGTGAGGCCGCCCGGGTGAACGGCCCTGTCCGTCTGCGCCGCGAGCCCCTCGCTCGATTGCGCAAATCGAAAGCAATGGAAAGACTCTATGCAGCACAAAGCAAGATGTCAACGAAGAAAACCAGCAATACCCCTGCGAAAAAGACAAATTCAGTAGAAACCACTAGCAGAAATTCTTGCCGGACTTGTGAAAAGAAAGATTTTTATTGATACATTCTTGCTTCGAAAGTTTTGTTCTGAGCCGATGTCGCTGCCACAAGACGGCAATTGGCCCGCAATTTCGAAAGTTAAAGGTTTCGTTTCGAAAGAAACAAGCACTAAACAGAAGCATTGCGGGTGAAGTGCCGGGCGCGGGTCGCAAAAGAGACGAAACTCCGGCCTGCGTGCCAGCCCTCTGCGCCTGCGGCCCCGGCTCGCGGGCGCCACAGCGCAAGAAGCACCCGCCCCAACCATCCAGACGCCATGGGCCCGCAGGCCCGACCCCGAGGAGACATGCGATGAAACCGACCGCCACCCCGAGCCCTGACGCCGCCACTGCGCTGCCTCTGCCCCCAGCCCGCCGCACCATCTGCCGCCGCCTGGCCCTGGCGGCCGGCTGCGCCGCCCTGCTCTCTGCGGGCCTGCTGAGCACAGCCGCCCTGGCCGCCGATGCCGCTTCGCCGGTCAAGATCGGTTTCATCATCAAGCAGGTCGACGAGCCCTGGTTCCAGGACGAGTGGCGCCATGCCGAGCAGGCCGCCAAGGACAAGGGCTTCACCCTGATCAAGATCGCCGCGCCCGATGGCGACAAGCTGCTCTCCGCCATCGACAACCTGGCCGCCCAGCGCGCTCAGGGCATGATCGTCTGCGCCCCCGATGTGAAGCTGGGCCCGGCCCTGCAGGCACGGGCACGCCAGGCCAATCTCAAGCTGATCAGCGTGGACGACCGCCTGGTCAACGGCGCCGGCAAGCCGATCGAGGCGATTGCCCATGTCGGCATCTCGGCCAGCGCCATCGGCGCCCAGGTCGGCGAGGCCTTGCTGGCCGAAGTGAAAAAGCGCGGCTGGAAGCTGGCCGAGGTTGGCGCCCTGCGCGTCACCTACGACCAGCTCAGCACCTCCAAGGAACGCACCGATGGCAGCAGCGCCGTGCTGACCCAGGCCGGCCTGCCGGCCGCCAACATTGTCAGCGCCCCCATGCCCAAGGCCGACACCGAGAACGCCTTCAACGCCGCCACCGTGACCCTGACCCAGAACCCCAAGTTCAAGCAGTGGCTGGTCTTCGGCCCCAATGACGAGGCCGTGCTCGGCGGCGTGCGCGCCAGCGAGGGCAAGGGCTTCAAGGCCGCCAGCGTGATCGGCGTGGGCATCGGCGGCAGCCAATCGGCCGTCAACGAGTTCGCCAAGGCCGAGCCCACCGGCTTCGTCGCCACCGTGATGCTGAGCCCGCGCAAGCACGGCTATGACACGGCGGTCGCCATGTTCGACTGGATCAAGAACGGCAAGGAGCCCCCCAAGCTGACCCTGACCAGCGGCACCCTGGCCGACCGCGCCAATTTCAAGCAGGTGCGAACCAGCCTGGGCCTGTGACCTCATGAAGCAGGACCTGCACATCCGCGCGCTCAGCAAATCCTTTCCCGGCGTGCGTGCCCTGGGCGGCGTGGACCTCGACATCCCGGCCGGCCAGGTTCATGCCCTGCTGGGCGAGAACGGCGCGGGCAAGAGCACGCTGCTGAAAATCCTCGGCGGCGAGCTGCGCCCCGATGGCGGCAGCCTGCAGTTCGCCGGCCAGACCCTGCAGTTCAAGAGTGCGGCCGATGCGCTGAACCAGGGCATTGCCGTCATCCACCAGGAGCTGCAATACATCCCCGAGATGACGGTGCTGGAGAACCTCTGGCTGGGCCGACTGCCGCAGCGCTGGGGATTCGTGCGCTTTGCCGAAGCGCACGCGCAGATGCGTGCCCAGTTGGCCCGCATCGGCATCGCGCTCGACCTGGACGCCCGCATGATCGAGCTCTCCATCGGCCAGCGCCAGATGGTGGAGATCTGCAAGGCGGTGCTGCGCGATGCGCGCGTGATCGCGCTGGACGAGCCGACCAGCTCGCTCTCGCACAGCGAGACCGAAACCCTGTTCCGCCTGGTGCGCGAGCTGCGCGATCAGGGCAAGGTGCTGATTTATGTGTCGCACCGCCTGGATGAAATCTTCGCCCTCTGCGACGGCGCCAGCGTGCTGCGCGACGGCCGCTCGGTCGGCCGCTTCGCCAGCCTGCAAGGCATCAGCCGCGATCAGCTGGTGCAGGCCATGGTGGGCCGCGAGATCCAGGATGTGTTCGGCAGCAGCAGGAAAAAGCAAGCCGTGGCAGCTCACGAAACCCCTGCACGCAAGCCGCGCCTGCAAGTGCAGCAGCTCAGCGGCCGCAGCCTGCCCGAGCCGGCCAGCTTCGAGGTCGCCGCCGGCGAGATCGTCGGCTTCTTCGGCCTGATGGGTGCGGGCCGCAGCGAGCTGATGCGCCTGGTCTTCGGCGCCGACCCGCGCCGCAGCGGCCAGGTATGGCTGGACGGTGAGTTGATGCGCGGAGATTCGGTCGCAAGCTCCATCGCCGCCGGCCTGATGTTCTGCCCCGAGGACCGCAAGGAGCAGGGCATCATCGGCTGCCGCTCGGTGGCCGAGAACATCAACCTCAGCTGCCGGCGCAACACGCCGGGCCTGCTGATCAACGCCCGGCGCGAGGCCGAGGTGGCGGCCGAGTTCATCGCCCGCCTGCGCATCAAGACGCCCAGCCCGGCGCAGGAGATCCGCCTGCTCTCGGGCGGCAACCAGCAAAAAGCCATCCTGGCACGCTGGCTGGCCGAGCGCGAGCTCAAGGTGCTGATCATCGACGAGCCCACCCGCGGCATCGACATCGGCGCCAAGAGCGAAATCTACGAGGTGCTGCATGAGCTGGCCGCACGCGGCGTGGCCATCGTCGTGGTCTCCAGCGAGCTGCCCGAGGTGCTGGGCCTGGCCGACCGGGTGCTGGTCATGCGCCAGGGCCGCATCGCCGGCAGCCTGGCCCGTGGCGAAGCCAACGAGGCCCGGGTGCTGGCCCTGGCCCTGCCCGATGGCGGCGCCCGCCCAGAAGCGCAAGCGGCCTGAAGCCCTGATCTCGACTGTCACCGAATCCTGAATCGACCCCGATGAACACGAGCACCGACTCTTTGTCTTCCACGCCCATGCCAGAGCCCATGCAAGCCGCCTCCCCCGCCCGCCGAAAGACCCTGCTGCGCCTGCTGGACGAGCACAGCCTGCTGCTGATCTTCGCCCTGCTCTTCGGCGTGCTCTCGCTGACGGTGGAGTATTTCTTCAGTGTGCCGAACATGATCGGCCTGGCCCTGTCGGTCTCGCAGATCGGCATGGTGGCCTGCGCCATGACCTTCTGCATCGCCTCGCGCGACTTCGACCTGTCCATCGGCTCCACCGTGGCACTGGCCGGCGTGCTCTGCGCCACCGTGATCAACCAGACCGAGAGCATCGCCCTGGGCATTGCTGCAGCCCTGGCGGCCGGCGCCGTGATCGGCTGGGTCAATGGCGTGGTGATCGCGCGCTGGAAGATCAACGCCCTGATCACCACCCTGGCCACCATGGAGATCGTGCGCGGCCTGGCCTTCATCACCGCGGGCGGCCAGGCCGTGGGCATCTCGGCTGATGCCTTCTTTGAGCTCGGCAATGCCTTCTGGCTGGGCCTGCCGGTGCCGGTCTGGATCACCATCGCCTGCGTGGCCTTGTTCGCCCTGCTGCTCAACCGCACGGTCTACGGCCGCAACACCCTGGCCATCGGCGGCAACCCCGAAGCCGCCCGCCTGGCCGGCATCCACGTGGCCCGCGTGCGCATCACCATCTTCCTGATCCAGGGTGTGGTGGCGGCGGCGGCCGGCGTCATCCTGGCGGCGCGCATCACCAGCGGCCAGCCCAATGCGGCCCAGGGCTTCGAGCTCAATGTGATCTCGGCCTGCGTGCTGGGCGGTGTCTCGCTGATGGGCGGCCGCGCCAGCATCTCGGGCATGGTGGTGGGCGTGCTCATCATGGGCACGGTGCAAAACGCGATGAACCTGCTCAATATCGACGCCTTCTACCAGTACATGGTGCGCGGCAGCATCTTGCTGCTGGCCGTGGCCTTGGACCAACTGCGTCGCAAGGACAGCTGAAGCAGCCCGACGGGCCAGCGGACACCCGGCCCGGCGCAGCCGTCCTGGCTTGAAGCGATCACCCGAAAGTCAATTTCTTTTGTTTCATCGATATTTCTTTCCTTTACGCGAGCTTGCTTGACGAATCGAAAGTTAAACGATAAATTTCACGACAATCTTTCGATAAAAACAATGACTACTCTTCTCAACCGCAGCGCCAGCGACTGGCAGCACTTGCAAGGCCTGGCCACGGCGGAGGAAATCGCGCAGCAGCCCCGCGTCTGGCGCGAGCTGGCCGCCTCGCTGGCCGACCATCAAGCCCAGCTGCGCGCTTTTCTCGACGCATGGCTGAGCCAGCCCAGCCACCGGGTCATCCTGACCGGCGCGGGCAGCTCGGCCTATGTGGGCCAGACCCTGGCCGACGAGATTAACCGCGACTGGCCCGCCGAGGTGCGCGCCGTGGCCACCACCAGCCTGCTGACCCACCCCGAGCTCTATCTGCAGCGCGAGCAACCCACCTTGCTGGTGTCCTTCGCGCGCAGCGGCAACAGCCCGGAAAGCCTGGCTGCCGTCGAGCTGCTGCGTCAGCAGATCGATGCGCCGCGCTTTCTGAACATCACCTGCAATGCCGAGGGCGAGCTCTATCGCAACAACGCCGCCCGCGCCGACACCCTGAACCTGCTGATGCCGGCCGCCTCCTGCGACCGCGGCTTTGCCATGACCAGCAGCTTCAGCAGCATGCAGCTGGCCGCCCTGGCCGCGTTCAGCCGCGCACCCTGGGCCGAACGCCTGGCCCGCCTGGAGCTGGTGGCGAGCCGCGCCGAGGCCTTGCTGGCCCAGCATGCGGCCACCCTGGCCGAGCTGGCCGCCCAGCCCTTCGACCGCATCGTCTACCTGGGCAGCGGCCCCTTGGAGGCTCTGGCGCAAGAGTCGGCGCTCAAGGTGCTGGAGCTGACCAGCGGCCGCGTGCTGGCCTTCTCGAACACCTTGCTGGGCTTCCGCCACGGCCCCAAATCCATGCTCAATGGCCAGAGCCTGGTCGTGATCTTCCAATCGCAGGACGCGCATGCGCGCCGTTATGAGCAAGACCTGCTGAACGAGCTGCTGCGCGACGGCATTGCCGGCCGCGTGCTGCTGATCGGCGAGGCCGGTGCCGGCGCGCTGCAGGGCGACAACCCTCTGCTGAGCCGCGCCCTGAGCGCCGAGCCCAGCGGCCTGAGCGACAGCTGGCTGACCACGCTGTGGCTGATCCTGGCCCAGCAGTACGCCCTGCACCGCTCGGTGGCCCTGGGCCTGACGCCGGACAATCCCTTCCCCGATGGCACGGTCAACCGGGTCGTGCAGGGTGTGGAGATTTATCCCTATGTCGAGTCCGCCCGTGTCCACTGCGACTGAGTCCAGCCCGCCGGCCAGCGCGCCCTGCTACGGCCTGGACATCGGCGGCACCAAGATCGAGCTGGTCGCCTTTGATGGCGGCGCGCCCAGCTTCGACGAGCTCTACCGCCGCCGCGTGGCCACGCCGACGCAGGATTTCGAAGCCTTTGTCGAGGCGATTGCCGAGCTGGTGATGGAGGCCGACCGGGCCCTGGCTTGCAGCGGCCGCGTGGGCCTGGGCCTGCCCGGCATCATCAGCCCGCAGACCGGCTTGCAGCTCAGCTCCAATGTGCCCGCCCTGAGCGGCCGCGCCGTGCCGCAGGTCCTGCGCGAGCGCCTGGGCCGGCCCGTGGCCATCGGCAATGACTGCCAGTGCTTTGCCCTGTCCGAGGCGCAAGGCGGCGCGGCCGAGGGCTTTGCTTCGATGTTCGGCGCCATTCTCGGCACCGGGGCAGGCGGCGGCTTTTGCGTCCAGGGCCGGCTGATCGCCGGCTACAACGGACTGGCCGGTGAGTGGGGCCACTGGGCCCTGCCGGCGCTGCTGCAACAGCGCCACCGCCTGCCCCTGCTGGCCTGTGCCTGCGGGCTGCAGAGCTGCGTCGAGCGCTATGTCTCGGGCAGCGGCCTGGCGGCCCTGTTCCAGCATTTCGGCGGCCCGGCAGGCCAGTCCGTGCCCGAGATCGTGGCCGCGGCCGATGCGGGCGAGGCCCACGCGCGCCAGGCCCTGGCCGTGCATCTGGACCTGCTGGGCCATGCCCTGGCCGGCCTGATCATGGCCTACGACCCCCATGTGCTGGTGCTGGGCGGGGGGCTGTCCAAGCTGCAAAGCCTCTACACCGATCTGCCCGAGGCGATAGGCCCGCATCTCTTCCAGGGCGTCAGCGTGCCGCCCATCCTGCCGCCGCGCTTCGGCGATGCCGGCGGCGCGCGCGGTGCCGCGCTGCTGGCGCGCCAGCGCCTGAGATGAAGCCGCTCTGCCCCCATTTCTATTCCTGCCTGCCCCCATGTCCCATCTGCTCGCCACCATCACCGCCCACCGCAACGGCCAGCCCGTCGGCCTCTACAGCGTCTGCTCGGCCAATCCTTTCGTGCTGCAGGCAGCGATGGAGGTGGCGCAGGCCTACGACACACCGCTGCTGATCGAATCGACCTCCAACCAGGTGGACCAGTTCGGCGGCTACACCGGCATGACGCCGCCGCAGTTCCGCGACTATGTGCAGGCCCTGGCGGCGGAGGCTCAATTCCCGCTCGATCGCATCGCGCTGGGCGGTGACCACCTGGGCCCCAATGCCTGGCAGCATTTGCCGGCCGCCGAGGCCATGGGCCATGCCCGCGTGCTGATCGAGGCCTATGTGGCGGCGGGCTTCGAGAAGATCCACCTCGACTGCAGCATGGCCTGTGCCGACGACACCCGGCCGCTCAGCGACGCGACCGTGGCCGCACGCTCGGCCGATCTGGCCCTGGTGGCCGAGGCCACGGCCGCGCGCCTGGGTTTGGCGCCGCCGGTCTATGTGATCGGCACCGAGGTGCCGGTGCCGGGCGGCGAAGCGTCGCTGGGCGGCGGCGTGGCCGTCACCGCGCCGGCGGCAGCCGCCGCCACCTTGGCCGTGCATGAGCAGGCATTTGCGGCTCAGGGCCTGGAAGCAGCATGGCAACGTGTGATCGCCATGGTGGTGCAGCCCGGCGTCGATTTCGACCACAGCCAGGTCCAGCACTACCAGCCGGCCGCCGCAGGGGCGCTGTCGGCCTTCATCGAAACCCAGCCGCGCCTGGTCTTCGAGGCCCACTCGACCGACTACCAGACGGAAGCCTCGCTGCACGCCCTGGTGCGAGATCACTACGCCATCCTCAAGGTCGGCCCAGCAGTCACTTTTGCCCTGCGCGAGGCCTGGTTTGCGCTCTCGGCCATCGAGCGCGAGCTGCTGCCGGCCGAGCATCAGGCTGACCTGCCCGGTGTGCTGGAGCGCTGCATGCTGAACGAGCCCAAGCACTGGGCCAAGCACTATGCCGGCAGCCCAGACGAGCAGCGCCTGCTGCGCCGCTTTGCCTTCAGCGACCGCTGCCGCTACTACTGGGGCGAGCCCGAGGTGCAAGCCGCCCTGCAGCGCCTGATCGCCAATCTGAAGGCCAGCGGCATTCCCCTGCCCTTGCTGAGCCAGCACCTGCCGCAGCAGTTGGAGGCCGTGCTGTCCGGCGAGCTGGCCGCCGAGCCCGCAGCCCTGGCCCGCCACAAAGTGGGGCTGGAGTTGGCCCGCTACGCCCGGGCCTGTGCCCGCAACCGCCACCCCGCCTGAGCGCCCGGCCGGGGCGCCGACACATCGAAAGTACCAATAGCTCGATTCTTTCGTTCAATTAAGATTCATTCCGATCACAAGCTTTGAACCGAGCCCGCCACGAGCCAGCTTGAGTTTGAGCCTCAAAAACCCCTTGAATCGAAAGCCACGAGTCCATGAGGAATACCCGAGAGCGGCGCGAACAGATCCTGCAAATGCTGATGGAGAACGGCAGCGTGCAGGTGGCCGAGCTGGTGCCCATGATGGGCGTGTCGGCCGTGACCATACGCACCGACCTGAGCGTCTTCGAGGACCAGGGCCTGGTCACCCGCAACTACGGCGGCGCCAGCTTGAACCGCATGCCGCCGCAGGAACAGAACATCCGCCAGAAGGATGAGCTGAACTCGACGCTGAAAGAGCGCATCGGCGCACGCGCCGCGGCCCTGGTCGAGCCGGGCGACAACATCATCATCGACTCGGGCACCACCACCATGCCCCTGGCCCGCCATCTGCGCCAGCTGCCCGCCGACGCCCGTGTGACGGTGATGACCAACGGCCTGAACATCGCCTGGGAGCTGGCCGATGCCGAGGGCGTGGAGCTGATGCTGACCGGCGGCCTGCTGCGCAAGAAATCGCTGTCCATCCAGGGCTCGCAGGCAGAGGCCAGCTTGAACGGCTACAACTTCGACAAGCTCTTCCTCGGCGTGGACGGCCTGGACCTGCAGTTCGGCATCACCACCCACCACGAGGCCGAGGCCAGCATCAACCGCAAGATGGTCGAGCGCGCCAAAAAAGTCTTCGTCGTCAGCGACGCCTCCAAGTTCGGCCGCGTCAGCCTGCACCGCATCATCCAGATGGACCGGGTGCACACCGTCATCACCGATGCGGGCATCAGCACGGAATACCGCGAAGGCTTGCAGCGCCTCGGCATCGAACTCATCGTGGTGGATTGAGCGCCCCACCGCGCTCCTGCAATGCAAATCCCTAACGCTCCAATTCCATGAACCCGCAGTCCCTCTCGGGTCGCATCCTCGGCCCGCAGGGCTGGGTGCGCGGCCATCTCGAATTCTTAGCCGATGGGCGCATCGCCGCCCTCCATGAGGACGCCAGCGCGCCCGAAGACCGGCTGATCCTGCCCGGCTTTGTCGACCTCCATGTGCACGGCGGCCTGGGCGTGGACATCATGGAGGGCGGCGAGAGTGCCCGCACCGTGGCGCGCGCCCATGCCCGCCACGGCACGACCAGCCTGCTGGCCACCACCATGACCGCGCCGCAAGGCGATATCGAGCGCGCCCTGCAAGGCATTGGCGCGGTGATGGCCGAGCCGCGGGCTTACGAGGCGCGCATCCTCGGCGTGCATCTGGAAGGCCCTTACCTGAGCTCACGCCGGCTCGGTGCCCAGCCCGACATCGTCAGCCGCGCCACGCTGGAGGCGGTGCAGGCCTTCTCTGCCCTGGCGGCCATCAAGGTGCTGACCCTGGCGCCCGAGATCCCCGGCCACCTGGCCCTGATCCCCGAGCTCAGCGCCCTGGGCATCCGCGTGCAGATCGGCCACAGCGCCGGCAGCTACGAGGACGGCGTGGCAGCACTCAAGGCCGGCGTGGCCGGCTTCACCCACCTGTTCAACGGCATGCCAGGCCTCAACCACTACGAGCCCGGCATGGTGGGCGCGGCCCTGGCCCATGCCGAGTATGCCGAGCTGATCCCCGATCTGCAGCATGTGCACCCGGGCGCCATGCGCGCGGCCCTGCGCGCCATCCCCAAGCTCTACTGCGTGACCGACGCCACCGCGGCGACCGGCATGCCGGACGGCGAATACAGCCTGGGCTCGCAGCGCGTGCTCAAGTGCCTGGGCTGCGTGCGCCTGGCCACCGGCTCCCTGGCCGGCAGCGCCCTGACCATGGACCAGGCGCTGCGCAATCTGGTCGAGGTGGGCCTCAGCGTGGAAGACGCTTCGGCGCGCCTGTCACGCAACCCGGCCGACTACCTGGGCCTGGCCGAGCGCGGCCGCCTGCAGGCCGGCGCCTGGGCCGATGTGGTGGTGTTGGATGCGGACTTGCAGCTGCAACAGGTCTGGGTGCAAGGCCAGCGCGTCTCGCTGGATTGAACACGGCCATGAAGCTCGACCCGGGAAACTCCCGAGCGCTGACTTTCGGCACGCCCGGCCATGCCGGGTAGGCTCAAGCCAACCGATCTCCACATGCGCGGTCTGCCCCGATTGCCAATGCCCGGTTTCGCAGGAAGCCGGGCATTTCCCATTTCTGAACCTGATCTTTGATTTGCGAACTCCCGCCATGAACGCCTTCCAACACTGCACCCTGGTGGCCCTGCTCCACGTCGCCGGCATCTCGAGCCTGAGCGCCCTGGCCAGCGGCGCGGCCCTGGCCGCAGACGCACCGGCCTCCGGCCTGGACCTGCCCTACTTCGACCGCAAGGTGCGGGTGCAGGACGACCTGTTCCGCGCCACCAACGGCGGCTGGATCAAGGCCACCACCATCCCGGCCGACAAGGGCTCCTGGGGCAGCTTCGAGAAACTGGCCGAGCTCAGCGACCAGCGCGTGCGCGCCCTGGCCGAGGGCCTGGCGGCGCAGCCTCAGTCCGAAGGCAGCAAGGAGGCCAAGATCGGCCAGTTCTACGCCGCCTTTCTGGACACTGCCCGCATCGACCGCGAGGGCTTGAGCGCCCTGCAGCCGCGCCTGGACGAGATCACCGCACTGGTGAGCCGCGAGCAGCTGCTGGTCTGGCTGGGCTCGGCGCAAGGCCAGTTGCGCCAACCCTTCCGTCTGGGCCTGGGCCCCGACCCCAAGGAGCCCATGGTCAACCGCCTGCAGCTGGCCCAGTCGGGCCTGGGCCTGCCCGAGCGCGACTACTACCTGAACCTGCGCGACCCCAGCCTGGCCAAGGCTCGCAGCGCCTACCTGGCCTACCTGAGCAAGCTGGCGCGCCTGAGCGGCGAAGCCCAGCCGGCCGAAGCCGCGCGCCGCGTGCTGGCCCTGGAAACGCGCATGGCCAAGGCGCATTGGGACGTGGTCAGCAGCCGCGATGTGCAAAAGACCTACAACCCGATGACGCCGGCCGAGCTGAGCGCAGCCGCGCCGGGCCTGGACTGGAACGCCTTCTTCGCCGCCGCCCAGCTCAAGGCCGTGGACAAGCTGACCGTGGCCCAGCCCAGCGCCATCCGCGGCCTGGCCCAGCTGCTGGCCGAAGCGCCGCTGGCCGACTGGAAGCTCTATGCCAAGCTGCACACCCTGGACGCCCACGCCGCCGTGCTGCCCCAGCCCTTCCGCGCCGCGGCCTTTGCCTTCCACGGCCGCGCCATGAGCGGCACGCAGCAGGAGCTGCCGCGCTGGAAGCAAGGCGTGGATGCGATCAACGAGGCCCTGGGCGAAGCCGTGGGCGAGCTCTACGTGGCCCAGCATTTCCCGCCGGCGCAAAAGGCGCGCATGCAGGAGCTGGTGGCCAATCTGCTGGCCGCCTACAAGAGCTCGGTCGACGGCCTGAGCTGGATGACGCCCGAGACCAAGCTGCAAGCGCAGGACAAGCTGTCCAAATACCTGGTCAAGATCGGCTACCCCGATGTCTGGCGCGACTACAGCGCCCTGCAGGTCAAGGCCGGCGACGCGCTCGGCAACCAGCAGCGCGCGGCGCAGTTCGCCTGGGCCCGCGAGGCCGCCAAGCTGGGCCAGAAGGTCGACCGCAGCGAATGGGGCATGGTGCCGCAACAGGTCAACGCCTACTACAACGAGACCTTCAACGAGATCGTCTTCCCGGCCGCCATCCTGCAGCCGCCCTTCTTCGACATGAAGGCCGATGACGCGGTCAATTACGGCGGCATCGGTGCCGTGATCGGCCACGAGATCAGCCACGGCTTCGACGACCAGGGCGCTCAGTACGACGGAGACGGCATGCTGCGCGACTGGTGGCAGCCGGCCGACCGCAAGGCCTTCGAGGCCCTGGGCCAGCGCCTGGCCCAGCAGTTCAGCGCCTACCAGGCCCTGCCCGGCAAGCGCGTCAATGGCCAGCTGACCTTGGGCGAGAACATCGCCGACCTGTCGGGCCTGCAGATCGCCTACAAGGCCTACCAGGCCTCGCTGGGCGGCAAGCCGGCGCCGGTGCTGGATGGCTACACCGGTGAGCAACGCTTCTTCCTCGGCTTCGCGCAGATCTGGCGCGAGAAGGTGCGCCCGCCCCTGCTCTTGCAACAGCTGATGGCCGACCCGCATTCGCCGGGCCAGTTCCGCGCCAACGGCGGCGTGGTCAACCACGACGCTTTCCACCAGGCCTTCGGCACCCGCAAGGGCGACCGCCTGTTCAAGCCCGAGGGCGAGCGCATCCGCATCTGGTGAGGCGATGCACCCCACCGAGTCTCCGACACCATTCACAAGGAATCCGCCCATGTTGAAGCACCCTTCCCGGCTCGCCACCCTGCCCTTGCTGGTGGCACTGGCCTGCGGCGCCGTTGCGGCCCAGGCCGCGACGATTGCAGACACGAGCACCCCGGTCATCCAGGGCCTGGACCGCAGCAGCTTCGACCCCAGCGTGCGGCCGCAGGACGATCTCTTCCGCGCCGTCAACGGCCTGTGGCTGAAGAACACCGAGATCCCCGCCGACAAATCGCGTTATGGCAGCTTTGATCTGCTGATCGACCAGTCCGACGCGCGCGTGCGCGCCCTGATCGACGAGCTGGCCCGCGGCCAGCATGCGGCCGGCAGCAATGCCCAGAAGATCGCCGACTACTACCGCAGCCACCTCGACACCGAGGCGATCGAGCGCGCCGGCCTGGCGCCCATCCAGCCGCTGCTGAAAGAGATCTCGGCCATCAAGGACCGGACGGCGCTGGCGCAATGGCTGGGCCGCTCACAGCTCTTCGCCACCTCGCCGGTGCGCGTGGGTGTGACGGCCGAGGCCAAGAACCCCAAGATGAACGGCGTGCGCATGGGCCAGAGCGGCCTGGGCCTGCCGGACCGCGACTACTACCTGCTCAAGGATGACGTCCGCATGGCCAAGGCTCGCGAGGCCTACCGCGTCTACCTGGGCCAGCTGGCGGGCATCGCCGGTGAAGCCGAGCCCGCCGCGGCCGCCCAGCGCGTGCTGGCCCTGGAAGAGCGCATCGCCACCGTGCACTGGGACAAGGTCGACAACCGCAACCCGGTCAAGACCAACAACCCGACCCGCGTGGCCGATCTGCGCGAGCAGGCGCCCGGCTTCGACTGGATGGCCTATCTGGAATCGGCCGGCCTGGGCCAGACCCGCAGCATCGATGTGGCCCAGCCCAGCGCCATCCGCGCCCTGGCCGGCCTGCTGGCCGAGCTGCCGCTGGAGGACTGGAAGCTCTACCTGCGCCTGCACGCCCTGAGCCGCAGCGCCGATGTGCTGCCCAAGGCGGTGCGCGAAGCCAACTTCGCCTTCCGCCAGGCCTTGACCGGCGCCAAGACGGAACTGCCGCGTTGGCAGCAGTCCATCAACGACACCAACAGCGCGCTCGGCGAGGCGGTGGGCGAGCTCTGGGTGGCGCGCCATTTCCCGGCCGCCTACAAGGCCCGCATGCAGACCCTGGTGGCCAATCTGATGGCGGCCTACAAGGACTCGATCGACGGCCTGAGCTGGATGAGCCCGGCCACCAAGGCGCAGGCCCAGGACAAGCTGTCCAAGTACACGGCCAAGATCGGCTACCCCGAGCAGTGGCGCGACTACAGCCGCCTCGAGGTCAAGCCCGGCGATGCCTTTGGCAACAGCCAGCGCGCGGCGCGCTTCGCCTGGGAGCGCATGGTGGCCAAGGCCGGCCAGCCGGTGAACCGCAAGGAATGGGGCATGACGCCGCAGACCGTCAACGCCTACTACAGCGGCTCGGCCAACGAGATCGTCTTCCCGGCCGCCATCCTGCAGCCGCCTTTCTTCAGCATGGAAGCAGATGACGCCATCAACTACGGCGCCATCGGTGCCGTCATCGGCCACGAGATCAGCCACGGCTTTGACGACCGCGGCAGCCAGTTCGACGGCGACGGCGTGCTGCGCGACTGGTGGACCCAGGAAGACCGCGCCGCCTTCGAAGCCATCGCCGCCAAGCTGGTGGCGCAGTACGAGGGCTACCAGCCCCTGCCCGGCAAACGCATCAACGGCCGCCTGACCCTGGGCGAGAACATCGCCGACCTGTCCGGCCTGCAGATTGCCTACAAGGCCTATCTGCGCTCGCTGGGCGGCAAGCCGGCGCCGGTGATCGGCGGCACGACGGGCGCCCAGCGCTTCTTCCTCGGCTTCTCGCAGATCTGGCGCAACAAGTACCGCGACGAACGCCTGCTGCAGCAGCTGACCACCGACAGCCACTCGCCCGGCGAGTTCCGCGCCAACGGCACGGTCAGCAACCACGACGGTTTCCACGAGGCCTTCGGCACCAAGGCCGGTGACGCCTTGTTCAAGCCGGCCGCCGAGCGCCTGCGCATCTGGTGAGCGGCCGCCAGCGGGCCTGAAACGACAAAGGGCGGAGCGCCGATGGCGCTCCGCCCTTTTCTCATTCGACCCTCGCTTGGAGGACGCGCGTACGAATCAGCCCTGCAGGCTGGCCACCGCCGCGCGGCGCGGCCGGCTCGGGAAGCTGTGGCGCAAGATGCGCCAGATCACCTGGCCGAACTGCTTGGGCAGCGAGCCGGTGTTGTAGTGCACACCGTAGCGGCGGCAGATGTCGCGCACCACCGGCGCCATCTCGACATAGCGATTGGCAGGCACATCGGGGAAGAGATGGTGCTCGATCTGGTGGCTCAGATTGCCCGACAGCGTGTTCAGCACAAAACCGCCGGCCAGATTGCTGGAGCCGCGGATCTGGCGCCAGTACCAGTGGGCGCGGGTCTCGTTCTTCAGCACATTGCGGTGGAAGGTCTCGACCTCGGTGGTGAAGTGGCCGCAGAAGATGATGGTGTAGGTCCAGACATTGCGCAGCATATTGGCGACCAGATTGCCCGTCAGCACCACCAGGAAGCCCGGGCCGGCCAGGGCCGGGAAGATCAGGTAATCCTTGATCAGCTGGTGCGAGATCTTGCGGCCGGCCAGCTTGAGCTCGCGGCGCGCGGCGCGGCCATGCTTGCCGAAATAGCCGCCCTTGGGCAGGTTCTGGATGGCCACGCCCCACTGGAAGAAGAGCGCGAAAAACACCGCCACGATGGGCTGGATCAACGCCAGGGGCTGCCACTTCTGCTCAGGGAAGAGGCGCAGCAGGCCATAGCCGATATCGTCGTCGAGGCCGTGGATGTTGGTGTAGGTGTGGTGGCGGAAGTTGTGGGTCTTGCGCCAGTTGTCGCTGGTGCCGACGATGTCCCACTCGAAGCTCTTGCCCTGGAACTTGGGGTCACCCATCCAGTCGAACTGTCCATGGATGACGTTATGGCCCAGCTCCATATTGTCGAGAATCTTGGACAGCGCCAGGCTCAGCGCGCCGACGATCCAGAAGCCGATCAGCCAGGGCATGGGCAGGAAAGCGCCGATCATCAGCGCGGCGCGGCCGATCACCTCGGTCCAGCGCACGGCCTTGAAGATGTTGCGGATGTAGCGCGCGTCGCGCACGCCCAGATCGGCCACGGTGCGGGCACGCAGGGCCTCGATTTCGGCGCCGAAACTTTCCAGCTCGGCCGGCGAGAGATTGCGGGTCAGGGACTTGCTCATGAGCTTGTTTACAGATCCAAACTGAGGTCGGTACAGGCGCGGCTGACGCAGATGCGAATCGCGCTGTTGGGCTCGCTGCAACGCTCGCCGGTGTTCATGTCTTCGGCCAGGCCTTCGTGCTTGATGCAGACGCAGCTGTGGCAGATGCCCATGCGGCAGCCCGAGGCCGGGCGCAGCCCTTGGGCCTCCAGCGCGGCCAGCAAGGACATGCCCGAAGCCACCTCCAGCGTGCGGCCGGAGCGGCGCAGTTCCACCTGCACCTGGTGCTTGCTGTCGGTGTTCAAGGGCACGGCGGGCGTGAAAGCCTCGGCCTTGAAGCTGGCCGCCTGGCCCGCGAGCAGTTCCCGTGCCTGGGCCGCAAAGCCGCCCGGGCCACAAGCCAGGACATGGGTCTCGGCGCCCACGCCAGCCAGGCGCGGCGCGAGCAGATCGGCATCGATGCGGCGACCGCCCTGCTGGGTGGCGATCAGCTGAAACTGGAAGTTCGGAAAACGTTGAGTCAAAGCCTGCAGCTCGGGCACGAAACATGCATGGGCGCTGGTCTTGACCCAGTACATCAGCGTGACCGGAACCGGCATCTGGCGCGCCGCCAGTTCACGCACCAGGCTCATCAGCGGCGTGATGCCGCTGCCCGCGGCCAGCAGCAGGTAGCGGCCTTGCAGCGTGCTGGGCAGCACCAGGTCACCAAAAGCCGGGCCGATGTCCAGCACATCGCCCACGCGGGTGCGCGTACAGAGATGGGTGGACATCAAACCGCCATCGACCTGCTGTACCGTGACGGCGAAGCGACCATCGGCCCGCGGCACATCGCACAGGCTGTAGGAACGGGTGACGCGGCGGCCCTCGATCTCGACCCCGAGGTTCAAATGCTGGCCCGGGATGAATCCATGCCAGTGGCGGTTGGGCTGCAGCACCAGGGTGACGGCACCCAGCGCGGCCTCGCGGCGCTCGACCACGCGCGCCAGGGGGCGTTCCCAGGTCCAGAGGCGGTTGAGATGCCCGGCCCAGTAGTCAAACACGGCGGGATCGACAAAAGCGCCCGCCCAGCGGCGCAGCAAACGGGGCTGCTGGCGCGGAGAAGAGGCTGAAGGGGGGGAAACTGCAGGGGTCAATGCGCTCACGAACAACACTCCGTCCAGGGGGAAACACTGGACTGAGGCCATTATATGCATGAGCATACAAATTTATATACGCTCGTATATTAATTAAAGCGTCGGTATGATACGTGCCTCGCACCGACCGCCTCCATGACCCCAACGCTCGCGCCCCTGCCCCACGCTGCCGCCCTCGAAACCCCGGTTTCGGTGCTTGCCGTGGACGCGCACGAGGCGCCGAGTGTCAGCGGCCCTGGCCGCAAGGCCCTGATCACCCGCGATGACATCATCCAGGCTGCCCTCAAGCTGGTCGGCCCGCACCGCAGCGTCTCTTCCCTGAGCCTGCGCGAGGTGGCGCGCGAAGCCGGCATTGCGCCCAACAGCTTCTACCGCCAGTTCCGTGACATGGACGAGCTGGCCGTGGCCCTGATCGAGCTGGCCGGTCTCTCTCTGCGCAACATCATTGGCGAAGCCCGCCGCCGCTCCATCGGCGGCACCAGCGTGGTTCGCAGCGCGGTGCAGGCTTTCATGGACCAGCTGAGCTCCAACGATGTGCTGCTGCACATCCTGCTGCGCGAAGGCACGGTGGGCTCCGATGCGTTCAAGCACGCGGTCGACCGACAGCTGAGCTTTTTCGAAGAAGAGTTGCGCCAAGACCTGATCCGCCTGGCCGAAGCCAATGGCACAGGCCTCTACGAGCCCGGCCTGACTGCCAAGGCGATCACCCGCCTGGTGTTTGCCATCGGCTCCACCGCCATGGACCTGCCTCGCGACAAGCTGCCCGAGCTGACCGAGCAATTGGTGGTGATGGTGCGCATGATCGTCACCGGCACCCAGACCATGTCCGTGGTCGGATCGCCCGACCAACCGCCTGCTGCGCGCGACTGAAGCCGCACTTGGGCCCGCGCGCAAGCGCGCCTCTCCCTTACTCACATCGCTACGCCACTTCCGAACGCGCGTCCTGCTGAACGCCTGGGCAGGACTTCGGGCAAGAGCTTGTGATTGCAGCCACTCAATTCGGATAGCGCGCGTCGATTTCGATGCGGCAATGAAAAAAGCACCAGCCGCTTTCGCATCTGGTGCTTGTTCCATTCTTAATTTTGGTGGGCCCTGAGTGACTCGAACACTCGACCTACGGATTAAGAGTCCGCTGCTCTACCAACTGAGCTAAGAGCCCTACGCTTTGTTTGCCTTGCTTGGCGTTAATTTCTCAACAACCTTGCAAGCCTTGCAGTATAGCATCTATTTTTTCGATTTCCACTGTTTTGATGAAAATTTTAAAAATTTCTGCTTTTCAGCTTCTTCGCATTTTGGAACCGATGGTCAGCGCCTGAGCGCTTCAACCCTCGCAAATCAAAAGATGGTGGGTCGTGCGGGACTCGAACCTGCGACCTACGGATTAAAAGTCCGCTGCTCTACCAACTGAGCTAACGACCCATCAAGCGAAGCCCATCATTATAGCCAGGAATTTTTGGCCTTCGCAAGAGCTTTGAGCGACTTTCTTGAAGACCCCAAAAATCTTCAAAGGCATGTCCCAACGGCATGCCGAAGCACTGACACGGCGAAGGCAATCTGGGAGACAGACCGGAAGACAGGCCGAACTCGCCCCCAAGGCCGCTCAGCGGACTTTGCGCGCCAGGATGGCCTGAATCAAATCAGCCGCCGCCGCCATGCCAAAACTGGCCGTGACGGCCACGCTGGAGCCGTAGCCGTGGCAGTTCAACGTGCCGTCCACATCACAGAGCTCGGCGCCCTCGCCTTCGGCCGCGGGGCGGTGCACGGCCTCACGCGAAAACACGCAGCGCACGCCCAGCTTGCCCTGACGCGGCGCGCCATGCTCCTTGCGCAAGCGCTGACGCAGCGAGGCGAGCAAGGGGTCGTGCGTGGTCTCGGACAAGTCCTCGATGCTGAGCCGGTGCGGCTCGCGTTTGCCGCCGGCGGCGCCCACGGTCACGAAAGGCAGCTGGCGTGCTCGCGCCCAAGCAGCCAGACAGGCTTTGGCGCGCACCTGATCGCAGGCGTCGATCAGGCCGTCCAGCTGTGCTTCCTGCTCCGGCCCGCCCAGCAGGGACGGCCAGTTGCCTGGCTCCACAAAGTCTTCGATCACCCGAACCTGGCACTCCGGATGGATGTCCTGGATGCGCTGGCGCAGCGCTTCGGCCTTGGCCATGCCCACGGTCGAACCCAGGGCCTGGATCTGGCGGTTGATATTGGATTCCGAGACCTGATCCAGGTCGATCAGCGTGAGGCCGGCCACGCCCGAGCGAGCCAGGGCCTCCACGGCCCAGGAGCCCACCCCGCCCAGCCCGACCACGGCCAGATGCAAGCCTCGCAGACGCTGGTAATCGGCCGCACCGTAGAGGCGACGCAGGCCGCCAAAACGGCGTTCGCTGTCGGGCGGGAAATCGGATGTGAAGTTTGGCGCGGTGCCCAGGTTCAGCGGCGTGTCATCCATGGGGAAAGGTCAGACGCGCGGGCGCCCCTGTGAAGAGTGAAAGGCAAGCTTTGGATTTTAGGTCGGCAAAAGAAAAGAGGCCCTGCAAGCAGGGCCTCTGGGCATCGTCACCTCGGCACGCATCCAGCCAAGGCTGAGAAGCGACTGCCCGCGCGAACGGTCAGGACTTGAGCGCGGCCAGACGTTCCTTGCCAGCTTGCGCAGCTTCGGTGCCCGGGTAGGCCTTGAGCAGGTCTTCCAGGCTGCGGCGTGCGCCCTTCACATCCTTGAGCTCGATCTGGCAGTTGGCCAGGGCCAGCAGTGCCTCACCGGCGCGCGGATGTTCCGGGTTGCCCGAGATGAAGGCCTTGAAGCTGGCGATGGCGTCCTTGTAGTCACGCTTGCCGTACTGGGCATTGCCCAGCCAGAAGCGCACCGAATCACTGTAGCCGCTGGCCGGGTAACGGCGCGCAAAATTGTTCAGCGCGCTGGTGGCCTCGGCGAAATCACCGCGACGCACCAAACCCATGGCGGCCTCGTACTGCCGGCGCTCCTCAGGCTCGACCTGAAACTCGCGCCCATCAAGCGCCACCTTCTGGGGCTCCATCGGCTTCAGACGCGAATCAAAAGCCTGCAGCTGGTCGTTGAGCTTGCGCTGGGTCTCGGACAGATCACGTGCCAGTTGCTCGTTCTGACCACGCAACTTTGCGATCTCAGAGCGCAGGCCGTCGATCTGGCTGTTCAGATCAAGCATGCTGCGGCGCAACGGGCCCAGTTGCTCCTGCACCAGCGCGCTCAGCTGCTCGGCGCGCTGACGCTGGGCGTCCTCGCTTTGCTGCAGCTTGGCGCGCAGGTCGAGGATGGCCTTGCGGGCGTCCTCGTCTTCAAACAAGCCAGCCCGTGCCGGCTGGCTCAAGGCCAGACCCAGCAACAGGCAAAACGGCAGCAGCCGCGGCAGCTTCATCTCACTTGTCCTTCAGCTCGACGCGACGGTTCTTGGACCAAGCGGCTTCGTCGCTGCCTTGAGCGGCAGGGCGCTCCTTGCCGAAGCTCACGGCCTCGACCTGGTTGGCAGCCACGCCCAGCAGGCTCAGGGACTTGGCCACGGCTTCGGCACGCTTCTGGCCCAGGGCCAGGTTGTACTCACGGCCGCCGCGCTCGTCGGTGTGGCCTTCCAGGCTCAGAGCAATCTTGCGGTCGTTGTTCAGACGCTTGGCGTGGGCATCGACCAGACCGCGGTACTCGTCCTTGACGACATAGCTGTCCAGGTCGAAATACACCACGCGCTGGTTGGCCACAGCGGCCGTCAGCTGAGCACCCAGGTCCACGGTCTGGACCTTGGACTCGGCCATGGGCTTGGCATTGGCAGCCGGGTTGGTCGTCGCGGCTTGCGTGACCGGACGGGTTTCCACCGGTGCCGGCTCGTCCAGCTTCACTGCAGTGCTGCAGCCTGCCAGAGCGGCAGCGGCCACGAGGGACAGAGCAAAACGCGTCATCTTCATGAAAAGCACTCCTGTTTCGTTTTCGAGGTTCAAGCTCGGATCAAAGTAAAGCCAGCCACCCGTCTGGACGGCGGATTGACAACCGCGAATTGTCATACAGCTTTGCCATCTTTCGATCTGCAGAACTGCAAAGAAATCAACGACCGAAGGGTCCCCAGGTCGGCTCTCGCACATCGGCAAGCGAAGAAATCAGTTTCGCCTTGATGCGGCCGTCCAGCGTGCTGGTCATCAGCACATCACGGCCGCCCGAACGGGTGGCGTAGACGATCAGGCGGCCGTTGGGCGAGAAGCTCGGGCTTTCGTCATCGCTGCCATCGCTGATCTGCTGTACCACACCCGAGGCGAGGTCCATCACGCAGATGCGGAACTGGCTGCCGTTCAAGCGGGTGACGAAAGCCAGGCTGCGGCCATCCGGGCTGACCGAGGGGCTGATGTTGTAGTTGCCGCTGAAGGTGACCCGCTCGGGCGAGCCGCCGCCCACCGCCACGCGGTAAATCTGCGGGCTGCCGCCCCGGTCGCTGACGAAGTAGATCGAGCGGCCATCGGGTGCAAACACCGGCTCGGTGTCGATGGCCGAGCTCTGCGTCAGGCGGCGCACACCGCTGCCATCACGGTTCATCACGAAGAGCTGGGAGCCGCCTTCGCGCGACAAAGTCATCACCACCGATTCGCCATCGGGCGAAAAGGCCGGTGCACTGTTACTGCCGCGGAAATCGGCCAGCTTGCGGCGGCGGCCGGTCTGCAGATCCTGCACCCAGACCACGGCCTTGCGGGTCTCGAAGGACACGTACGCCAGTTCGCGGCCATTGGGCGACCAGGCCGGCGAGATGATGGGCTCGGGGCTGGCCAGGGCGACCTGGCCGCCCTCACCATCGGCATCGGTGATGCGCAGGCTGTAGCGGCCGCCGGCGCGGGTGACGTAGGCCATGCGGGTGGCGAACACGCCGCGCTCGCCGGTCAGCTTTTGGTAGATGGTGTCGGCGATGCGGTGGGCGGCCAAACGGACATCTTCAGCGGTAACGGCATGGGCTTCGCCGCCGAGGTCGGCGCCCTTGACCACATCCCAGAGCTTGTAGCGCAGATCGAAGCGGCCATCGGCCAGGCGGCTGACCGAACCGGCGGCCAGGGCATCGGCCTGCTTGCCGCGCCACTCGCTCCAATTCGGCGCGCTGCCTTCGAACAGGCCCGGCGCGGCATCGATGATCTTGAACTGGCCGCTGCGCTCCAGGTCGGCGCGGATGATGGCGGCCACCGCCTGGCCGCTGGCCGACTCGTCACGGAAATCGGGCAAGGCGATGGGCAGCTGCGAGCCGCCGACACCGGAGATTTCCACCCGGAACTGGGCCAGGGCAGGCCCGGCCAGCATGGCGGCAGAGGCTGCGGCCGCCTGCTGCAAAAGGACACGACGCGAAAACAGATCGGACATGGAAGCGCTCATGGAGAACAAGTCATGGGCCCAGGGCACAAGCAGAGGGCGATAACGGTGATTTTGCCTGAGGGCGCCGGAGCCGAAGCGCAGCATGGGCGATGTAGCGCCTGACGGCACGGGCAGCACCGCTCAGAGCAGCACGATGTCGTAATGCTCGGTCTGGTTGGTCGGCTCGGCGGTCAGCGAGATCGGCTTGCCGATGAAATCCGACAGGCCGGCCAGATGCTGGCTTTCCTCATCGAGCAGCATCTCCACCACATTGGCAGCGGCCACGACGCGGAACTCCTTGGGCGAGAACTGGCGCGCCTCGCGCAGGATCTCGCGCATGATGTCGTAGCACACCGTGCGCGCGGTCTTGACCTGGCCCCGGCCTTCGCAGGTCGGGCAGGGTTCGCAGAGCATGCGCGAGAGCGACTCACGGGTGCGCTTGCGCGTCATCTCGACCAGGCCCAGCTGGGTGAAGCCGCCCAGGGTGACCTTGGTACGGTCGCGGCTGAGCTGCTTGCGGAACTCGGTCAGCACCGCCGACTTGTGCTCTTCACGCGTCATGTCGATGAAGTCGACGATGATGATGCCGCCCAGATTGCGCAGGCGCAGCTGGCGCGCAATGGCGCCGGCTGCCTCAAGATTCGTCTTGAAAATGGTGTCGTCGAAATTGCGCGCACCGACAAAGCCGCCGGTGTTCACATCGACCGTAGTCATGGCCTCGGTCTGGTCGAAGATCAGATAACCGCCCGACTTCAGATCGACGCGACGGGCCAGCGCGCGGCTCAGCTCGGCATCGATGTTGTTGAGGTCGAAGATGGGGCGCTCACCGCGGTAATGCTCGAGCTTGGCCGTGGCCGCCGGCATAAAGGTCTCGCCGAAAGCATGCAGCACGTCGTACTGCAGCTTGGAATCGATGCGGATGGAGCCGGTGCGCTCGCTGGTCAGGTCGCGCAGCACCCGCTCGACCAGGCTCAAATCCTGGTGCAGCAAGGTGCCCGGTGGGGAATTGAAGGCGCGCTCGCGGATGGCGGCCCAGGCCTTGCGCAAGTAGGCAATATCCGAGGCCAGCTCTTCATCGCTGGCGTCTTCGGCATTGGTGCGCAGGATGAAGCCGCCGCCGCCACCCTCCTCCGGCTTGCCGACCAGGGCTTGCATGCGCGCGCGCAGCTGTTCGCGCGCCTCGTGCGAACCGATCTTCTGCGAGATGCCGATGTGATCGTCCTGCGGCAGGAACACCAGCATGCGCCCGGCGATGCTGATCTGGCTGGACAGGCGGGCGCCCTTGGTGCCGATCGGGTCCTTGATGACCTGCACGGTCAGGGTCTGCCCCTCGAAGACCAGGCGCTCGATCGGCGTGGCCACGCCGGCCTCGCCGTGATGGTTGCGCCCAGCCTGGGTGCCGGTCAGATGAAGATCGGCGACATGCAAAAAGGCCGCGCGCTCCAGACCAATGTCGATGAAGGCCGATTGCATGCCCGGCAAGACCCGGGCGACCTTGCCCGAGTAGACGTTGCCCACCAGGCCCCGCTCCAGCGTGCGCTCGACATGGAGCTCTTGCACCGAACCGTTTTCCACCACGGCCACGCGCGTCTCTTGCGGCGACCAGTTGATCAGGATGTCTTCCATGGCGTCTCGTCTCAATCCTCAAATGCTGTCGCAAATGCAGTTGCAAGTGCTGTTGCATGAGGGCCGTGAAACGTTCGGGCCTTCATGCGACAAGACTCGTCTTGTGGTCGTCGGCGCCGCGGCTCGCGGGGAGCGAACTTCAGAAGCGCCAGCCCCAGGCGCTCAGCAATTGCGCGGTCTCAAACAGGGGCAGACCCATGATGCCTGAATAGCTGCCCTCGATGCGCGAAATCCAGGCCGCCGCCTGGCTTTGTATCGCATACGCGCCCGCCTTGCCGAAGGGCTCGCCGCTGTCCACATAGCGGCGCAGGGCCTCCTCGCCGACCGGCGCGAACTCGACTTCGGAGACATTGAGCGCCGCCTCCCGCCGCCCGGCCTGCCCCACCGCCACGGCCGTGATCACGCGGTGGCGCCGCCCGGCCAGCAGGCGCAAGGTGCGCAGCGCGTCCTCCGCATCGGCTGGCTTACCGAGGATCTGCTGGTCCACCGCCACCGTGGTGTCGGAGCACAGCACCGGTGCTTCGGGCAGGCCGCGTGCAACGCGGCGCGAGAGCGCAGCGTCGAGCTTGGCCTGGGTCACCCGCGCCACATAGGATTCGGGCACCTCACCGGGCCAGACAGCCTCCAGGGCCTCGGCGTCTTCCTCGGGACCTGGCAGCAAGAGCTCATGGCGAACGCCGAGTTGCTCCAGCAGCTGACGGCGGCGCGGGCTTTGCGAGGCCAGATAGATGAAAGGGCTGGGGCTGCTCATTCGCGGTGGTAGGGGTGGCCGGTCATCACGGTCCAGGCACGGTACAGGCCCTCGGCCAGCAGGACGCGGGCAAAGGCATGGGGCAAGGTCAGGTCGGACAGGCGCAGGGTTTCATCGGCCGTGGCCTTGAGATCCGGATGCAGGCCATCCGGGCCGCCGATGAAGAGGGCCGCATCGCGGCCCTCGCCCATCCAGAGCTGCATGCGCTCGGCCAGCTGCTTGCTGGTGCGGCGCTCGCCACGCTCGTCGAGGATGATGCGGCGCACGCCCTTGGGGCAGGCCGCCTCCAGGCGCTGCGCCTCGGCCGCCATCAGCTGCTCGGCCGTTTTGCTGCCCCGGGTTTCGGCCTTGACGACCTTGAGCTCCAGGCGCATCTCGGGCGGAAAGCGCTTGGCAAAGTCCTCATACGCGGTATCCGCCCAGGCCGGCTGACGCTGGCCCACGGCGATCAAGAACAAACGCATCGTTCAGTCGGACTCAGGTCGCAGTCTCGATCACGCGCTCTTCTTGCTTGCGGCCTTCTTGGCCACCGGCTTGGCTGCCGGCTTGGCGGCAACCTTTTTGGCGGCGGCTTTCACCGCAGGCTTGGCGGCCGACTTGGTGGTGGTCTTGCTGGCCGCCGTCTTGGCCGGCGCCTTCTTCACACCCACGGTCTTGGTCGCGACCTTCTTGGCCGCAGGCTTCTTGGCAGCCGGCTTGGTGGCACCCACCTTGATGGTCTTGGCAGCCGGGGTCTTGGCATCGACTTCGCGGCTGCTGGCGCTCTTCTTGGCCGGGGCCTTCTTTGCGGCAACCTTCTTGGCTGCAGGCTTGGCTTCAGCAGCAGCGGCTGCTGCCGCCTTCTTGCTCACGCCCGGCTTACCCGGCAGCGAGGGCTTGACGGCCGCCTTCTTCTTGGCCGCAGTCTTCTTGACCGGTGCCGCGTCATCCTCGTCTTCTTCTTCCGAGGCCTTGACCAGCTTGGTCTTGCCATCGTTCAGCGCCAGCTTGACCGGCTTGCCGCCCCAGATTTCTTCCAGGTGGTAGTAGTCGCGGATGGCCGGCTGCATCACGTGGACCACGGCCGCGCCGCAGTCGACGATGATCCATTCGCCGTTCTCTTCGCCTTCGCAGCGCAGCACATCCATGCCGCGCTCTTTGACTGTCACGCGCACGCTGGAAGCCAGGGCCTTGGTCTGCCGGTTGCTGGTGCCGGACGCGATGATCACGCGTTCGAACAGCGGCGACAGGTGCTCTGTGTTGAAGACCACGATGTTCTGGGCCTTCACATCTTCCAAACCATCGACGATGGCGCGTTGCAGCTTACGAATGTCCATTCAGTACCTACTCACTGTAAAGACGGTGCTGGGCAATATACCCCGCGACCGCGTCGCCCACCAAGGGGCGGATGTCCTCGCCACGCGAGGCCAGCTCGCGCACTTGGGTTGATGAAACCTGCATCGCTGGCAAGGCCAGTTTCAGCAAGGAATGGGGCTCCTTCTGCACTTCGGCAGAACCCCGAACTTCTTGACCCGCCCGTGCCGCCACCGCCAGCGTCACCCGCTGCAGCAGCTCGCGCCACTCGCGCCAGCTGTGCAGGCGCTCGTACTGGTCTTGGCCGATGACGAGGAACAAGTCCTCGTCCGGATGTGCGGCCTGACGGGCCCGCACGGTGTCGATGGTGTAGCTGGCGCCGTCGCGCTCCAGCTCGCTGTCGTCGATGGCTAAGCGCGGCTCACCCGCCAGCATCAGCGCCACCATGGCACGCCGATGCTCGGGTGAAGCCAGGCCGCGCCCGGTCTTCTGCCAGGGCCGACCGGCCGGCAGCCACAGCAAGCGATCGAGCTCCAGTTGCTCCAGCGCACAACGCGCCAGGGCCAGATGGGCCCGATGCACCGGGTCGAAGGAGCCCCCGAACAAGCCGACCCGTGCCCGGCGCATGCCGGGTGGAGCCGACAGGGCGGGGTCTAGAGCCATAGATGGGTGGCCGGCTCACGGACCCAGTCGCGCGGGCGCAGGAAATCGCTGTACAGCCGGGCTTCCTGCGTACCCGCTTCCGGCGCCCACTGATAACGCCATTTGACGATGGGCGGCATGGACATCAGGATGGACTCGGTGCGCCCGCCCGACTGCAGGCCGAACAAGGTGCCACGGTCGAAGACCAGATTGAATTCGACGTAACGTCCGCGCCGGTAGGCCTGGAAATCACGCTCGCGCTCGCCGTAGGCATAGCCCTGGCGGCGTTCGACGATGGGCAGGTAGGCCGGCAGGAAGGCATCGCCCACCGAGCGCATCAAGGCGAACGCTGCCTCGAAGCCGCCCTCGCCATGGTCATCAAAAAAGATGCCGCCGATGCCGCGCGGCTCGTTGCGGTGCTTGAGGAAGAAGTACTCGTCGCACCACTGCTTGAAATGCGGGTAGAGCTGCTCGCCATGCGGCTGCAGGGCTGCCTCGCAAGTGCGATGGAAATGCTGGGCATCGCGCTCGAAGCCGTAATACGGCGTCAGGTCCATGCCGCCGCCAAACCAGACCACCGGCTCCTGGCCCTCGGGGAAGGCCGCAAACATGCGCACATTCATGTGCACCGTCGGCACAAAGGGGTTGTGCGGGTGCATGACCAGGGACACGCCCATGGCCTCGAAGGGCGCGCCGGCCAGCTCGGGCCGATGCTGGGTGGCCGAGGGAGGCAAGACCCGGCCCCGCACATGCGAGAAATTGCAGCCGCCGCGCTCGAAGACCGCGCCGCCCTCGATCAGGCGCGACAGGCCGTCGCCCTCCAGGCGGCTGCCCGGCTCGCGCGTCCAGCCGTCGCTGACGAAGGGGTTGCCATCCACCGCCTGCAAGGCCGTGATGATGCGATCCTGAAGATCGAGCAGGTAGTCCCGAACCCGCTGGGTGTCGAGGGTGGCGGCAAGGCTGGTGGGAGTGCTCATGTCTTGGTGTTCATCCGGATCGGACTGGCCAGGTGGTGGCGCTTGCCGCGATAAGGGGCGAAATGCTCGGCCATCAAGGCCAGATCAGCCTCGACATCACCGCTCAGGCGCACGAAGCGATTGAGCGCAATGGTACGGGTGGCGAAATCAAACGTGGCCAGGCCCACCGGCGCACCGGCTTGCAGCGCCACCTGGTAGGCACCCGAGCGCCAGCCCTGGGCCAGCGAGCGCGTGCCCTCCGGCGCCGCGGCCAGCCAGAACATCTGGCCCGCGCGCGCCGCCGCCTGCATCTGCGCGGCCGTGTCGCCCACCAAGCCATGACGGTTGCTGCGATCCACGGCCACCCCGCCCAAGCTACGAACCCAGCGGCCGAACAAAGGCACCTTGAACAAGCTGTCCTTGGCCCAGAAACGCAGTCGCACGCCCAGCGCCGCCTTGCCCAGCAGGCCGAGGATGAAATCCCAGTTGGAGGTGTGGGGGTAGACCAGGATCACGCCTTGCTGACCCGGCAGCCCCGGGAAATCAAGCTTCCACCCCGCCAGCGCCAGCAAGCCACGCGCCAGTCGGCTGCCCTGCGGCTGCACCGGCATGGGGCCGCTGATCCACTGCGGCAGGGGGGGCCGCTGGGCCGCGTCTGCGCTCAACGCTTCACCGCACGATGGCCGATGTCCTGGCGGTACTGCTTGCCATCGAACTGGATCTTGACCAGGGCCTCGTAGGCCGCCTGCTGCGCCGTGCGCACCGACTCACCCAGGGCCGTGACGCAGAGCACGCGGCCGCCCGAGGTCAGCAACTTGCCCTCGACCTCGGCGGTGCCGGCATGGAAGACCATGACGTTTTCGGCGTCCGCCGGCAGGCCGCTGATGGCATCGCCCTTGCGTGGAGTGAGCGGATAGCCGTGGGCAGCCACCACCACGCCCAGCGCCACGCGGCGGTCCCATTGCAGCACGACCTGGTCCAGCGTGCCATCGGTGGCGTGCAGCAGCACCTCGAGCAGATCGCTCTTCAGCCGCATCATGATGGGCTGGGTTTCCGGGTCGCCCATGCGGGTGTTGAACTCGACCGTGCGCGGCTGGCCGTGCTCGTCGATCATCAGGCCGGCGTAGAGAAAGCCGGTGAACGGAATGCCGTCGCGCGCCATGCCCTGGATGGTGGGCATGATGATTTCGTGCATGGCCTTGGCGTGGACATTGGGCGTCACGACCGGGGCGGGCGAGTAAGCGCCCATGCCGCCGGTGTTCGGGCCTTCGTCGCCGTCCAGCAGGCGCTTGTGGTCCTGGCTGGTGGCCAGGGAGACGACGTTCTTGCCGTCGCAGAGCACGATGAAGCTGGCTTCCTCGCCCTGCAAGAATTGCTCAATGACGACGCGCGCGCCGCCCTCGTTGTGCACCACGCCCAGCTTGTTGTCCGCCAGGATCCAGTCGATGGCCTCATGCGCCTGCGCCAGCGTCATGGCCACGACCACGCCCTTGCCGGCAGCCAGGCCGTCGGCCTTGATGACGATGGGCGCGCCTTGGGCGTCCACATAAGCATGAGCCGCCGCGGCATCACTGAAGGTCTCGTAGGCCGCGGTGGGAATGCCGTGGCGCTTCATGAAGTCCTTGGCGAAAGCCTTGGACGATTCCAGCTGCGCGGCCGCCTTGGTCGGGCCAAAGATGCGCAGGCCACGGGCACGGAACTCGTCCACCACGCCGGCGGCCAGGAAGGCCTCGGGGCCGACCACGGTCAGGGCAATCTTCTGCTCCTCGGCGAAGTCGGCCAGCGCCTTCACGTCGGTGATGGGCACATTCTTCAGCCGCGCATCGCGGGCCGTGCCGCCGTTGCCGGGCGCCACAAAGACCTGGCTCACGCGTTCCGCCTGCGCCAGCTTCCATGCCAGCGCATGTTCGCGCCCGCCATTGCCCAGTACCAAGACCTTCATTCGATGACTTCCATTCGCTGCTTGAGCGTTGTGTTTGCTAGCTGACGGCGCATGCCGGAGCGGATCGCGCGGGCCGGCTCAGGCCTCGATCGCGGCGTTGTGATAGACGGCCTGGACATCATCCAGATCTTCGATCACATCGAGCAGCTTTTGCATGCGAGCCGCATCATCGCCGGTGAGGGTGATGGTGTTCTCGGCACGCATGGTCACTTCGGCCATCTCGGGCACCAGGCCGGCGGCTTCCAGCGCATTCTTCACCGCTTCGAACTCGGTCGGCGGGGTCAGCACTTCGATGGCGCCGTCTTCATCGGTCACCACATCGTCGGCACCGGCCTCCAGCGCCACTTCCATGATCTTGTCTTCCGAGCTGCCCGGGGCAAAGATCAGCTGGCCGCAGTGTTTGAACTGGAAGGACACGGAGCCGTCCGTACCCATATTGCCGCCGTACTTGCTGAAAGCGTGGCGCACCTCGGCCACCGTGCGGACCTTGTTGTCCGTCATGGTGTCGATCATCACGGCGGCGCCGCCGATGCCATAGCCTTCGTAGCGGATTTCCTCGTAGCTGATGCCGTCGAGGTTGCCGCTGGCCTTGTCAATGTTGTACTTGATGCGGTCGGCCGGCATATTGGCGGCCTTGGCTTTTTCCACCGCCAGACGCAGGCGGGGGTTGTCCTTGACGTCCGGGCCGCCCTGGCGCGCGGCGACCGTGATTTCACGAATGATGCGGGTCCAGATCTTGCCGCGCTTCTCGTCCTGGCGGCCTTTGCGATGCTGAATATTGGCCCATTTGGAATGACCAGCCATATGGCTCTGCTCCTGCTGGATGCGCCGGGCGCGCACCCTCATTTGAGTTGGATAGACTGCGATTTTAGCTTTGCCACCCGGACACCCCATGCCTGACCCGATTCTGCTGGCCCGCCGCGACGCGATCGAGTGCTTTTTGCTGCCCGCCCTGGCCAACCGCCACGGCCTGATCACGGGCGCCACCGGCACCGGCAAGACCATCAGCTTGCAGACCCTGGCCGAGAACTTCAGCCGCATCGGCGTGCCTGTCTTCATGGCCGATGTGAAGGGCGACCTGACCGGCATCTCGCAGGCGGGCAGCCTCTCGCCCAAGCTGCAGGCGGTGCTGAAAGAGCGCGGCCTGGAAGCTCCCTCCCCCCTCGCCTGCCCGACCACGCTGTGGGATGTGTTCGGCAAGCAAGGCCACCCAGTGCGCGCCACCGTGTCAGACATGGGCCCGCTCTTGCTCTCGCGCATGCTGGACCTGAACGAGACCCAGCAAGGCGTGCTGCAGATGGTGTTCAAGATCGCCGACGACGCCGGCCTGCTGCTGCTCGACCTCAAGGACTTGCGCGCCATGCTCCAGCATGTGGGCGAGAACGCGGCGCAGTACACCACCGAGTACGGCAATGTCTCGGCCGCCAGCGTCGGCGCCATCCAGCGCGGCCTCTTGCAGATCGAGGCCCAGGGTGGCGACCAGTTCTTCGGCGAGCCCATGCTCAATATCGCCGACCTGATCCAGCAGGACCGCGGCCTGGGCGTCATCAACATCCTGGCCGCCGACCAGCTGATGACCGCCCCGCGCCTCTACGCCAGCTTTCTGCTCTGGATGCTGTCCGAGCTGTTCGAAAGCCTGCCCGAGGTGGGCGACCTGGACAAACCCAAGCTGGTGTTCTTCTTTGACGAGGCCCACCTGCTGTTCAAGGACGCGCCGGCCGCCCTGGTCGAGCGCATCGAGCTGGTGGTGCGCCTGGTGCGCTCCAAGGGCGTGGGCGTCTATTTCGTGACCCAGAACCCTCTGGACATCCCCGACGCCGTGCTGGGCCAGCTCGGCAACCGGGTGCAGCATGCCCTGCGCGCCTTCACCCCGCGCGACCAGAAGGCCGTCAAGGCCGCGGCCGAAACCATGCGGGCCAATGCCGGCCTGGATGTGGCGTCAGCCATCACCGAGCTGGGCGTGGGCGAGGCCCTGGTCAGCCTGCTGGACGAGAAAGGCCGGCCCAGCGTGACCGAGCGCGTCTTCATCCTGCCCCCGGGCAGCCAGATCGGCCCGATCACGCCCGAGCAGCGCCAGGCCTTGCTAAAGAGCTCGCTGGTGGCCGGCGTCTACGAGCAGGCGGTGGACCGTGAATCGGCCTACGAAAAGCTGCGCGGCCGGGCACCCGCGGCGGGTGCGTCCGCGCCGGCTCCAGCGGGCGGCGGCGTGGCCAGCGACAGTGCGGACGAGGGCGGCCTGCTCTGCGGCCTCAAGGACGTGCTCTTCGGCAGCACCGGCCCGCGCGGCGGCCGACGCGAAGGCCTGGCCGAGACGGCGGCCAAGTCGGCCCTGCGCAGCATCGGCTCCTCGGTCGGACGCGAGATCGTGCGCGGCGTGCTGGGCAGTCTGCTGGGTGGCAGCGGCGGCAGAAGCAGCAGCCGGCGCCGTTGAAAACCTCGGGCCGGTGCGCGCCTGGCGCCCGTCGGCTTCATTTCGCGCCGTCCAGGCGCGGGCGGTCGCGTCGTGCTGGCCGACGCATGGGCCTGCCGCCACACTTCAGCCGCTACACCTTGGCCGTCTTCCCCTAGCCCGCACTCCCCGCCATGCCCTCTCCCGCCTCCATGAACTGGCCCCAGATCCTCCTGCGCCAGGCCTTGATCATCGCCGGCATCACGCTCTTCATGGGTCTGCTGCTGACCGTGCAAACCCCGGACCCCTTTGGCCGCAACTGGGATCGCACCCAGAGGCAGTGGTTGTACTGTTTCCTGATCACCGTGGGTTGCTCCCTGATGATCCAGTTGCTGGCCAGAGCCAGCACGGCACTGATCAATCTGCGACGCACGCGGAGAGGTCAGGACACCTTGCCTTGGCCGGGTTGGCCGCTGTCACTTGTCTGCCTGGTGCTGGGCACTTTGCTCGGCTACTCGCTGGCCGTGGAGCTGGGCAACAGCTTGACGGGAGAGAAAGTGCTGGGGCCGTTGCGCTCCGATTTACGGTCCACCCTGGGCATGCTGGGCATGTCCCTGCTTCCAGGTCTGGCGCTGACGATCTATTTCGTCGGTCGGGGTCAGGTCGAAGCTGCCCGCAACCAGGCCCTGAACGCCGAGCGCCTGGCCGCCGAGAACCAGCTGCGCCTGCTCGAGTCGCAGCTGGAGCCTCACATGCTGTTCAACACCCTGGCCAATCTGAGGGTGCTGATCGGCATGGATGCGGCCCGGGCGCAAAGCATGCTGGACCACCTGATCGCCTTCCTGCGCGCCACGCTGAATGCCTCGCGCAGCGGCAGCCACCCGCTGCGCGAGGAGTTCGCCCGCCTGCGTGACTATCTGGCCTTGATGCAGGTGCGCATGGGCAGCCGCTTGCAGCCGCAACTGGATCTGCCGCCCGAACTGGCCGAGCTTGCGGTGCCGCCTCTGCTGCTGCAGCCCCTGGTGGAGAACGCCATCAAGCATGGGCTGGAGCCGGCCATTGCCGGCGGCCTGTTGCGCATCAGCGCGCGTCAGGAGAACGGACAGCTGATCCTGGAGGTGCTGGACCACGGGGTCGGCCTGTCGGTCGCCAATCCTGCCACCGAGGCCGAGAGCACCCGCTTCGGGCTGCACCAGGTGCGCGCTCGACTGGCCACGCAGTTCGGCCCTGCCGCGGGTCTGAGCCTGCTCAAGCTGGACGCCCCGGCGCATGGCACCCTGGCTCACATCCATCTGCCTTTGACCTCTCTGACAAGACCTGACCCTGACACTGCGCCATGAACCTGCCCGCTTGTACCGCCCTGATTGCCGAAGACGAGATCCTGCTGGCCGAGAGCCTGCGCCAGGAGCTGAGCCGGCTCTGGCCGGCATTGGACATCGTGGCCATGGCCGGCCATGGCCAGGAGGCCGTCGACCAGGCCTTGCGCCTGCGGCCCGACATCTGCTTTCTGGACATCCGCATGCCGGGCCTGAGCGGCCTGGAGGCCGCCGCAGCGCTGGCCGAGGACTGGCCCGGCGAGGGCGCGCCCTTCCCGCTGCTGGTCTTCGTCACGGCCTATGACCAGTACGCCTTACAGGCCTTCGAGCACGCGGCCGTGGACTATGTGCTCAAGCCTGTGCAGGCGGAACGACTGGCTCAGACCTGCGAGCGTTTGCGCAAGGCCTTGCTGGCCCGGCAGGCTGAGCAGCCGGCGCCAGCCTTGTTGCAGAGCGCAGTGGATCAGCTGCGCCAGCTGCTGGGCACGAGCGCCTTGTCGGCCAGCGGACCGGCGCACGGCGTCGGTGCCAGCCCCAGCGGCCGGCCCGAGCCGCTGCGCCTGCTGCAAGTCAGCGTCGGCTCGACCATCCAGATGGTGCCGGTGGACGAGGTGCTGTACTTCGAAGCGGCCGACAAATACGTGCGGGTGCTGACACGGCAGAAAGAACATCTGGTACGCATCTCCCTGCGCGAGCTGCTGCCGCAGCTGGACGGCCAGCGCTTCTGGCAGGTGCACCGCAGCGTGGTCGTGCGCGCCGACGCCATCGACCGCGCGGTGCGCGACGAGAGCGGCCGCCTCACTCTGCATCTGCATGGCAGCCCCGACACGCTGACCGTCAGCCGCCTGTACGCGCCCCTTTTCAAGGGCATGTGAGCCCGGGCCGATAAAATCGCCGCCAAGTCGATTTCGAACAAGGCATTTCGCCTTCACCGCATTCCAATCCCGCCCTGCACGGCCGGCTGAAACCCCATGTCCCACACCCACGACGCTGCCAAAGACGAAGCCAAGAACGAGGCCGCCAAGCCCGGCAACAATTTCCTGCGCACCATCATCGAGCGCGACCTGGCCCAGCAAGAAGGCCAGCCCCAGCGTCACTTTGCCGGCACCCCGGGCGATGCGGCCCACCATGCGGCCGGCCCGCTGGATCCAGCCAAGATCCGCACCCGTTTCCCGCCCGAGCCGAACGGCTATCTGCACATCGGCCATGCCAAGAGCATCTGCCTGAACTTCGGCCTGGCGCGCGATTACGGCGGCATCTGCCACCTTCGCTTCGACGACACCAACCCCGAGAAGGAAGAGCAGGAATATGTGGACGCCATCAAGGAGATGGTGTCCTGGCTGGGCTGGGACTGGAACCAGGGCGGCACCTCGCACCTGTTCTACGCCAGCAACTACTTCGACTTCATGTACCGCGCCGCTGAGCACCTGATCAGCGCCGGCCTGGCCTATGTGGACGAACAGACGCCGGAAGAGATGCGCGCCAACCGCGGTGACTTCGGCACCCCGGGCGTCAACAGCCCCTTCCGCGACCTGGGCGTGGAGCACCACCTGAACCGCTTCCGCGAGATGCGCGACGGCAAGCACCCGGACGGCGCCATGGTGCTGCGGGCCAAGATCGACATGGCCAGCCCCAATATCAATTTGCGTGACCCGGCGCTCTACCGCATCCGCCGCGCCACCCACCACAACACGGGCGACCAGTGGTGCATCTACCCGATGTACACCTTCGCCCACCCGATCGAAGACGCGCTCGAGCGCATCAGCCACTCGATCTGCACCCTGGAGTTCGAAGACCAGCGCCCCTTCTACGACTGGCTGCTCGGCCACCTCGCCGACGGCGGCCTGCTCGAGCGCCCGCTGCCGCACCAGTACGAGTTCGGCCGTCTGAACCTCAGCTATGTGGTCACCTCCAAGCGCAAGCTGCGCCAGCTGGTTGACGAAGGCCATGTGGCCGGCTGGGACGACCCGCGCATGCCCACCCTGGTCGGCATGCGCCGCCGCGGCTACACGCCGGAGAGCGTGCGCGCCATGGTGGAAGCCACCGGCGTTACCAAGAGCAATGCTTGGCTGGACTACAGCGTGCTGGACGGCTGCCTGCGCGCCGATCTGGAGGGCAAGGCCGCGCGCGCCATGGCCGTGCTCGACCCGGTGCAGCTCAAACTGACCAATTACGCGGACATCTTCGGCAGCCTGGAACACCGCGAGCCCTGCAGCGCCCCCGCCCACCCGCACCTGCCCGAGCTGGGCCAACGCAGCTTCAGCCTCGGCCCGGCCCTGTGGATCGAGCGCGAAGACTTCATGGAAGTTCCGAGCAAGGGCTACCACCGCCTGTACCCCGGCAACAAGGCGCGCCTCAAGGCCGGCTACATCATCGAATGCACCGGCTGCGAGAAGAACGAAGCCGGTGAGATCACCGCCGTGCTGGCCACCATCGTGCCTGACACCAAGAGCGGCACGCCGGGCGCTGACGCCGTCAAGGTCAAGGGCGTGATCACCTGGGTGGGTGCGCACGAAGCCATCGCCGCCGAGTTGCGCCTCTACGACCGCCTCTTCACCGAAGCCCAACCCGACGCCGGCGGCCGCGACTTCCTGGAAGTCATCAACCCGAGCAGCCTTAAGGTCGTGACCGGCTACCTGGAGCCCTCGCTCGCGGGCGCTGCCGCCGATGTGAAGGTTCAGTTCGAACGCCACGGCTACTTCGTCGCCGATCGCGTCGACCACCGCAGCGACAAACCTGTCTTCAACAAGATCACCGGCTTGCGGGACAACTGGGGCGCGAAGTAAACAGGGCTTGAAGCGGCGGCTTGCGGCACAGCGCAAGCCTTGGGCTTGTTGTTGATCGGGCCGACTGGGCATTCTGCTCCGTTCATGCCCCCCGCCCCCCCAGCCTGCGGCTGGGGGGTCCTCATTCAGTTTACTTCGCAGAGCACCCAGCCAACCCGATCCAGTAAAGCCTGGCTCCTTCGACGAAAGCGCCGTGCGGTCGCACTGACAAGGGGGGGCGAGTGCTGAAGCGAAGTAAGGGGAGAGAACCTTACGCCGCACAGACCGAAGAACATAGGCGGAAGCTCTCGCCCGACGCTCCTTGGTACAAGCACAACGTTCGAGGGCTGCTCCGTTCAGTCAACGGCCAATCCGCTGCAGCAATTGCGCCACCACCGAGATGGCAATCACCTCCGGCTGCTTGCCGGCGATGCCAGGCAAGCCGATCGGGCAATTCACCTGACCCAGCTCCGCTTCGCTGAAGCCACGCGCCAGCAGGCGCTGGCGGAAGCTCGCCCATTTGCTGGCACTGCCGATCAGGCCGATGAAGGGCAGATCACCGCGCTCGCGCTGGCGCGCCAGGCAGGCGGCGACGATGTCCAGATCCTCGGCATGGCTGAAGCTCATGATCAGCACCTGCGAGCCCGGGGCAAGACCTGGCACCGCCGCCTGCACCGGCTGGGAATGCTCGGCCAGATGGACTTGCGCCGCCAGCTCGGGCGGGAAGACCTCGTCGCGGCTGTCCAGCCATTGCAGCTCAAAGGGCAGATCGATCAAGAGCTTGACGATGGCCCGGCCGACATGGCCGCCGCCGAACAAGGCCACCGGCTGGCGCGCCTCGGGCGCCAGCAACCGGGCGCGCAGGCTGGCGATGTCCGCCGGCCCCAGGCGCTCGAAGCGCAGCTGCATCACGCCGCCGCAGCATTGGCCCAGACTGGGGCCCAGGGCATAGCGGCGCAAAACGCCGCCCGGTTCCGGTCCATTCGCAGCCAGCAAAGCCCGGGCTTCTGCGCTGGCGTCAAACTCCAGCCGGCCACCGCCAATGCTGCCGATCTGCCCGCCGGCACTGAGCGCCATCCAGGCGCCCAGCTCGCGCGGCCCGCTGCCCTGCACACCGGCCACGCGCACCAGCACCGCGGGCTCCCGCGTCAACAGCAATTCCAGCGCGGCGATCTCGCGGCTCAATGCACTCATGTCGATGGAATCCCGAGCCGCTCAGCTGCCACGATAGGTGGAATAGCTCCAGGGGCTGAGCAAGAGCGGCACGTGGTAGTGCGAGCCTGCATCGGCAATGCCGAAATCCAGCGGCACTTCATCCAGAAAGGCCGGCTCCGGCAAGGCCACGGCGCGCGACTTGAAGTAAGCCGCCGCCGCAAACACCAAGCGGTAGCGGCCGGGCTGAAAGGCCTCGCCTTCCAGCAGCGGCGCCGGGGCGCGGCCATCGGCATTCAGCGTCAGGCTGTGCAGCAGCTGCGGGTTGCCGCTGGCGTCCAGTCGGTAAAGGCGCACGGCCATGCCGGAAGCCGGGCTGCCGTGCATGGTGTCCAGCACATGGGTGGTGAGCTTGCCCATCGAAATCTCCAAAGGCCAGGGTGGCCGCAACAATGGCAAAGTGTATACACTTCAGCACACAATGCGAGCCAAAGCCCCGCCCCCTGCCCTTTCAAGCCCAGCCGCCGATGTGGAACCGGCTTCGAGCACCGAGCGCATCACGGCCGCCATCACCGCGGCCATCGTCGAGCGCCGCCTGATGCCGGGCACCAAGCTGGCCGAACAGAAGCTGGCCGACATTTTTTCCGTCTCGCGCACCCTGGTGCGGCAGGCCCTGAACCAGCTCAGCCGCGACCGCCTGGTGACGCTGACGCCGGCGCGCGGCGCCTTTGTGGCCGAGCCCAGCGTCGAGGAAGCGCGCCAGGTCTTCGAGGTGCGGCGCATGCTGGAATCCAGCCTGCTGGCTCAGCTGGTGGAGCGGATCACGCCAGTCCAACTGGCCGAGCTGCGCCAGCACCTCAAGGCCGAAGCCCAGGCCATCGCCCGCACCGATGTGCCCGGCCGCACCCGCCTTCTGGCTGACTTTCACCGCCTGCTGGCGCGCATGCAGGGCAATGAGGTGCTGGCCCAGCTGCTGGGTGACTTGCTCTCGCGCAGCTCCCTGATCTCGCTGATGTACCAGAGCGACCACTCGGCCGCCGAGTCGCATGCCGAGCATGTGGCCCTGGTCAACGCGCTGGAGGCGCGCGACAAGCGCGCGGTGCAAAAGCTGCTGCGCGATCACCTGGGCCATGTCGAAACCAGCCTGCGCCTGCAGCCGCGCGTGGCCGACCTGGCCCAGGCCCTGAAATCCTGAGCCCCTCTCATCTGGAGCACATCGACATGAGCTACCCCCGCGACCTGATCGGCTACGGCGCCCAGCCGCCGCAGGCCCAGTGGCCCGGCCAGGCCCGCATCGCCCTGCAGTTCGTGCTGAACTACGAAGAAGGCGGCGAGAACTCGGTGCTGCACGGCGATGCCGGCAGCGAGCAGTTTTTGTCCGAGATGTTCAGCCCGCCGGCCTTTCCGGCGCGGCACCTCAGCATGGAAGGCATTTACGAGTACGGCTCGCGCGTCGGCGTCTGGCGATTGCTGCGCGAGTTCGAGCGGCGCGGCCTGCCGCTGACCGTGTTCGGCGTGTCCATGGCCCTGGAGCGCCACCCCGAGCTCTGCAGTGCCTTGCAAAGCCTGGGCCATGAGGTGGCCTGCCACGGTTGGCGCTGGATCAGCTACCAAAACGTGGACGAGGCCACCGAGCGCGAGCACCTGCAGCGCGGCATGGACATCCTCACTCGCTTGCTCGGCGAGCGCCCGCTGGGCTGGTACACCGGCCGCGACAGCCCGAACACCCGCCGCCTGGTGGCCGACTACGGCGGCTTCGAGTACGACAGCGACTACTACGGCGACGACCTGCCCCTCTGGCTGAACGTGCGCAAGAGTGACGGCAGCCTGGCGCCGCAGCTGGTGCTGCCCTACACGCTCGACTGCAATGACATGCGCTTCGCCCTGCCCCAGGGTTTCAGCCATGGCGACGAGTTCTTCGAGTACCTGCGCGACAGCTTCGATGTGCTCTACGCCGAAGGCGCAGAGACGCCTCGCATGATGAGCGTGGGCATGCACTGCCGCCTGCTCGGCCGGCCAGGCCGCCTGCGGGCGCTGCAGCGCTTTTTGGACCATGTGCAGCAGCACGATCGCGTCTGGATCTGCCGCCGCATCGACATCGCCCGCCACTGGCGCGCCACCCACCCCTTCGACGCCAACACCGCTTTTGTCTGGGAACGCTGAGCCATGAGCCTGAACCTGAACACCCTGAACGCGGCCAGCGTCGAGGGCTTCGTCGCCCTGCTGGACGGCGTCTACGAACACTCGCCCTGGATCGCCAGCCGCGCCGCAGCCGCACGGCCCTTGAAGAGTCTGACGGCGCTGAAGCAAGCCCTGGCCCAGGTCGTGCGCGAGGCCAGCGAGGCCGAGCAGCTGGGCCTGATCCGCGCCCACCCCGAGCTGGCCGGCAAGGCCATGCTGGCGCGCAGCCTGACGGCCGAATCCACCGGCGAGCAAAGCCGCGCGGGCCTGAGCGACTGTAGCCCCGAAGAGTTCGCGCGCATCCAGCAGCTCAATGCCGACTACAACGCACGCTTCGGCTGGCCCTTCATCCTGGCCGTGCGCGGTCCGCGCGGCCTGGGCCTGAGCCGGGCCGAGATCATCGCCACGTTTGCGCGCCGCCTGGCCCAGCCGGCCGATGTGGAACGGGCCGAGTGCCTGCGCCAGATCCACCGCATCGCCGAGATCCGCTTGAATGACAAGTTCGGGGTCGAACCCACGCTGGGCAACCGCATCTGGGACTGGGCGCAGGCGCTGGCCCAGCATTCCGAGCCGGGCTTTCGCGAGGCGGGCCAGCTGACCGTCACCTACCTGACGCAGGCCCACCGGGCCGTGGCCGCCCAGTTGCAGAGTTGGATGATTGAGTGCGGCTTCGACGAAGTGAACATCGACGCCGTTGGCAATGTCGTCGGCGTCCATCACGGCATGAAGGCGGACGCACCACGCCTGCTGACCGGCAGCCACTACGACACGGTGCGCAATGCCGGAGCGCACGACGGCCGCCTCGGCGTGCTGCTGCCCATGGCCTGTGTGCGCGAGCTCCATGCCGCCGGGCGACGCCTGCCCTTTGCCATTGAGGTGGTGGCCTTTTCCGAGGAGGAAGGCCAGCGCTACCCGGCCACCTTCCTGGGCTCCAGCGCCCTGACCGGCCAGTTCGACCCGGATTGGCTGGAGCTGCAAGACCGCGAAGGCATCTCCATGCGCGCCGCCATGCAGGCCGCCGGCCTGCCCGGCACGATGGAGGCCATCACGGCGCTGGCGCGCGACCCGAACCGCTACCTCGGCTTTGTCGAGGTGCACATCGAACAAGGCCCGGTGCTGCACGGGCAAGACCTGGCCCTGGGCGTGGTCACGTCCATCAACGGCAGCCGGCGCTACCTCGGTGAGGTGATCGGTCAGGCGGCACATGCCGGCACCACGCCCATGGGCCAGCGGCGCGATGCGGCCGCCGCCGTGGCCGAGCTGCTGCTCTTTGTCGAGCAGCGGGCGGCTGCGGGCGCAGGCACCGTGGGGACTGTGGGTCAGCTGCACGTGCCGGCCGGCTCCATCAATGTGATCCCCGGCCGCTGCCAGTTCAGCCTGGACCTGCGTGCACCCAGCGACGCCGCCCGCGACGCGCTGGACACGGACGTGCGCGAGGCGCTGATCCGCATCTGCGAGCGGCGCGGCCTGAGCTGGACGCTGCAGCCCACCCTGGCCGCCAACGCCGCACCCAGCGACCCGAGCTGGCAAGCCCGCTGGGAACGCGCCGTGGCCGCCACCGGCTGCCAGATCTTCCACCTGCCCTCGGGCGCCGGCCATGACGCGATGAAGCTGCACGAGCGCATGCCCCAGGCCATGCTTTTTGTACGCGGCCAGAACGAGGGCATCAGCCACAACCCGCTGGAGTCGACCAACAACGACGACATCGAACTGGCCGCCCAGGCTTTCACTCATCTGCTGGATCAACTGGCCGCGGAGGGCCACACGCCATGACAAACGCCATGACACAGACCGCCCTGAACTACGCCAAGCTCGACGCTTGGGTCAACGCCCATTTCGACGAGGAAGTGCGCTATCTGCAAGCCCTGGTGCAGGTACCCACCGACACACCGCCGGGCAATAACGCGCCCCATGCCGAGCGCACCGCCGAGCTGCTGGCGGCCATGGGCTTGACCGCGGAGAAGCATGCCGTGCCCGCCGAACTGGTGCAGGCCCAGGGCATGGAGAGCATCACCAACCTGATCGTACGCCGGCGCTATGCGGAAGGCGGCCCGGTGGTGGCGCTCAATGCCCACGGCGATGTGGTGCCGCCCGGCGAGGGCTGGAGCCATGGGCCCTACAGCGGGGAGGTGGTGGACGGCCGCCTGTATGGCCGCGCCGCCGCAGTGAGCAAGAGCGATTTCGCCAGCTACACCTTCGCCCTGCGCGCACTGGAGGCCCTGCAGGCCGAGGGCGCCGTGGCCCTGCGCGGCGGCCTGGAGCTGCACTTCACCTACGACGAAGAATTCGGCGGCGAGCTGGGCCCGGGCTGGCTGCTCAAGCAAGGCCTCAGCAAGCCCAACCTGCTGCTGGCCGCCGGCTTCAGCTACCAGGTGGTGACGGCCCACAACGGCTGCCTGCAGCTGGAGGTGACGGTGCACGGCCGTGCCTCGCACGCGGCCTACCCCAGCACCGGCATCGACGCGCTGCAAGGCGCGGTGGCCATTCTGCAAGTGCTCTACGCACAGAACGATCTGTACCAGAAGATCAGCTCCGAGGTGCCCGGCATCAACCATCCCTACCTCAACGTCGGCCGCATCGAGGGCGGCAGCAACACCAATGTCGTGCCCGGCCGCGTGGTGTTCAAGCTGGACCGACGCATGATTCCCGAAGAAGACCCGGTGGCCGTGGAAGCGAACCTGCGTGAGCTGATCCGCGGCGCCGCGGCCCGCTGCGGCGGCCATGCCGCCGGGGTGACGGTGGACATCAAGCGCCTGCTGCTGGCCCGCTCGCTCAAGCCCCAGGCCGGCAACAAGCCCCTGGTCGAGGCCCTGCAGAAACATGGCGAAGCCGTGTTCGGCGAGTCCATCCCCACCTCGGGCACGCCGCTCTACACCGATGTGCGGCTCTACGGCGAACACGGCATCCCTGCCGCCATCTATGGCGCCGGGCCGCGCACGGTGCTGGAGAGCAATGCCAAGCGGGCCGACGAGCACCTGCAGCTGGACGACCTGCGCCGCGCCACCCAAGTGATCGCGCGCAGCCTGCTGGACCTGCTGAGCGCCTGAGCACCGGAGCACTGTGGCCGGCCTGGGCCGGCACAAACGCAGCCCGGTTCATGCCAAACTGAGGGCCTTGCAACCGATGGCCGCACGCATCTTGGACCCGCGCCACGCACGTCTGCTGCTACCTGCCCTGGGCCTGGCATCCTGCCTCTGGCCCCACGGCGCGACCCTGGCCATGGGCCTTCCGCGTGCCACACCTGCTCGGTTTGGCCCGCTCAAGCTGATCAGCTACTACGACTACCCGCCTTTCGTGAACTCGCCCCAGCAAGGCCTGAGCTTCGAGCTCGCCGGCTGGTTGCACATGCGCGCCGAGGGCCTGATCGAGGGAGTGGAGTTGGAGTTGCTGCCGCGCCGGCGGGTCGACATCCAGGTGCGCCAAGCGCAGTGGGCCGGGCTCGTGCCCTGGGTTTCACCCGCCTGGTTCTCTTCGCCCGATCCAGCGCATGCGCCGATCTGGTCCGCGGCGGTGATGAATGACGAGGATCTGGTTCTGTCACTCAAGCGCCAGCCCTTTGAGTTTGAAGGGCCGGATTCCTTGCGCGGCCACAAGCTGGGCGGCGTCTACGGCCATGTCTACACCGATGCCGATCCCTTGGTGGCGCGCGGTGAGCTGCAGCGCCTGGACTCCTTCACGCAAGAAGGCAATTTGCGCATGTTGCTGCTGGGCCGGGTGGACCTGGCCTTTCTCTCGCGCAGCGGCCTGGCCTGGTGGCGCCAACGCATCCCGGGGTTCGATGAGCTCGTCCACGTGGCGGCTCAACCGCGCATGCGCTACCAGCGTCATTTGATGATCTCGCGCGACCTGCCCGAGACCTTGCGCGAGCGCTTGTTGCAGCTGGCACAGACCATGGGCGGCGACAGCCAATGGCGCGAGGTGATGCGCCGTTATGGCCTGCTGGGCCAATCTGCCGAGTGGCTGAACATCGCCTGAAATCGACCCTGCCACAAACAGGGCTTGCCCGACTTCCGGCCCCGGCCGGAGGCCGCTCCTAGAATCCGCCTGCCATCCTTTTCTTACCCTGAAAGCTGCGAGCTGCCATCATGATGAACAAGTCCTTGCGAGCCACTCTCATTGCCGCCTCCCTGAGCCTGCTGGGCACCGCCTCGGCCTGGGCCCAGGTCGAAGTCGGCCAGCCCTGGGTGCGCGCCACCGTGGCGCCGCAAAAAGCCACCGGTGCCTTTGTGCAACTCAAGGCCAAGAGCGACAGCCGCCTGGTCGAGGTGCGCTCCTCGGTGGCCGGCGTGGCCGAGATCCACGAAATGAAGATGGAAGGCAGCACCATGAAGATGCGTGCCGTTGAGGGCCTGGATCTGCCGGCCGGCCAGCTGGTCGAGCTCAAGCCGGGCAGCTTCCACATCATGCTGATGGACCTGAAGAAGCCGCTGGCCGCCGGCGAGACCGTGGACCTGACCCTGGTGTTCGAAGGCCGCGACAAGAAGCGCGTGGAACAGGAGATCAAGGCCGAGGCCCGCGCCATGGGCAAGCCGGCCGCTGCCGAGCACGCCCACAAGCACTGACAATGACACAGCGCAAGCGGCCGGCCCCGGCCCTTTGCCTACAATCGCGCCCGTGCTTCACCTGACCCCGCTCCGCCGCCATGCCCGCTTCTTCAGCGGCTGGGTGGCCTGCTGCGTGCTGCTGATGGCGCTGGCGCCGGCCTTGAGCCAGGTGCTGGGCGCCCTGCGCGGCGAACCCAGCAGCTGGAGCCAGATCTGCCGCAGCAGCGTGGTCTCGCCGCGCGCGCAGCAATCGGTGCTGGCCGCACGCCAGGCGGCGGACAAGGATTCGCTGCACGGCCTGTTCCACCATTGCCCGGCCTGCGATCTGCAGGCCCAGCAGGCGGCCGCCCCGCCGCCAGCGCAGCAGGCCCTGCCCCTGCTCGGCTCACCCCGCCAGGCCATGCCGGTGCGCTTCCTCAGCGCGCCGCGGAGCATGCATGCCTGGGCGCCGCCGCAATCACGCGCGCCACCCACCGCGGCCTGATCCACCGCATGCGGCTGGCCTTTGGCCGCCGCCCTGGCTCTGACCCGGACCGCCGCTCTCGCAGCGGCCCCGCCAGCCCTTGATTGATTGATCTGCCACAGCCGCCGCGCTGTGCGCACTGCCACCCGGATTCCGCTCCATGTCGTCCCCTGTTTTTGCCGGCCACTGTGCCGCCCTGCCCCACCGTCGCACGTTCGTACTCGCACTGTCTGCCCTCTTCCCGCTTGGCGCCGCCCAGGCCCAAGGCGTTGCCACTGACCAGCAGCTCGCCCCGGTGCGGGTCACGGGCGCTGCGCTGCGCTCCGGCCTGGCCGCCCATCTGCCCAGCAACAGCGTCAGCAAGACCGCCGAGGACCTGCGCGATCAGAACCTCTTCAACCCTGAGGACGCGCTGAAATACCTGCCCAACACCAGCATCCGCAAGCGCTACATCGGTGACCGCAACTCGATGATCGGCGGCCGCAGCTTCGGCACCCTGCAACCGGGCCGCGGCCTGGCCTATGTGGACGGCTATCTGATCAGCAACTTCCTCGGCCGCTTCGACGGCCCGCGCTGGAACATGATCACGCCCGAGGCGATCGCCCGCGTCGACATGCTCTACGGCCCTTTCTCGGCCATCTACCCCGGCAACTCGATCGGCACCACGGTGGTGACCACCGAGCGCGAGCCGCGCGGCTTGGAAGCCTCAGCAAGGCTGACCGGCTACAGCCAGCGCTTCTCTCAGTACGGCCAGGCCGACAGCTACGGCGGCCACCAGCTCTCGGCCTATGTCGGCAACCGCCTGGATTCGGGGCTCTGGTACACGGCCAGCCTGAACCACCAGGACTCGACCTCGCAGCCGATGAACTACTTCAGCGCCGGCGTGAACGCCAAGACCGGCGCCTTCGACCCGGCCAAACCGGGCGACAAGATCGTCACCGGCATCGTCTACGACCGTGACCCCAAGGGCGCGGCACGCGCCGTCTTCGGCGCCAGCGGTGGCGCCATCGACCACACGGTGCAGGACATGCTCAAGCTGAAGGCGGGCTATGCATTCACACCCGAGCTGATGGCCAGCGCCATGCTGGGCCTGTGGACCAATGACACGCAGAACAGCAACCGGCCGTTCTTGCGCGACGCGGCCGGCCACACCGTCTGGTCGGGCGCGGTCAGCGACGGCGTGAATCGCTTCGTCATCCCCGACAGCGCCTTCGCGCCGTCCAGCCGCGACGAACTGCACCGCCACGGCGGCCTGACCCTGAAGACCCGCTACGCCAGCGGCTGGAATGCCTCCCTGGTCTATTCCAACTACCGCATCCTGCGCGATATCGCGGCCCAGGCGAACCTGCCCGAGCCGCTGGCCCAAGCCGGCGGCGAAGGTCTGTGGACGCGCCGCGACGGCACCGGCTGGAACACCCTGGAGCTGCAGGCCGCCTACAGCCCGGTGGCCGGCGACTGGGGTGATGGCCGCCATGCCCTGACCCTGGGGCTGCATCGCAATGCCTACCTGCTCAACAGCCCCAGCCGCAAGGCGCCGAACTGGCTGAGCGGCGAGACGGTGCTGACGCAAAGCTACAGCGGCCGCAGCGAGGTGATTGCCGCCTACGCGCAGGACGCCTGGAAGCTGCAGCAAGACCTGACCCTGACTCTCGGTCTGCGCCAGGAGCAGTTCCGCACGACGGACGGCCTGCAGCTGCTGCGCGTCGCCAGCTGCAAGGCGGAGGCCGGTGCGCAATGCCAGGCCATGGGCGACGGCAGCTTCCGGCGCAGCCTTCCCTATGCCGAGCGCAAGCTCAGCGGCGCCTCGCCCAAGGCTTCGCTCGCCTGGATGGCCCAGCCCGATCTGACGCTGAAAGCCAGCTTCGGCCGTGGCGTACGCTTCCCCAATGTGGAAGAGCTGTACAACGGCACCTTCACCGCCACCTCGCAAACCCAGAGCGACCCGAACCTGAAGGCCGAGCGCTCAAACGCACTGGAGTTCAGCGCCGAAAAGGACTGGGAGCTGCAGCGCCTGCGCGTCTCGCTGTTCCATGACGATGTGCGCGACGCCATCCTGCGCCAGAGCGACACCAGCGTGCTGCCCAGCGTGACCCGGGTCTCCAATGTGGACCGGGTGCGCACCTACGGCCTGGAGCTGGTCTGGCAGACCCAGGATCTGTTCATCCAGGGCCTGAGCCTTGATGTCAACGCGGCCTTTGCCCATTCCAAAGTGCTGGCCAATGCACGTGACCCGCAAAGCGTGGGCAAATGGTGGCTGCGTGTGCCCAAGGTCCGCGCCAATGTGCTGGCTGCCTACCGGCCGAACAGCCGCTGGATGGCCAGCCTCGGCCTGCGCCACTCGGGCCGCGCCTACAACGACACGTACAACCTCGACAGCAATCCGAATGTCTATGGCGGCGTCTCGTCCTTCACCTTTGTGGACCTGCGCGGCAGCGTCCAGCTGAGCCCCAAGTTCGAGCTGGCCCTGGGTCTGGACAATGCCACGGACCGCCGTGGCTACCAGGCCCACCCCTACCCCGGCCGCACCCTGTTCACCGAAATCCGGGCCCGCTACTGAGTGAAGAAGGGATCCACATGACGACACGATTGCACAGACTCTGCGCCGTTTTCAGCCTGGCGGCCACACTGCTGCCGGCCGCCTGGGCGCAGCATGGCGGAGACCACGCCGCGGCGGCAGCCCGGCCGGCCAAGACCGGCAAGCCCGCCTTGGCCGTGGGCGCGGCCTTCTCGCCCGCGGGCGAACTCTGGCTCAGCGGCCTGGACGAGCAAGGCCGGCTGTTTGTGCAGCGCAGCGCCGATGAGGGGCGCAGCTGGACAGCGCCGCGCCTGCTGGACATCGCCGGCGAGAAGCCGGTCGCCGACGGCGAGAACCGGCCCAAGATCGCCTTCGGCCCGCAAGCCACCGTGGTGATCAGCTACACGCGGCCGCTGGCCAAGCCCTACACCGGCGAGATCCGCATGCTGCGCTCAACAGACGGCGGCGCCAGCTTCGGCCCGCCCTTCACCGTGCACGCGGACCGGCAAGTCATCACCCACCGCTTCGAATCGATCGCCTTCGATGCGCGCGGCGTGCTGCACACGGTCTGGATCGACAAGCGCGATCTGGAGCTGAGCAAGACCGCCGCGGCCCAGGGCAAGCCGACCGGCAAGCCCTACCGCGGCGCCGCCATCTACCGCAATGAATCGACGGATGGCGGCGCCAGCTTCGGGCCTGATCTGAAGGTGGCCGATCACAGCTGCGAATGCTGCCGCATCGCCCTGAGCCCCACGCCCGAGGGCGGCATGGCGGCGCTCTGGCGCCATGTCTTCGAGCCGAATGAGCGTGACCATGGCTTTGCACTGCTGCAGGGCGTGGCCTCGGAGCCGCCCGCCGCGCCGGTGCGGGCCAGCCTGGACCGCTGGGCCGTGGATGCCTGCCCGCACCACGGCCCAGGCCTCACGCCGGCCGAGGGCGGCGGCTACCACGCCGTCTGGTTCGGCCTGCGCGGCGGCGAGGCGGCCGTGCGCTATGGCCGGCTGGACACCCAGGGCCGACCGGTCGGCGCCGTCCAGGCCTTGCCCGATGCCGGGGCCGAGCACGCCGATGTGATCGCGGCCGGCTCGGAGCTGGCCATCGTCTGGCGCAGCTTCGACGGCGCGACGCAGAGCCAGCGCCTGCGCGCCTGGCTGTCCAGCGACGGCGGCCACAGCTTCCAGCTGCGCGAACTGGCCGCCACCGGCCTGAACAACGACCACCCCCGCCTGCTGCGCCACGGCCAGCGGCTCTACGCGCTCTGGCGCACCCAGGAGCAGATCCATGTCATTGCCCTCAAGAACTCGCCCTGAAGCGAGATGGCGGACTCAGGCCCTCGGCCTGGCGGCCGGGCTGCTGCTGGCCGCGGCGCCGGCCCAGGCCAAGCGCCAGGTGGAAGCCTTCGACAGCCAGGCCTGGGCGCAGCTGCAGGCGAGCCTGAAGACGCCGGCCCTGGTGGTCTTCTCCAGCACCGACTGCGGCCACTGCCCCGCCGTGCTGGCCCAGCTGGCAGCCGCGCCAGAGCGCAAGCGCCAGCGCGCCCCGCTGATCGCCGTCGTCATGGACCAGGCCCCAGGCGAGGATGACAGCGGGCTGCTGGCCAACCCGCATTACAAGCGCGCCGACCGGGTCTTCGCCTTTCAGGGCCAGGCTGCCGCCCTGCGCTACAGCGTCGACCCCGGCTGGCGTGGCATCACCCCCTATATCGCGCTGCTGCGCCCCGGGCGGCCGGTGCAATGGGTGCTGGGCCCACCGCAGGCCGAGGACCTGGCGGCCTGGGCCCGATCCAGGCCGGGCCAGTGAACGTCCTGAGAACAAGCGCCCTACGCCCGGTCTGATTCGCCTTTCCTGCAAGGCGCTTCCCCCGATGATGCGTGCTGAGCCCGAACAGGCTCGCACCTTCATCGCAACTCTGCGGCCTCGAGCCGTCCGGGGGATGTCTCCATGCAGCTTCTGAAGAACCTGACCATTGCCGGCAAGCTGCGCGCTGCCTTCGGCCTGCTGGCCGGCTTGCTTGTCCTGCTGGCCTTGTTCGGCTACCGGCAAGTGCACCAGGTGCAAATGGACTCTTCCGAGATCAGCCACAACTGGTTGCCCTCGGTGCGCTATGCCTCGGCTTTGAACGGGGACTTGAGCGAGTTCCGCATTGGCGTGCTGCTGCGCGTGAACGCCAGCACCCCGGAACAGATCAGCGCCGCCGAGAGTGCCATGAGCCATGCGCAGGACGAGCTCAAGAAAGACGCATCCCAGTACGAGAAGTTGATCAGCAGTGCAGAAGAGCGCAAGCTCTACGAGCAGTTCACGGCGCAATGGAGCAGCTACCAAGCCCTGGCGAAAGAAGCACTGGCCACGGCCGCTGCCGGCAATGCCGATGAGGCGCGCAAGCAGCTGGGCGGCGGTGCTCGCCAGGCCTTTGAGGGCGCCCGCAGCAGCGCTGAAAAAATCGTGGCGCTCAATGTCAAGGGAGCCGACGACGCGGCTTTGCACGCCGACGAAGTTTACAAGTCAGCGCTGACCGGTTTGGCCATCGTCTCCGTGCTGGCCCTGGTGGCGGCCGCCATGATGGCCACGGCCCTGATCCGTGGCATCACCGCCCCGCTGAGCCTGGCCGTGCAGGCCGCCGACCGCGTCGCCAGCGGTGACCTGAGTCAGGCCATCCACAGCGATTCGCAGGACGAAACCGGCCAGTTGCTCAGCGCCCTGTCCCGCATGCAAACCAGTCTGATGGGCACCGTCAGCGATGTGCGCGACGGCGCCGAATCGGTGGCCACCGCCAGTGCCCAGATCGCCCAGGGCAATGCCGATCTGTCCTCGCGCACCGAGGAACAGGCTTCGTCGCTGGAAGAAACCTCGGCCACCATGGAGGAGCTGAACGCCACCGTGCGCCAGAACGCCGACAACGCCGCCCAGGCCAACCAGCTGGCGCAAAGCGCCGCCCAGGTGGCCCGCGATGGCGGCCAGGTGGTGGGCGAGGTGGTGGAGACCATGCGCGGCATCGAGGGCAGCTCCAAGCGCATCTCGGACATCATCAGCGTCATCGACGGCATTGCCTTCCAGACCAATATCCTGGCCCTGAACGCTGCCGTGGAGGCCGCCCGTGCGGGTGAACAAGGCCGTGGTTTCGCGGTCGTCGCCAGCGAGGTGCGCAACCTGGCCCAGCGCAGTGCCGACGCCGCCAAGGAAATCAAGAGCTTGATCAATGACTCGGTCGAACGCGTACAGACCGGCACCCAGCTGGTGGACCGCGCCGGCCAGACCATCCAGGACATCGTCGGTTCGGTGCAGCGCCTGGCCGACATCGTCGGCGAGATCAGCAGCGCCAGCCGCGAGCAGAGTTCGGGCATCAGCCAGGTCGGCGAGGCCGTGACCCAGCTCGACCGCGCCACCCAGCAGAACGCCGCTCTGGTCGAGGAAAGCGCTGCGGCCAGCGAAAGCCTGCGCAACCAGGCCCAGGGTCTGCTGAACGCTGTGGCCAGCTTCAAGCTCTCAGCCCAGGGCGCGCACAAAGCGGTGCTGGCGCCCAGCCGCAAACCGGTCAAGTCCACGCACCAGGCGGCCTCGCACGCGGCCAAGCCGGCTGCTGCCAAGAAGCCCGCAAGCACTCAGACCAAAAAGCCCGCCCCGGCAGCCGCCCCTCGCGCCCCGGCACCCGCGCCAGCGCCAGCGCCGGCCGATGACGGGGGCTGGGACACCTTCTAAGCCAGGCGTCGCCCCGGCGACGCTCTCCGTTTCACAGCGAGCAGGCCGCGTGCGCCCCGCTGGAGCCCGCTCCAGCGCCCGCGTTCGCCACAAGCCTGCGCTGCACGCGCAACACCCGGTCACCGCAGCCCCACGCCCGCTTGCTTCCCAAGCCGGCGTCCCGGGCGGTGGCATGCGCTCTTCACAAGCCCCGGCCGCAAGGTCGGGGCTCTTTTTGCTTTGAGGCCTGCTGGTGCTTGACGACTGAGGGCACAGGCCGCCCTAGAGAGGCGCTTGGTTTTGCTCGTGAGGCCCTGCAGCCCGCGCCGCCACCGGGCTCATGGTTCCGGGGTCGGCCCGGGCGGGCCGACTTCCCTGCGCGCCTCGGGGCCGGCGCATAACTCACTTCGCTCCCTGCGTTCGCTTCGTTCAGACAGAAGCGCCAAGTCAGCGCTTGAAGCGCACGAGTACGTGCGCGCCCCGAGGCGCTGTGCTGCTCGGCCCTTCACAAATCGCCCGGCAGCGGCACGGGCTGCAGGGCGCTTGCATCGCGGTCGAAGTGCCCCTTCCACGGTGGAGCACGCCCGCTTCGGAGGTGGCTCGGCCCGTCGACGGGCGATTTGTGCGCGGCCGAGGGCGCAGCGGAGCGGCTCAGGCGCGTGTACTCACGCGCTTCAAGCTCTGACTCGGCGCCACTGTTTGACCACAGTGAGCGCAGCGAACGGAGGGAGATTGGCGCCGCTGAGCCGCGCAGTGAGCACCGAGGGGAGTCGGCTCGCAGAGCCGACCCGCGAACCATGAGCCCGGCGGCGGGCCGAGACACCGCAGCGAGAAAGAGTGCAGCGCCATGGCAGACCGCCAGCAGCCGCAGTTGCCCAAGACGGAGAACCGCAGGCTTCAAGCCGCCAGCAAGGTCTCCAGGCACTGCTCGCGCAGGCCGTAGAACGCCTTGACCTCGGCGATCTGGGTCAAGAGCTCGGCGCGGCGAGCGGCGCTCAAGGGCTGGGGGCGTTTGACGGCCAGGATCATCTTGTTCTTGCTGGTGTGTTCCAGCGCGACGAACTCGAAGACCTGGGTTTCGTAGCCCTGGGATTCCAGCAGCAGGGCGCGCAGGGAATCGGTCACCATCTCGGCCTCCTGGCCCAGATGAATGCCGTGCTGCAGCAGCGGGCGCAGCTGGGCCGGCATCTGCATCTGCGGGCGGATCTGCTTGTGGCAGCAGGGCGAGCACATGATGACGCGGGCGCCGGTGCGCAGGCCGAAATGGATGGCGTAATCGGTGGCAATGTCACAGGCGTGCAGGGCGATCATGACGTCCAGACGCAGCGGGGTGTAGCTGCGCACATCGCCCTGGTCGAAGCGCAAGCCCTCCATGCCGTGGCGGCGGGCTGCTTCATTGCACAGGCGCACCATGTCCTCGCGCAGCTCCACGCCGGTCACCTGGGCCTGCTTGCCCTGGGCGCGCAGCCAGTCGTGCATGGCAAAGGTCAGGTAACCCTTGCCCGAGCCGAAATCGGCCACATGGACATCGGGGCTTTCGGCCAGGCCCGAGTTCTTCAGCGCCGCGGCAAAGATCTCGATGAACTTGTTGATCTGCTTCCATTTGCGCGACATGGCTGGCACCAGCTGCAGCTCGTCCTCGCCGCCGCGCCGCACGGCATGGGTCACGCCCAGATCGCGCCAGAAGGGGCGATCCAGTTCCAGATAACGTTGTTTTTCCTTGTCATGGCCCTGGGCTTGCGCCTGGGCGTGAAGCGGGGCGGACTCGGCGCTGCGGCCCACGCGCAGGCTGGGGCGGCCCTTGCGGCTGAAGGCCAGCTGCACCTCGTGGCTCTGGGTCTGCAGGTGCGCGTTCTGAAACTCCGCCCCCAGCAGCGCCTCCACCTCGGCCAGGGCCTCGGGCACGGCCAGGTTCTTGGTGATGTCCTTGGTCTGGTAGCGCCAGAGCAGGCTTAGCGCCGCCTCGCCACGCAGCTGCACAGGGCGCAGGGTCAGACGCTCCAGCTGGGGCTGCGGGCCGCTGTACTTGCTCAGCAGCAGCTTGACGAAGCTGCCGTCCTGCAAGGCGGTGTGCAGCAGCTTGAGAAAGCGCTGGCGGGCATCGGCCTGGGCTGCGGGGGCGGCGGTCGCCTGGGGGTCGGAGATCAGATGGGAAAACATGGCCGGCGTCCGTGCAAAAGCCGATTTTCCGTCATTGCGTGCGCCTACCATCCGAGCCATGACATCCTGCGCTCAAAAGTTCATGCGGGCCAGCCTGCTGGCACTTTCATTGCTGCACAGCGCCGCTGCGGCTGCCGGCCCGCGGCTCAGGCCCGGCAGCGCCGGCGAGCCCGCGCTCGATCGCAACAGCTTGGGGATGCAGTTCAGGCTTTTGCCCGCGGGCCAGTTCCGGATGGGCAGCGTGGAATCGCCCGCCCGTCTGGCGCGCGACTTCCCAGCGCTCGAACCCGAACGTTTCAGCAAGCTGCAGGACGAAGGGCCGGTGCACCGGGTGCGCATCAGCAAGCCCTTCTGGATGGGTGTGCACGAGGTGACGGTGGGCCAGTTCCGCCGCTTTGTTGAAGCCTCCGGCCATGTGCCGGAATCGATCGCCGACGGCACCGGCGCCTACGGCTACAACGCCCAGTACGACCCGGCCACCAGCCCGCGCCATGACGCCTTCGAAGGCCGCCTGCCGCGCTACTCCTGGCGCGACCCCGGCTTCCCGCAGGGCGACGATCACCCGGTCGTCAACGTCAGTTGGGCCGATGCCCAGGCCATGGCGGCCTGGCTCAGCCGGGTCGAGGGGCGGCGCTACCGCCTGCCCACCGAGGCCGAGTGGGAGTACGCCGCCCGCGCCGGCACGCGCAGCCGCTACCACTCGGGCGACAAGCCGGCCAGCCTGCTGCGGGTGGCCAATGTCTTCGATGCCGACACAGCCGCGCTCTGGCCGCAGTGGCGGGACCAGGCCTTGCCGGGCCGTGACAGCCATGTCTTCACCGCGCCCGTGGGGCAGTTCGCTCCCAACGCCTGGGGCCTGCACGATATGCATGGCAATGCCTGGGAATGGGTGGCCGACTGGTACGGCGAAGACTACTACGCCCATTCGCCCCGCATCGACCCGCAAGGCCCGCCCGAGGGCGAGGTGCGGGTGCGCCGCGGCGGCAGCTGGCACAGCTGGCCGTTCTACACACGCAGCAGCTTTCGCAACTGGAACCGGCCCGACACCCGCTATGTGCTGCTGGGCTTTCGCCTGATGCGCGAGGCCGAGCGTTGAACCAACGGCCGGCCCAGCCGGGCCGTGGCCACAGTCACCCAAGCTGGAATCCGGTCGGGCCACAATGGCGTTCGGGCCCCGACCCCATATCTCGGCCTTGCATCCCCTTTTCTCTCCACCCACCGCCATGATGACCCTGCCCGCCCTGCAACACGACACCGGCCCCGATCCCCGCACCAGTTTGATCGTGCTGCACGGCCTGGGTGCCGACGGCCATGACTTCGTGCCCCTGTGCGAAGAGCTGGACTTGCGCGCCCTGGGCGCCGTGCGCTTCATCTTTCCCCATGCGCCGGAACAAGCCGTCACCCTCAACGGTGGCTATGTGATGCGCGCCTGGTACGACATCCGCCAGGTCGATCTGCAACGCCAGGAAGACGCCGACGGCGTGCGCGCCTCGGGCGCGGCCATTGCCGCCCTGATCGATGCCGAACGTGCCCGCGGTGTGCCGGCCCAGCGCATCGTGCTGATGGGCTTCTCGCAGGGCTGCGCCATGAGCTTGTTCACCGGCCTGCGCTACCCCGAGCGCCTGGGCGGCATCGTTGCGCTCTCGGGCTACAACCCGCTGGCCGAGCACTTCGAAGGCGAGCGCAGCGACGCCAACCGCCTGACACCCATCTTCATGGCCCACGGCCGGCTGGACCCGGTGGTGGTGCCGGCCCGCGGCGAGGCGGCGCGCGAGCAGCTGCGAGCCCTGGGCCACGCGGTCGAATGGCATGACTACCGCATGGAACACTCGGTCTGCCCCGAAGAGCTGCGCGATCTGCAAGCCTGGCTGCTGAAGACCCTGGGCTGAGGCCGGCGCCGGTTTGAACCGGAAATCCCGGCTTTCAAAGACCAACACCCCGGCGCGCCTGGGGCACAGTTGCCAGGCACACTCCACACGCTCGCCCGGGCCCTGAAACCCAGGTCGAGCCCAACGCAAGAACGAAGACACAAGGGCGACCGACACGCCATGGATCGATTGGTCGAGCATCTGGTGGCCTGGCACAACAGCCACCCGCTCGCGAAACGCATCAATATCTACGACGTCCACACCATCGGCGTCGTGGCCCTGCCCTTCATGCGCAATGGCGGCGCAGCTGCGCCCAGCTCGGACGTTGCCGCTCGCAAAAGCAGCCGCAGCGGCCGCCCGCAGGAACCGATCGAACCGGTGCTGACCGACGAGGTCTCGCCCGACAGCCTGGCGGCCTGGGGCGAGGAATCGACCATCGCCGCCAACAGCAACGCCGCCGAACTCGACGCCCTGGCCGACCAGGAACTCTGGCACCGCAGCAGCTGGGGCGAGCGCTTCAAGCGCGGCCTGCGCAACTGGCGCAGCCCCAAGCCCGGCAAGCCGCGGCCCGCCGCCGGCTCGGACACCTGGCCGGCCTTCAGCGAACGTTTCATCGCCGGCCTGACGCCGGCCCGCATCGCCAGCTTCGCCCAGCGCTTTGGCTACTCGGAACAGCCGGGCGACGGCAGCTGGCCGCAGCGCGTGGTGCCCATCGACGAGCTGATGATGGGCGGCGGCAGCGCCGGTGGCGACGCGCAAGGCAATGGCGGCGCCTGGCCGTTCGAGCTCTACCTGATCACCGCGGCCATCGACGCCGGCCGCTCGCGCACCCGCGTGCTGGTCGGCCAGGGTCACCCGCGACCGCAAATCATCGGCCGCCGCTGCCTGAGCCCCTGGCGCCTGGGCGCCGTGACCCTGCTGCCCCTGGGCGTGCTGCTGATGAGCGCCGCCCTGCTGCTCCTGCCCAGCCGCAAGGCCGTCAAGGAGGCCGAGGAAGCGGCCGCTGCAGCCGCCAGCGCGGCCGTCGCCGTGGCGGCCTCTGCGCCCGCGAGTGCGGTGGCCCAAGCAGCCGAGCTTGAGGCCAGCGAAGCCGCCGGGCCGGCCGCCCCCGAAGCCAGCGCCGCGTCGGCAGCGGCCGAGTTCGCGGAAAACACGGCACCTTCGAGCACCAGCAGTGCTGCCAGCGCGGCAGTCGCTGCCCCCCCATTGAAGCCGGCCCTGCCCACCCCGCTGGATCTGCGTGAAGCCGCGGCAGCCACGGCCGCCGCGATTGCTGCCGCCCAGCAAGCGGCCCTGGACAAGGCCGCCGGCAAGGACAGCGCCAAGAGCAGCCCCGAGCTGGCCGCCAGCGAGCCCCAACCCGACATCCGGCCGCAGTTGGTCAAGCCCATCCCGCGCAAGAACGCCCGGCCCATGCTGGCCGACGCCCCGGCCCCCGGCAGCGAGGCCGCCAAGGCCGAGGACAAGAATGCCCCGGCCAAGCCCGCCGACCCGGTGGCCGACCTGATGAACGGCCCCAAGCCCTCGCCCATCACCGCCGGCCGCATCAGCAGCCGTGACGGCGAGCGCCCCACACTGCACAGCGGCGTCGACGGCGCCGGCGACAAGGCCCCAGCCAAGGACTCGCGCGGCAAGCCGCTGGAGGACAAAGGTGCGAGCTCCGGCAAGGCGGCCGTCAGCAACACCGGCGCCACGGCACCCAGCGGCCGAGCCGGCGGCGCGGCCCTGACCGGCAAGGCAACCGTGGTCGCCCTGGTCGGCCCCGTCAGCTCCAACAAGGCCGAGGCCGAGGCCATGCTGGAACGAATGAGGGTGGCCGTTTCCGCCACCAAGGGTGGCGGCGCGACGCAGGCCCAGGTCTTCCAGACGCCAGACGGCTGGCGCCCAGCCGTCTGGCCTTTTGCCAGCCGCGAAGAAGCCCAGCTGATCAACGCCACCCTGATTGCCCGCGGCTTGCGAACTAAGGCGGTGGATTTCTGAGGCCTTGGCCGCAACGCTGGTCGCAGGGCCTCAGGCGAGTTGCCGACGCATCCGATGGGCGACGCCGAAGCGCTGGGGCTCTTCGCCCACCGACTCGAAACCTTCGCGCCGATAAAAGGCCAGGGCATGGGTGTTGGCCAGCACTTCCATGGATCGAGCGCCCGAAGCGTGGGCTCGCTCGCAAGCATGGGCCAGAAGCGCACGGCCCAGGCCATGGCGCCACAGATCAGGTTCGACAAACAAGCCGTCGAGCATCACCGTTTGGGTGTCCACCGGGCCGGGCTCCAGGCTGACGAAGCCGAGAATGCGGCCGCCGGTCTCGGCCGCCTCGGCCAGCCACATGCAAGCGCAGTCAATGGCAAGGCTGTCCAGCTGCAGCAAGTCTGGCTCACTCAGCAGGAACTCACGATCCCTCTCATTGGCCAGCGATGCGCGCCGGTACAGCGCCGCCAAACCCGGGTGATCGGCCGGGCCGGCCAAACGAATGGTGAATCCAGGCCTCCGCCCCTCCTGCCCCTCCTGCACCGTTTCTTGCCCACGTGCTCCTCCGTTTTCTTGCATCGCCTTCGCCCTCTTTTCAAACACCGATTCAGACTTCGCTACATTGTCGGCTTCGACCCTGCTGCTTTTTCATTTCCATCCTCTGCTGCCCCATCATGAACACCCAATCGTCCTCCGCTGCCCTGCTCATCACCAAACGCCTGCCGGGCGGCCAGGGCCTGGCCCCGGCCTTGCTCAAGCGGGCGGCCGTCGTCAAGCTGGACGAAGCACAGAGCCACCAGCATGCGCTGGAGGTGACCGATGAACAGGGCCAGGCGCTGAAGATTCAGCTGCCGGAGGGCACCCATCTGCACGCCGGTGATGTGCTGGTGGCCGAGGATGGCTCGCTGCGCGTGGTCGATGCGCCGGCCCATGCGGATTGCGGTTCTCATGACCATGGCCACGACCATGGCCACGACCATGGGCACGTGCATGACCACCACGACCACGGCCATGACCACGGCCACGCCGGCTGCTCGCACCCCTCGCATGCCAAGGGCAAGCCGGTCGGCATCCCGGTGCAGGCGGCGTCTGTGCCTCATGTCCATGGCCCGGGCTGCAAGCACTGAGGGCGTCTTCAGGACGCCATGCGCCAAAGAAAAAGCCCGGCATGCCGGGCTTTTTGCTGGGTGCTGCGCGGAGCCATGAGCCGCGCAGCGTTCGCTCAGGATCGGTAGTCGGCGTTGATGGTCACGTAGTCGTGGCTGAGGTCGCAGGTCCAGACCGTGGTGTGGGCCGCGCCGCGGTGCAAGTTGACGCGCACGGTGATCTCGCTCTGCTTCATCACGCGCTGGCCGTCTTCCTCGCGGTAATCGGAGTGGCGGCCGCCGGCGCGCACCACATGGACATCGTCCAGGTGCAGATCGATCAAGGTCTGATCCAGGTCGGCGATGCCGGCATAGCCCACCGCCGCCAGGATGCGGCCCAGGTTCGGGTCGCTGGCGAAGAAGGCGGTCTTGACCAGGGGCGAGTGGGCGATGGCATAGGCCGCCAGCTTGCACTCGGCCTCGTCGCGGCCGCCCTCGACCACCACCGAGATGAACTTGGTGGCGCCCTCGCCGTCGCGCACGATGGCCTGGGCCAATTGCTGTGACACGGCGATCACCGCCTCGCGCAAGGCCTGACCCTCGGCGCTGTGCAGCGATTCGATGCGCTCATGCTGGGCCTTGTGGGTGGCGATCAGCACGAAAGAATCGTTGGTCGAGGTGTCACCATCGATGGTGATGCGGTTGAAGGAGGCATCGGCCGCCTCGGTCACCAGGGTCTGCAGCAGGCCCGGGTTGATGTGCGCGTCGGTGGCGACATAACCGAGCATGGTGGCCATATTGGGGCGGATCATGCCGGCGCCCTTGCTGATGCCGGTGATGGTGACGGTCTGGCCCTGGATCTGGATCTGGCGCGAGGCGGCCTTGGGCAAGGTGTCGGTGGTCATGATGCCAAGTGCCGCTTCACCCCAGGCGTCGTCGCGCAGGGCGGCGATGGCCTTGGGCAGTCCGGCGATGATGCGGTCCACCGGCAGCACTTCCATGATCACGCCGGTGGAAAACGGCAGGATCTGGCTGGGTTGCAGAGCCATCAGCTCGGCCAGGGCCGTGCAGCTCTGGCGCGCGCGGGCCAGGCCGTCCTCGCCGGTGCCGGCATTGGCATTGCCGGTGTTCACCAGAATGGCACGGATGCCGGCGCCCTCGGTCTGGCCGGCCAGGTGCTCGCGGCAGACCTGCACCGGCGCGGCGCAGAAGCGGTTCTTGGTGAAGACGCCGGCCACGCTGGCGCCCTCATCGAGGGCGATGACGCTGAGGTCGCGCCGGTCGGCCTTGCGGATGCCCGCCATGGTCACGCCCAGGCGAACGCCGGGAACGGGGTGCAGGCTGGCGGGATCGGGGGCAGTGAGGTTGACGGGCATGGCGGGCACAAGCAATGAGGGGGAAAGGTGCGCGAATTGTAGGGCGCGGCCTGGTGCGCGGGCTTGACGGCTTCTTGACACCGCCGCCCGCCAACTGAGCAGGATCTTGATGGCGGCCCTTCTAAATTGAAGCCTTCGCAACGAGTGGCCGGACGCCATGCCGGCCCGCTTCATGAACCCGATCGCCATCCTCCAGCACGAGTGCAACCAAGGCCCCGGCTACCTGCTGAGCCATCTGCGCAGCCAGGGCCGGGACTGCGAAGTCTTCCACGCGCCGCGGGGTCAGGCCTTGCCTCGCTGGATCAGCGACTACAGCGGCCTGGTCGTGCTGGGCAGCAACCACAGCGTCAACGACGACCTGCCCTGGATCGAGGCCGAGCTGGGCCTGCTGCGCCAGGCCGTGGCCCTGGACGTGCCGGTGCTCGGCCATTGCTTCGGCGCCCAGCTGCTGGCCCGGGCGCTGGGCGCGCGGGTGCACCGCCATGCCTGGCCCCACATCGGCTGGAGCCGGCTCTGGGCCACGCCGGCCGGGCGCGAGCGCCTGGGCGGCCAGGCCCAGGTCACCATGTTCAACTGGCACCACGACAGCTTCGAGATCCCCAGCGGCGCCCAGCGCATCCTGTTCGGCAGCCATTGCCTGAACAAGGGCTTTGCCCATGGCCGACACCTGGGCCTGCAATCGCATCTGGAAGTGACCGAGGACAGCGTGCGTGCCTGGTGCGCCGAATCGCGCGAAGAGATCCGCCAGGCCCTGGCGCAAGGCCATGGCCGCACGGTGCAGAGCGAAGAGGAGCTGCTGCGCGAGCTGCCCACCCGCACCGCCGAGCTGCACCGCCTGGCCCGCAACGTCTACGGCCACTGGCTGCGCGGTCTGCGCCAGCCCCTGGCCAGCCATCTGCACGGGGGCTGGTGAAGCCCCAGGGCCGGATGGCCCCGCTCGCCCCAGCTGCCCCGGCTGCCGCCAAGCTTCAAGCCACGAGGCGGTAGCCCACGGCCGTCTCGGTCAGCAGGTACTGCGGCGCCGCCGGCACCGCCTCCAGCTTCTGGCGCAGATTGCCCATGTAGACGCGCAGATAGTGGTTGTCCTCGACATGGCTGGGGCCCCAGACGGCCTTGAGCATCTGGCGGTGCGTCAGCACCTTGCCGGCGTGCGCAATCAGATGCGTCAGCAAGCGGTACTCCAGCGGCGTCAGATGCACCGGCTGGCCGGCGCGCAGCACCCGGCGCTGGGCCAGATCCACCTCCACCTCGCCGAAACGGAAGACCGTCTGCGCCGGCTCATCCATGCTGCTGCGCGCCGCCGCCTGGCTGCGCCGCTGGGCCACGCGCACGCGGGCCATCAGCTCGCCGACGCCAAAGGGCTTGCTCAGGTAGTCGTCCGCGCCGGCATCGAGGGCGGCGATCTTGTCGGCCTCGGCCGTGCGCGCCGAGAGCACGATCACCGGCACGCCCGACCAGGCGCGCAGATCGCACAGGTAGTTGAGGCCGTCGTCATCGGGCAGGCCCAGGTCCAGGATGACCAGATCGGGCCGGCGCGTGCCGGCATCGACCAGGCCCTGGCGCACGGTGCTGGCCTCGTGCACCTGCCAGCCCTCGGCTTCCAAGGCCAGGCGCACGAAGCGGCGGATGCTCGCGTCGTCTTCAACAATCAGGGCAATGGGATGCGGTTCGCTCATGGATTCAGGCGCTGACAGCAGCGGTGACAACAAGATCAGTGGCAGCAGCGGCAGCGCGGCACTTTCATTCAGAGGTCCGGGTCGGCCCCGGGTTCGGGCTCATCTCCCGCCGGCAGCGCCGGCGGTTCACCGAGCGGCAGGCGGATGACGAAGCAGGCGCCGCCGCCGGGCAGATTTTCGCCGTGGATCTGGCCGCCGTGGGCTTGCACGATGGCGCGGCAGATGGCCAGGCCCAGGCCCACGCCCGGCGTGCTGCTTTCGCGCTCGCCGCGGCTGAACTTGGCAAACAGCTGCTCCTCACGCCCCGGCGGCAGGCCCGGGCCGTTGTCGGCCACGCGCAGCAGCAGGGCCTGCTCCGAGGCCGGCGCCAGCTCGGCCGAGATGCGCAGGCGGCTGTCGGGTGGCGTGTACTTGAGCGCGTTCTCGATCAGGTTGCACAGCACCCGCTCCATCAGCGCCGCGTCCAGGTTCAGCAAGGGCAGGCCCGCCGGAATGTCCAGCTGCAAGGCATGGCCGGCCAGAGCGGGCTGCAAGGCCTGCAAGGCCGTGCCCACCACCTCTTCCACCGGCTGCCACTGCGGATTCAGGCGCACCGCCCCGCTTTGCAGCCGGGCCATGTCGAGCAGGTTGTTGACCATGGCGCTGATGCGCTGGGCCTGCTGCTGCAGGGCGGCGCTGAGCTCGCGCGCCTGGGGCGGCAGCGCGGGCGTGCGGTCCAGGGTCTGGGCCAGGCCGTAGAGCCCGGCCAGCGGCGTGCGCAAATCATGGGACAGGGCCGAGAGCAGCGAGTTGCGCAGGCGCTCGCCCTCGATGTGCACCAGGGCCTGCTGCGCCACCTCGACGTAATGCACCCGCTCCAGCGCCTGGCCGATGATGCGGCCATAGGTCTCCAGCTGGGCGCGCAGCTCCGGCAGCATCAGGCTGCGGCTGCTCTTGGGTTTGAGGGCCAGCACGCCGCGGGTGCGCATGGGCGCCTTCAGCGGCAGGTAGAACCAGGCGCTGCCGGCCAGGGTGTCGGTGGACAGGCCCGCGGCCTGTCCATGATCGAGCGCCCAGCGCGCCGTGCCGGCATCGGGTTGATCGGCCAGGGCCAGACTGGCCTGGCGTGGCGAGGGCTGCAAGGCCTCGTTGAGGTCCAGCACATAGAGCAAGGCCTCGCCGTGCACCTCTTCGGACAAGGCGCCTTCGGCCACTTGCAGCACCGCCTCGGTCTGCAAGGCGCCGGCCAGATCGCTGGTCAGCTCGAACAGCGCCCGCGAGCGCGCCTCACGCTCGGCCGAGACCCGCGCCTGGTAACGCAGGCCGGCCGTCAGCTGGCCGATCACCAGGCCCACCACCAGCATGACGGCGAAGGTCAGCAGGTACTGGACATCGGAGACGGCAAAGCTCAGCTTGGGCTGCACAAAGAAGAAATCGAACAGTCCCACGCTCAGAAAACTGGCCAGCACCGCCGGCCCGCGGCCCAGGCGCAAGGCCACACCCGCCACCGTCAGCAAGAACAGCATGACGATATTGGATTGATCAAAAGCCAGTTGCAAAGGCCAGCTGATCAGGGCCGTGGCCGCGCAAGCCAGCGCCGCCAGGCCGTAGCGGCCGGCCAGCTGCTGCCACTGCAGCTCGCGCTCCTCGGCCTCCTGGCTGGTCGCGGCCGCGCGACGCGCCGGCGACAGCGCCGCGGCGGCCACGGTGATCAGGTCCAGCTCCGGCGCCCCTTCCGCCAACTGCTGCTGCAAAGGCACAGCACCCAGCCAGCGCCGCCAGGCCGATCGCGACTCACTGCGTCCCAACACCAGCTTGGACAGGTTGTGCTCGCGGGCATAGGCCAGCAGGGCCGGGGCCAGGTCTTGCGCCGGCAGCACCGCGGTTTGCGCGCCCAGCTCATGGGCCAGGCGCACGGTGCGCAGGATGCGGTCACGCTGCGCATCGGGCAGGCGCTGCAAGGCCGGCGTCTCCACGTACACCGCATGCCAGGACACATTGAGCTGCTGGGCCAGCTGCGCGGCGCTGCGCAAGACGCTCTCGGCCGCGGAGCTGGGGCCGATGGCGCAGAGGATGGCGGCCTCGGTCTTCCAGACCTGGGCCACACGCTCGTTGCTGCGCCAGGCCTGCACATCGTCTTCCACCCGGTCGGCGGTGCGGCGCAGGGCCAGCTCGCGCAAGGCCATCAGATTGCCCTTGCGGAAGAAGTTCTGCGCGGCGCGCTGGGCCTGCGGGCCCATATAGACTTTTCCCGCCGCCAGCCGCGCGAGCAGCTCGTCGGCCGGGGTGTCCACCATCACCACTTCATCGGCACGATCGAAGAAGGTATCGGGCAGGGTCTCCTGCACGCGCACCCCGGTGATGCCGCCCACCACATCGTTGAGGCTCTCGAGGTGCTGGACATTGAGCGTGGAGTAGACATCGATGCCACGCGCCAGCAGTTCCTCCACATCCTGCCAGCGCTTGGGGTGCCGGGAACCGGGTGCATTGCTGTGCGCCAGCTCATCCACCAGCACCAGGGAGGGCCGGCGCGCCAGCACCCCGTCCAGATCGAACTCGGGCAACTTCTTGCCGCGGTACTCCAGCTCGCGCAGGGGCAGCTGGGGCAGGCCGTCGAGCAAGGCCTGGGTCTCGCTGCGGCCGTGGGTGACCACCACGCCGGCCAGCACATCGCGCCCCTCGGCCATCAGCTTGCGAGCCGCCTGCAGCATGGCAAAGGTCTTGCCCACACCGGCCGATGAGCCGAAGTAAATGCGCAGCCGACCCCGCTGCTCCGCGCTCTCCTGCTCGCGGATCTGGGCCAGCAGGGCGTCGGGGTTGGGGCGTTCGTCGCTCATGCCTTGTCCATTGAAATTCAAATCCAGGCCCGGTCAGAGCCAACCGGCGCGACGGAAACGCCACCACAAAAATCCACAGACACTGACGATCAAACCGAGCGCAGCCGGGTAAGCCCAGCTCAGCTTGAGCTCAGGCATGTGCTCGAAATTCATGCCCCAGATGCCGGCGAAGGCGGTGGCCGCAGCAAAGATGCCGGCCCAGGCCGCCAGGCGCTTGGTGACATTGCTGTCCTCGATGGCGACCATGGACAGATTGGCCTGGATGGCCGTGCCCAAGGTGTCGCGCAGGGAATCGATGGCGCCCTCGATGCGGGCCAGGTGGTCGGCCACATCGCGGAAATAGTCGCCGGTGCGCGCGCAGATGGGCGGGATGCGGCCACCGTGCAGCTTGGACAGCATCTCCAGCATGGGCGCCACCGCGCGGTGCAGCAGCATCAGGCGGCGCTTGAGTTCGTAGAGGCGCTTGATGTTGTCGAGCTGGGCGCCGCGCACAAAGATGCTTTGCTCGATCTCGTCCAGCTCCAGCTCCAGGCGGTCGACGATGGGGAAGTAACGGTCCACCACCGCGTCCATCAAGGCATAGAGCACAAAGCTGGGGCCGTGAACCAGCAGCTCGGGCTCGCGCTCGCAGCGCTCACGCACGCCGAGAAAATGCAACTTGCTGCCGCGCCGCACCGAGAGTACATAGTTGGCGCCGACAAACACCGCCACCTCGCCCAGGCTCAGGTCGCCGCCCACCCAGTCGACCAGGTGCATGGAGGCGAACAAATCGCTGCCGTACTCCTCGACCTTGGGCCGCTGTTGGCCGCGGCTGGCATCCTCGACCGCCAGCTCATGCAAGTGGAAGAGTCGCCGGTAGGGCTCCAGCTCGGCGGCATCGGCATCGCGCAGCGCCACCCAGACGAAGGTGTTGGGCTGCTGCAGATAGCCCTGCAACTCCTCGGGCCGGTCGGGCGAGAGGTCGGCCAGCTTGGTTCCGTCTTGGTAGACCGCGCAATTGATCAGCATGCCGGCATTCTCTCCCGCGCTGCAGTCTTAAAAGGTCTTGGCGACGCTGAGCACCAGACCGGTGTTGCCCAGGCGCTTGGCATTCTGGCCGGCGGCGTTGCCGGCCTGGTAGAAGTCGCGCTTGGCGTCGGTGCCGACCAGGGCGCCGGTCCAGTTCAGGCCGGCGATCTCCTTGCTCAGCGAGAGCTTGAAGTCGCTGTAGGACAGATCAGCGTAGTGCCGTACATGCACATGTCCCAGATGGGTGCCCAGGGTCAGGCCGGAGCCGAGATCGAGGTTGTAGTTCAGGTCCAGATACGCGCTGCCCTTGCTGCCACCGGCGGCCGGCAGGCTGCTGAAGTAGGCGTAGCCGGCGGTGTCGCTGTTGAGGCCGAAGTAATCGGTAACGGAAACCGACAGCTTGGCGCTGAAGGCACCGGCCGTCAGGCCTGCGTACAGATCCACATTGTTGTAGGTCTTGTCCGTGGCCACGCCGGGCGCGCTGTTCAGCTTGGCGCCGGGATAGACGTAGGCCAGCGCGCCCAGGTCCAGGGTCAGGTCTTGCGTGAGCGGGAACTTGAAGCCGGCGTAGAGGTCCAGCTCCAGGCCGGCGCCGTTGTTGTAGCTGTTGCCCGAGACATTGGAGGCCCAGGTGCCGGCGTAAAAGCCGCTGCGGTGGGCGTAGTCCAAGCCGCCCTGCAAGGCCGGCAGCTTCCAGCTCTGGCTGATGCCGCGAAAGCGGTAATCGCTGTTGAGGCTCAGATTGCCGCTGAGGCTGTGCTCGGGTGTGGCGGCAGGAGCGGTCGGAGAGTTTGCTTGGGCCAGGCAGTTGAAGGACAGGCCAGTCAGGGCCAGGGTCAGGGTCAGAAAGGAAATGCTTGTTTTCATCAGAAGTTCAGAACATTCAAGAAATCAAAAGGCGACAAAGGGTGATGAAGCCCCTCCCCCGTTCAAACACTGTGTTGGTTCTCTCCGGGGGCTTCATCGGGACCTCGCGGTCCGAAAAACGAAACCGTCGATAGGCCGCGCTCAGCGCGGCGTGCCGCTCAGCGCATCGAGCGCCAGATTGAGCTTGAGCACATGGACGCGTGGCTCGCCCAGCACCTGCAGATCGCGCGCCGCGGTGTGGGCCTCGATCAGGCGCAGCACCTCTTTCATCGGCAGCTGGCGCTCACGCGCTACGCGAGGGGCTTGGTAGCGGGCGGCAGCCATGCTGATGTGGGGATCCAGGCCGCTGGCCGAGGCGGTGACCAGATCGGCCGGCACCGGCTGGGTGTTGCCCGGGTCGGCAGCGCGCAGTGCCGCCACGCGGGCCGCCACGGCCTCGCTCAGCGCCGGGTTCGAAGGCCCCTGGTTGGAGCCCGAAGAGCCGCCGGCATTGTTGGCCATGGGTGCAGTGGCCGAGGGCCGGCCCCAGAAGTAACGTGGCTCGCTGAAGCTCTGGCCGATCAGCTCGGAGCCGATGGCCTCGCCCGCCTTGTTGCGGATCAGGGAGCCGGCCGCCTCGGCCGGGAACAGGGTCTTGCCCAGGGTGGTGACCACCAGCGGGTAGACCAGGCCGGTGACCGCGCTGAGCAGCAGCAAGCTGGCCAGGGCGGGACGGACTTGCTTGAACAGATTCGTCATGATGGGGAGCTCCTCAAACCAGACGCAGGCCGACCAGGATCAGGTCGATGATCTTGATGCCGATGAAGGGCACGATCAGGCCGCCCAGGCCGTAGATCGCGAGATTGCGGCGCAGCAGCGCGGCCGCACCGATGGCGCGGTAAGGCACGCCGCGCAGGGCCAGGGGAATCAGCGCGATGATGATCAGCGCGTTGAAGATCACCGCCGACAAGATGGCCGAGCTCGGGCTGTGCAAGCCCATCACATTGAGCGCGCTCAGCTGCGGGTAGACGCCCACAAACATGGCCGGGATGATGGCGAAGTACTTGGCCACATCGTTGGCAATGGAGAAGGTCGTGAGCGAGCCACGCGTCATCAGGAGCTGCTTGCCGGTCTCGACGATCTCCAGCAGCTTGGTGGGATTGGAATCCAGGTCCACCATATTGCCGGCCTCTTTGGCGGCCTGCGTGCCGGTGTTCATGGCCACGGCCACATCAGCCTGGGCCAGGGCCGGCGCGTCGTTGGTGCCGTCGCCGGTCATGGCCACCAGGCGGCCCTCGCCCTGGTAGTCGCGGATCAGCTGCAGTTTGGCCTCCGGCGTGGCCTCGGCCAGGAAGTCATCCACACCGGCTTCGGCCGCGATGGCCGCTGCCGTCAGCTTGTTGTCGCCGGTGATCATCACCGTCTTGATGCCCATGCGGCGCAGCTCGGCGAAGCGCTCCTTGATGCCACCCTTGACGATGTCCTTGAGCTCGACAGCGCCCAGAGCGCGCGAACCTTCCGCCACGACAAGAGGCGTGCTGCCGCGGCGGGCGATGTCATCGATGGCCGCACTCAGCTCCTTGGGGAAGCTGCCGCCCAGGCTTTCGACATAACGGCGAATCGCATCGCCCGCGCCCTTGCGGATCTGCCGGCCACCGGCCAGGTCGACCCCGCTCATGCGGGTCTGGGCGGTGAAGGGCACGAACTGGGCGTCCAGCGTGCCCATCTCGCGCTCACGCAGATTGAAGCGGGTCTTGGCCAGCACGACGATGCTGCGGCCTTCGGGTGTTTCATCGGCCAGCGAGGCCAGCTGGGCCGCATCGGCCAGCTGCTGCTCGCTGACACCGGGCGCCGGCACAAAGGCGCTGGCTTGGCGGTTGCCCAGGGTGATGGTGCCGGTCTTGTCCAGCATCAGCACGTCCACATCACCGGCCGCCTCGACCGCGCGGCCCGAGGTGGCAATCACATTCGCCTGCATCATGCGGCTCATGCCGGCCACGCCGATGGCGGAGAGCAGACCGCCGATGGTGGTGGGGATCAGGCAGATCAGCAGGGCCACCAGGGCGGTGATCGACACCACCGTGCCCGCGCCTGCCGCAGAGACGCTGAAGATCGAGAAGGGCAGCAGGGTCACGGTGACCACCAGAAAGACCAGGGTCAGGGCCACCAGCAGAATCGTCAGCGCGATCTCGTTGGGCGTCTTCTGGCGGCGCGCGCCTTCGACCATGGAAATCATGCGGTCCAGGAAAGACTCACCCGGGTTGACCGAGATGCGCACCACCAGCCAGTCGGACAGCACACGGGTGCCGCCGGTGACGGAGGAGAAGTCGCCGCCCGACTCACGGATCACCGGTGCCGATTCACCGGTGATGGCGCTCTCGTCCACCGAGGCCACGCCTTCGATGACCTCGCCGTCCAGCGGGATCAGATCGCCCGCTTCGACGAGCACCACATGGTCGCGGCGCAGCTCATCACTTTGCACCGGATGCCAGCTGGAGCCGTGAACAGGCTGAGCAAGTTTCTTCGCCCAGGTCTTGCTCTTCAGGCCACGCAGTGAAGCCGCTTGCGCCTTGGAGCGACCCTCGGCCATGGCCTCGGCGAAGTTGGCGAACAGCACGGTGAACCAGAGCCACAGCGAGATGGCCAGCATGAAGCCGCGGCCCTCGCTGCCGGCCAGTTCAGGAACGCGCCAGCTGAGCAACCACAGCAGGCTGGTCAGCAGGCTGCCGACGAAGACCACGAACATCACCGGGTTGCGCCACTGCACCCGCGGGTCCAGCTTGGCGAAGGATTGCAGCAACGCTGGCTTGACCAGCGAGGGGTCGAGCAGCGAGAAGGTGCTGCCTTGTGTTTGGCTTTGTTGAGTTGTCATGGCAATACCCTCACAGCTTCCAGAGCAGCAGGTGCTCGACGATGGGGCCGAGGGCCAGGGACGGAACGTAGTTGAGCAAGCCCACCAGCAACACCGTGCCGATCAGCAGGCCGACAAACAGCGGGCCGTGGGTGAGCAAGGTGCCGCTGCTGACCGGGATGCGCTTCTTGGCCGCCAGGCTGCCGGCCAAAGCCAGCACGGGCACGATGACGCCGAAACGACCCAGCCACATCACCACACCCAGCAAGGTGTTGTAGAAGGGCGTGTTGGCAGACAGGCCGGCGAAGGCACTGCCGTTGTTGTTGCCGGCCGAGGTCAGGGCGTACAGGATCTCGCTGAAGCCATGGGCGCCCGGATTGGCCACTCCTGCCCGGCCAGCCTCGCTGAGCACGGCCAGGGCTGTGCCCATCAGCACCACCAAGGGCGTGACGAGGATGGCGATGGACACCATCTTCATCTCATAGGCCTCGATCTTCTTGCCCAGGTACTCGGGCGTGCGGCCGATCATCAAGCCGGCGATGAAGACCGCCAGGATGGCGAACACCAACATGCCATACAAGCCCGTGCCCACGCCACCAAAGACCACCTCGCCGAGCTGCATCATCACCAGGGGCACCAGGCCACCCAGCGGCGTCATCGAGTCGTGCATGCTGTTGACAGCGCCGCAGGAAGCGGCTGTGGTCACCACGGCAAACAAGCTGCTGGCGTTGATGCCGAAGCGGGTCTCCTTGCCCTCCATATTGCCGCCGGCCTGCACGGCGCTGGCGGTCTGGTCCACACCCAGGGGGCTCAGGGCCGGATTGCCGGCCTGCTCGGCGCTGGTGGAGGCGAGCACGCCGGCGATGAAGAGCGCACTCATCGCCGCCAGAATCGCCACACCCTGACGCGAATCACCGACCATGCGGCCGAAGCAGAAGCACAGCGCCGCCGGGATCAGAAAGATGGCCAGCATCTGCAGCAGATTCGACAGCGGCGTCGGGTTCTCGAAGGGGTGGGCCGAGTTGGCATTGAAGAAACCGCCACCATTGGTGCCCAGCATCTTGATGGCCAGCTGCGAGGCCACCGGGCCCATGGCCAGTGTCTGGCTCTGGCTGCTGACGGTCTGGCTCAGCGGCTTGCCTTCGGCATCCAGCTGGAGCTGGCCGTCGGCGCCCAGCTTCGGGACGGCATAACTCTGCACCTCCAGGGGCCTGACCTCCTTGTAGGCGTCAAAGTTCTGGATCACGCCCTGCCCCACCATGGCCAGGGCCAGCAGCAGGGACAGCGGCAGCAGCACCCACAGCGTGATGCGGGTCAGGTCGGCCCAGAAGTTGCCCACCGTGCCGGCCAGCGCGCCCGCGGCCTTGCTGGAGAAACCACGGATCAGCGCAAACACCACGGCGATTCCGGTGGCGGCCGACACGAAGTTCTGCACCGTCAGCGCCAGCATCTGGGTCAGATAGCTCATGCTGCTCTCGCCGCCATAGCCCTGCCAGTTGGTGTTGGTGACAAAGCTGATGGCGGTGTTGAAGGCCGAGTCCGGCGCAATCGCCGCCATGCCTTGCGGATTCAGCGGCAGCAGGTCTTGCCAGCGCTGCAGGCCGTAAACGGCCAGCACGCCGAAGAAGCTGAACAGCAGCAGCCCTAGCGCATACTGCTTCCAGTGCATGCCTTCGTCGGCATTGACTCCGGCGAGGCGGTAGATCGGCGCCTCGACCCGGCGCATCCAGCGCGGCAGGTCACCAGCCGCCACCGCGCTCAAGCCGCGCGACAGCGGCCAGGCGGCCAACAAAAGCAGACCCATGAACAGGGCCAAATTCATCCATGCCCAGGCGTCCATCTCAGAACTCCTCGGCACGCAGCAGGGCGTACAGCAAATAGGCAAACAAGCCCGCGGCCACCAGGCCGCTGATCCAGTACAAGGCACTCATGGCTTGCCCCCTGCCGCAGCCAGCTTGTGGCTGGCCAGGGCCAGGCCCACAGCCAGGCCAAACAAGGCCAGGCTCAGGACCAGAAAGATCCCATCCATCAGCATCATCTTCTTCATCCTCACGGTCGTTTGACGGACCTTGTTGCAATGAAGTCAGCTTAAAAACAGACGCATCAGGCCCGTGTAGAAGCTGGGGAGATGGGTATCAAGAAGGTGTAAAGATCGCCGCATGGCGGGGCGGCTTGCGGCACGAAGCAGCCTTTGGTGGTTTTGCTCGTGAGGCCCTGCAGCCCGTGCCGCCACTGGGCTCATGGTTCCGGGGTCGGCCCTGACGGGCCGACTTCCCTGCGCTGCTCGCGCCTCGGGGCTGGCGCATAACTCACTTCGCTCCCTGCGTTCGCTTCGTTCAGACAGAAGCGCCAAGTCAGTACTTGAAGCGCACGAGTACGTGCACGCCCCGAGTCGCTGTGCTGCTCGGCCCTTCACAAATCGCCCGGCAGCGGCACGGGCTGCAGGGCGCTTGCATCGCGGTCGATGTGCCTCATCAACGGTGGAGCACGCCACCTCCGGAGGGGGCTCGGCCCGCCGACGGGCGATTTGTGCGCGGCCGAGGGCGCAGCGGAGCGGCTCAGGCGCGCGTAGTCGCGCGCTCCAAGTGCTGACTCGGCGCCACTGTTTGACCACAGCGAGCGCAGCGAACGGAGGGAGTTTGGCGCCGCTGAGCCGCGCAGTGAGCAGCGAGGGCAGTCGGCTCGCAGAGCCGACCCGCGAACCATGAGCCCGGCGGCGAGACGAGACACCGCAGCGAGAACGACAACCCCACAGAGGTCCGCAAAGTGCCGTGAGCAGGCACACCGCACAAATGGCAGGCATGAAAAAAGGCCGGCATCAAGCCGGCCTCTCAGGTTCATGCTCGCGGGCTTCGGGATCCAAGCCGCCTCTCGCGAGTCGGCTCGAACCCGATACCCCCGGGGCAGCTCAGATCACCAGAAGGTGTACTCGGCAGCCAGGCGCAGCATGCGGCCTTGGACGTCTTCGCGATCCGGGGGGATCACGCCACCAACGCCGAAGCCACGGTAGTCCACCGGGGCACGGGTGCCCAGGATGTTGCGGACGTTGGCACTCAGCTTCAAGGCCTTGATCGGGCTGTAGCTGACGTTGTAGTCCAGGCGCGAGTAGGCGCCATAACGGCATTGCTCAGCGCTCAGATTCTTGGTCTTGGCACAGTCGGCTGGCGTCCAAGCCGGCGCGTTGAAGTCGCCGTTCAGGGCCGTGCTGTTCTGGTAGTGGAAGGTCAGGGCCTGAGCTACCGATCCCACACTGTGGCTCAGGGTCAGCTTGGACTTCCAACGCGGCGTGCCGTAGCGGCCGGCCATGTTGTCGCCGTAGCCCTTGCGAGCGGCGCTCCAGTAGTACAGATCGGTGGTGTAGGTCAGGTCCAGATCGGCGCCGAACTTGCCGACTTCCGTGGCGACCTGACCCTTGACGGTCACGTCCCAGCCCGAGGTCTTGGTGCGGAACAGGTTCTCGAAGGTCGAAGTCACCGACTGCAGACGGCCCGCGGTCACGCCGTACTTGGCGCGCGCTGCGGCGTCGAAGATCTGGTCGTTGGCCAGGTCGCCACGGCCGATGACGCCCGAAGCCAGGGTGTCTTCGATGTTCAGCAGGTCATTGACGCTCTTCAGGCCAATCTCGTCCTTGCGCTCGATGCGCCAGTAGTCGATGGTGGCGCTCAGGTCCTTGACCGGCGAGAAGGCCAGACCCAGGGTCGCGGTACGGCTGGTCTCAGGCTTCAGCGAAGGGTTGTAGGACACGATGCTGGCCACGCCGCGCGAGCATTCGCCCAGCACGTTGTCGGCTTGGGCCGTCAGCAGCTGCTTGTCAGGGTTGCCCGCGGGCAATGCGGCAGCCTGGGCCTTCAGGTCCTTGGCGTAAGCCGAAGCCTGGTTGCAACGCTTCGGGTCGCTGATACCGTTGTTGAATGCGAACTTGGTCGAGGGCGCGTTCTCGGTCAGGTTGGGAGCGCGGAAACCGGTTTCCAGCGTGCTGCGGAACAGCAGTTCCTTGCTCGGCTGGAAGCGCAGGGCCAACTTGGGCGAGAAGTGTGCGCCGAAGCCGGGGAACTTGTCCACGCGACCGGCGGCTTGCAGCTCCAGACTCTTGAAGATGGGCAGATTGCCTTCCAGGAACACAGCGCCGTAGTTGCGCGAAGCGTTTGAGCGCACCGAACCGAAGCCGACGATGTCGCCGCGCTCCAGGCCGCCGGTGGGGGTGATCTGCACTTCTTCGCGACGGACTTCAAAGCCCGTGGCGACATTGATGGCGCCGGCCGGCAGGCTGCCGTACTCGCCGCTCAGCTTGCCGTCGATGAAGTACTGCTTGACCTCAGCGTCGTAGCCGTAGGTCGGGAACAGCTTGGCCAGCACGGCGGCCGAGTTGACCTGACCGATCTTGTAGCCATTGGCCTTGTTGAAGAAGTCGGCGTCCAGCTTGGTCTTGGTGTAGTCGCCGATGACTTCCTTGAAGCCGGATTCGCTGAACGCGCCGCGCTGATCCATGGTGGTCTTGCCACCCATCACGCCCGCAGCGGTGTCCCAGTCGAAGGCGCCCCAGACGCCCTTCAGGCCGGCCAGCACACGGTACTGGTCGGTCTTGACCCGCTTGTGCGCGTCGGAATCGACAAAGCGATAGCGGAACTCGGCCTCGGCGCCGGTGTTGTTCAGCGGATGCTCGGCGGGCAGACCGCGGTTGGTGAAGCTCTTCAGGCCGTTGGTCAGCGGATCGCCCCAGACCGTGGTGCCTTGAGCGGTGCCGTAGGCGTTGTAGGCGTTCTCATAGCCGGTCTTGGTGGTGGAGTACAGGACTTCCGAATAGGCTTGCAGGTCTTCATTGATCTGCAGCTTGCCCGAGACCAGGGCAGTCACGCGGTCCGCCTTGGGCGTGGCTTCGAAGCGCTCATAGCGGTCGTATTGGCACAGGCCACCGATGAGGTTGGCGCTGGCGCAGCCGGCCACCGGTTGCAGCGAGTTCTTGCCGTTGGCACCCTTGGAGATGACGTTGCCGGGGTAGGCATAGGTCGAGGGGGTGCCGAAGCCGGTCGAGAAGGCGGCGTAGGCCGGGTTGGCATCGCCCACCACCTCGTTCCACATCACGCCATTGCGCTTGTACAGGTCCACATTGGCCAGCACATTGAAGCGGTCGCGGGCCAGGTCGCCGTAGCCACCGGTCAGGGTCAGGCCCTTGTCGTTGAACTGGCTGTTCAGCAGCGAGGCTTCGCGGTTGACCTTGCCGATCAGGCCTTGGAAGTCACGGCGGGTGACGATATTGATCACACCGGCCACGGCGTCCGAGCCGTAGATGGAGGAGCCACCGCTCTTCAGCACTTCGACGCGCTCGATGGCCTCGACGGGCAGGGAGTCGATGTTGGTGAAGGTCTGGTTGTAGTCAGCCAGGGGGTAGCTGGCGACGCGGCGGAAGTTCAGCAGCACCAGGGTGGACTGCTTGCCCAGATTGCGCAGCGAAGCCGAAGAGGCGCCGCCGGCAAAGCTGTTGCTGCCGCCCAGGTCGCTCAGGCTGCCGGTGCTGGCAGCCAGTTGCTCGACCAGCTGGCGCACGGTGGCCACACCGCTCTTGGCGATGTCTTCGCGGCGGAACACAGCCACCGGCGAAGCGCCTTCGGCGTCCACACGCTTGATGTGGCTGCCAATGATTTCAACGCGCTCCAGCGATTGCGTCTCGGCGGCAAAGGCGGTGGAGCAAGTCAGGGCGCTGGCAAATGCAATGCCAGTCAGGGCCAGGGGAGACTGGCGCTTGAAAGTACGGGACATCAGGGATCCTTCAGAACACTGCCAGCAACGGGGTTTCCGGCCGCAGCGTCTTGTTGCTTACTACGGGAAATGCGCGCACCCACCCGAGCGGTGGCGCTGCCCCACTGTCCTGGTCAGACCAGCCTGGCAGCCGCGCGGGCCGCATTCTGGCAGCTGAAAACAGGGTTTTTGCGTAGCGGATTCAAGGGATGCAGCTTTGCCACACCACGGGTTAACCAGCGAAATTGCGTCATTTTTGTGGCATGCGTGTGGCTGAAAACTGCCATGAAGCTCGGCAAAACCAGTGTTTACCCTAGGTTTTCAAGGCCCAGGCCGGCCGATTTCGCACACGAAAACCCTCTGACCAGTTCCGAGGTGGACTTCTAAGATCGGTCGATTAGCAGCCGCACCGGCTGCGCTGCGCGCACAGCCCCACAAAGAGAGCGTGCAAGAAGGCACAACCGAGGAGACTCCGCCATGAAAAAAACCACCCCCCTGCTGGCCGCCCTCGGCCTGAGCCTGGCCGCCCTGAGCAGCGCCAGCCTGGCCGGCGAAAAGATCTGGATCAGCCTCGGTGATGCCGCCCTGGCCCAGCTGCAAAAGCACAGCGAAAGCGCCCGCCCGCGCCTGAGCGTCAGCAGCGGCCTGAGCCGCTCGGGAGAGTTCAGCGCCGCCAGCAGTGCGCGCCGGCCCGGCCTGAGCAGTGGCGCCGCCCGCACCGCGGCGGCCGCCCAGCCCGAATCCATCCACCTCGTGCAGATCGACGAAGACCTGCTCGGCCAGCTGTCCGACTCCATCCACGAAGAACTGCGCCGCTGCGGCGGCTATATGTTCCATGCCAGCCTGGAAGACGGCCTGGCCACCTTGCAAGCCCATAGCAGCGAAGCCGCCAAGACTGGCGGCACTTTGGGCGCGGCAACGGGTGCGGCAGCCGCTGGCCGCGCCGGCGGCCCCTCGCGCCCCAGCTATGTGATCGACCAGCAAGCCCGGGTCACGCCCATGCTGGCCCAGATGCAGGCCAGCCGCATCGGCCAGACCATCGTCGACCTCTCCAGCTTCACCAACCGCTTCTACAAAACCAGCTCGGGCGTGGCCGCCTCGAACTGGATCAAGCAGCAATGGGCGAACCTGGGCGCCGGCCGCAGCGACTTCTCGGTGGTGCAGTTCAACCACCCCAACTGGGCGCAGAAGTCGGTGATTGCCACCATCAAGGGCAGCGACAACAGCCGCGAAGTGATCGTGCTGGGCGCCCACATGGACTCGATCAACGGCTCCAACACCACCGAAACCACGGTGGCGCCCGGCGCTGACGACGACGCCTCGGGCGTGGCCAGCCTGACCGAGATCCTGCGCACCCTGATGGCCAACAACTACAAGCCGCGACGCACCATCCAGTTCATGGCCTACGCGGCCGAGGAAGTGGGCCTGCGCGGCTCGCAGGAAATCGCCAAGAGCCACAAGCGCCTGGGCGCCAATGTGGTGGGCGTGATGCAGCTGGACATGACCAACTACAAGGGCTCGCCCAAGGACATCTACATCTACACCGACTACACCGATGCGGCGCAGAATCAGTTCGTCAACAACCTGATCCAGACCTACCAGCCTGAGCTCAGCATCGGCACCGATGTCTGCGGCTACGGCTGCTCGGACCATGCCTCCTGGACCGCCCAGGGCTATGCCGCGTCCATGCCCTTCGAGGCCGCCTTCAACCAGGACAACCCCAAGATCCACACCGCCAACGACACCTACGCCAACACCGGCAGCCAGGCTGACCATTCGCTGAAGTTCGCCCGCCTGGGCCTGTCCTATGCGGTGGAGCTGGGCAGCGACGGCCCCGGCAGCAGCGTGCCCAGCGACAAGGTCGAGGTGCTCAAGGGTCGCCTCGCCACCGGCGCCAGCCAGGTGCTCGGCCCATTCAAGGCCAAGGCCGGTGCTTTCAAGGCCAGCACCATCGGCGAAGGCGACATCGACCTCTACGTCAAGGTCGGCGCCGCCCCCACCACCAGCAGCTTCGATTGCAAGTCCGACGGCAGCACCTCCGTCGAGAATTGCGCCATCAATCTGAGCGGCAACAGCGAGGTCTATGTGCTGCTCAAGGGCTACGCCGCCGGCACCTACAAGCTGACCGTCAGCTACCAGCCCTGATGAGGCCGACAAATCCCTGACGAGTGAAACTTCCGCCAGCCCTTGGGTGCCAACTCAGGGCTGGCTTTTTTTCGCCTGCTCCAGCGCCTCGGCCTGAGCGCGAACGACCTGGCGGCCTTGCAAATAGCGCCACTCGCCGAAAGCCGCGTAATCGGCCAGTTGCTGAAACTGGGTCTGGTATCCACCACAGCCCAGAGCCTGGCGCTGCAGGTCTTTGATGCCCGCCACCGTCTCGAAGGCGTCCTGGTCTTCCACCAGCTTAAGCTCTTGGGCTCGCTCGCCCCACACGAGCTTGTCGACCGCCGAACCGGCCGCCAGGGCGAGCGCGAGATTGTGGCCTTGCCGGTCTTCGCTGTCCCGCCACAACTGTTCGGCCAAGCTCGTGCAAGCCCGCTGAACCTCCGCGTCACGGACATGCAAGGTCTTGCAGAGATGCTGCAGCGTCGGTGCACCGACCAAGTCTTCCGAGGCCGCCGCGTCTGCGCGCAGCAAAACTTGCGAGGCCGCCCGCAAGCCCGGCGATCCCGACATGGGCAGGCTCAGCAAGACGTGCAGCACATGGCGGCTGTAGTCGAACTGACGCGGCGCTTCGGCGGCGCGCAGCAAGACACGGCGCTGCTCCTGTGGCTGGCGCGTCTCCGCGAGCTGGGCCAGCCAGGCCAGGCGGTTGTCGGGCTCGACCTCGGCCCACAGGGCGGCTGGCACCCGCGTGCAACTCACCGAGCCACCCACGCACTCGGCACGCAGGGCCAGAAACACAGCCAGGGGCAGGCGGCTGCTGCGCGCCAGGTTCTGCAGGTTCTCCTGCGCCTGCCCGCGCGCGGCCTCGTCCTCGGCATAGCGGTACTGCAGCCATTCCGCCACGGCGCTGAACATGGGTTGGCTCCGAGTCCGCAGCAGACGGATGGCCTCGTCCACCTGCTTGCTTTTCGCCTGGCTCAGACTCTTGCTGTCGCCAGGCAAGGGGCTCAAGCCATCGCCCGCGCGCAGGCCGTCTTCGGCGCACCAGCGGGCATCAACGCGCCGCGCCTCCCATTCCTCCGGGCTGATGCGCGAGCCCGGCGGCGGGGTCGCTGTGGCCACCCCGGCCTGGCGGTAATGCTCGGCCAGCACCCGGTCTTCGGCATCGCGCGCGAGGCTCCAGAAAGGGCTCAGCGCCGGCGGAGCCCCTGCGGAGGCGCTGGTCGCAGCATGCGCTGAAGTGGGCGCCGCAACAGCATCTGCTGCACCCACGGCCCCATTCGGCTCCTGCAGCCAGAGCCAGGCGCCTGCAGCCAGCAGCGCACCACCACTTGCCAGCCAGGCACCCCAGCGACAGCTGCGGCGAGTGAACTGAATCTTGGGGCCCCGGTTGGCCATGCTTGCTCCTCCTGCACGCCGCGCTTGTTGTCCTTGTTATCTCTGTGTGTGTTGCGCGATCGGGCGGAATGATACGTAAAGCTCAGGCAGCTCGGCACCACCTCTGCCGCACAGCCCCGCCTCGTCTTCCTCCGCTCAGTCAGCACTTCAGCGGGTCGGCGAATCAGGCCGAGGCGCCGCAGCGCCAAGCCTTGCCACATGAGCCTGCAACATGCCCCATTCGCCCTTGCTCGCCACATCGCCCAACATCTGAGCAATGACATCGGGCGCCACGCACTCAAAAGGTTGATCCCCGTGTTCGCGCTGAAAGGCTTGGAGATCCGCTGGCGATGCGGCCTGCAGGCCTTGCAGCTCCGCGCGACGCTCGGCCCATTGCGGATTGTCGGCATCCACCACCTTGGCAAGACTGAGCGCCACGGAGTGGCTGAGCAAGTCCTCGCCGGCACGCCACAGCTGCTGGGCCAGGATGCGGCACTGCGCGTGCACGACCGAGCCCGGCTTCGCCTCGCTGCTTTTGCACAAGCGCGAGGGCCCGGCACCCAAATACGGGGCGACACCAAACGCAGCGGCCGCCCTCGCGGCGTGTTGGGCCGCCCGGCGCATGCCGGGCTGCGCTTCGCCCGGCAGGGTCAGCAAGGTTCTCAAAACCTCGCGGCCGTAGTCGATGTGCTGGGGCGCGAGAACGGCCCGAGCCAGCCACTCGCGCTGCGCTGCGGGCGCCTCGGTCCGTGCAAGCTGGGCCAGCCAGGCCAGGCGGTTGTCCGGCTCCAGTTCGGCCCACAGCGAGGCCGGCACCGGGGTGCAGGCCGCCGCATCGGCGCAGCCCATGTGCAAGGCCAGGTACACCGCCACCGGCTGGCGGCTGCTGCGCGCCAAATCCTGCAAGCGGGCCCGGGCGCGCGCCGCCGAAGCGGCATCCGTCGGATGGCTGATGTCCAGCCACTCTGCCGCGACTTGGGCCTGTATGTCCGCACGCTGCCGCAGCTGCCGGGCCCAGGCCCGGACCAGCTGCTGTTGGGCCGCCTGCAGGTCCGCCAGCGCCGGCGGCGGTTCATCCCCGCTGTCCCAGCGCAAGCCACCCTCGGCGCACCAACGGGCATCGCGGCGCCGCGCCTCCCACTCGGCGGCGTCGATGCGCGAACCCGGCGGCGGCGTCGCGGTGGGCACGCCGGCCCGGCGGTAATGCTCCGCCAGCACCTGGTCCTCGGCCTCGCGGGCCAGGTTCCAGAACGGGCTGATCGACGCACCCGAAGCCGCACCGGGCTGGGCCCTCGACCGAAGCGCCGCCGTGCCGGCCGCCTCAGCGCCCTCCAGCGGACGCCCGAGCCCGAACCACCATGCGCTCAGGCCCACAGCCGCCAGCAGCGCACCCGGCCACAGCAGCCTGCGCCGCCAGCGCGATGAATGACGAAAAAATCGAATGCCTGGCTCTGCGGCCATGGTGCCCCTCCCCGGGTCCCTCTGACCTGATGGTCAGTTCTGTTGGGAGCCCGATGATAGGGGCGTGCTCAGCTGCCGCGGTCGGCCAGCGCTTCCCGCACCGCCGCCACCTGACGGCGCGACACCGACAGCCATTCATTGACATGGGCGATGCGCACCGCCCAGCCATCGGCCACCTCGGCCTGCACCGGGTCGAGACCGCCGAGCTGGGTGTCCTGGCCGTCGTCTGGGCTGGCGTGGCTGGGCGCGTGGCGCTCCAGCTGGCGCACCGCGGCCTTGGCCACCAGGGCGTTGCGGTGCACGCGCAAAAAGCGCTCGCCCAGGCGCGGCTCCAGCTCGGACAGGCTGCCGTCCATCACCAGGCTTTGCGTGGCGGTGCGCAGGGTCAGGTATTTCAGCTCGGCCTTGAAGTACAGCACCTCGTTCAGCGGCACGCGGATCAAGCGGCCGCGGTCGCTGACGACGATGACCGGCTGCTCCGGCTCCAGCTCACCCGGCTGGGTGGCCTGGAAGGTCTGCATGGCCGAGCGCTCGGCCAGGCGCTGGGCCACGCGGGTCAACGCGGCCTGCAGGCGCTCGCGCCGCACCGGCTTGGTCAGGTAATCCATGGCCTCCAGCTCGAAGGCTTGCAAAGCATGGCCGGCATGGGCCGTGACAAACACAATGGCCGGCGGCTGGGCCATCTGCTGCTGCAGGCCGTCGGCCAGCTGCAGGCCATCGGCGCCAGGCATCTGCACATCGAGCAGGATCAGATCGCAGCTGTGATCGCGCAGCCAATGCTGGGCCTGGGTGGCGCTGCTGGCCTCGGCCACCACCTCGGCCCGCGGGTCCACGCAGGCCTCCAGCAGGCTGCGCAGGCGCAGGCGCGCCAGGGGTTCGTCATCAACCAGGAACACGGACAAGGCGGCGGGCTGCATGGCGGAAGTTCAACAAAACTCAGACATCGAAACTCGGGAAGCAGGCTCAGATCGGCAGGACGATGCGCACGGCAAAGCGCCCCGGCGAGGGGCTCAGCTCAAAGCTGGCGGCCACATCATGCATCAGGCGCAGGCGCTGGCGCACATTGCGCAGGGCCAAACCGTGACCAGATGTTTGCGCCGCACGGCCCACGCTGTTGCTGACCGAGATCTCCACCTCGCTGCCGCGCCGGCGTGTGCGGATCTCGACATCGCCGCCCTCGTCATTGGGCTCCACACCGTGGCGCACGGCGTTCTCCACCAAAGGCTGCAGCAGCAGGGGCGGCACGCGCGCGCTGCTGGCGGCCGGGTCCAGGTCCCAGTGCAGACGCAGGCGTTCGCCGAAGCGCACCTGCTCGATGTCGAGGTAGCGGCGCGCCAGCTCCACCTCTTCGTCCAGGCGCACCACCGTGGTGGCGTCGGCCAGGGCCACACGGAAGAGCTCGCTCAAATCCTCCAGCAAACCTTCGGCCTTGAGCGGATCCAGGCGCACCAGGGCGATGGCACTGTTGAGGGTGTTGAAGAGAAAGTGCGGGCGGATGCGCGCCTGCAGCTCGACCAGCTGGGCCAGAGCGTCGGCCGGGCGCTGCGAGCGCTCGCGCAGCTTCATCCAGGCCAGCAACAAGGCGGCCACCGCCGCCCCGGCCACGCCGATGCTGATTAAGCGAAAACCGGTGCTGGGCTCCAGCGCCGCCAGGTTCAGCAACTGCCAGCCCGCCGAGGAGCACAGCGCCCCCAAGCCCAGCAGGCTGGCCCATTGCCAGGGTTCGCTGAGCTGGGCCAGCAGGCGCTTACCGGCGCAGACCAGCAGCAGCCACAGCAGCACGGCCGACAGCGTGACAACGGTGCCGCTGGCCACCCAGCTCATCCACTCCTCCAGATGGCGCGCCGCCAAGGCCAGGCCCAGGGCCAGCAAGCCCTGCACCCCCAGCACCGCGCGCAGCACCAGGCCGACATGGCAGACATCGAACACCCGCTCGGGGTCGAACAGGGGCAGCACCTCGGTCTCCTCGGCGGGCTGGGTGGGCAGGCCGAGGATGGAGGTCAGGCTGGTGGTGTCGGGCCAGACGCTGGCGCGGCTGGAAGGGCCGCCTTCGGCATCGGAGGAGGAAGACTTGGAACGAGGCGAGGTCACGAGAGGCAAGGCTCCTGAAGTCAAGCCGCCGGCAAGGCCAAGGCGGACGGTGGGGCTCGATAGAATCAAGCGCCCTCGGATTGTGCGTCAGCCACCCCTGGGCCCCGCCTCTCCCACAGCAGCTTTGCGCGCCCTCTGCCCATGTCATCCACCTCCCCTGCCCCCGGCCAACCCAGTGACAACCAGCTCGCCAACAAGGCGCAAGCCTGGTCCGCGCTCTTCTCCGAGCCCATGAGCGATCTGGTCAAGCGCTACACCTCCAGCGTGTTCTTCGACAAGCGCTTGTGGGCGGCCGACATCCAAGGCAGCCTGGCGCACGCCGAGATGCTGCATGCCCAGGGCATCCTGGCCGAGCAGGACCTGGCCGACATCGAGCGCGGCATGGCCCAGATCAAGAGCGAGATCGAAGCCGGCCAGTTCGACTGGCAGCTCGATCTGGAAGACGTACACCTCAATATCGAAGCCCGCCTGACCGCCCTGGTCGGCCTGGCCGGCAAGCGCCTGCACACGGGCCGCAGCCGCAATGACCAGGTCGCCACCGATGTGCGCCTGTGGCTGCGCGGCGAGATCGACGAGCTGCTGCTGCTGCTCAAGGCCTTGCAGACCGCCCTGGTCGATGTGGCGGAGAAGAACGCCGAGACCATCCTGCCCGGCTTCACCCATTTGCAAGTGGCCCAGCCGGTGGCCTTCGGTCACCACCTGCTGGCCTATGTGGAAATGTTCGCCCGCGATGCCGAGCGCCTCGCCGACGCACGCCGCCGCGTCAACCGTCTGCCGCTGGGCGCGGCAGCCTTGGCCGGCACCAGCTACCCGCTGGACCGCGAGCGCGTGGCCCGGACCCTGGGCATGGTGGATGACAAAGGCGAAGCCTGCGTGTGCCAGAACAGCCTGGACGCCGTGTCCGACCGCGATTTCGCGATCGAGTTCACGGCCGCGGCATCACTCGTGATGGTGCACATCTCGCGCCTGTCGGAAGAGCTGATCCTGTGGATGAGCCAGAGCTTCGGTTTCATCGACATCGCCGACCGTTTCTGCACCGGCTCATCGATCATGCCGCAGAAGAAGAACCCCGATGTGCCGGAACTGGCGCGCGGCAAGACCGGCCGCGTCGTCGGCCATCTGATGGGCCTGATCACCCTGATGAAAGGCCAGCCCCTGGCCTACAACAAGGACAACCAGGAAGACAAGGAACCGCTGTTCGACACGGTGGACACCTTGAAAGACACCCTGCGCATCTTTGCCGAAATGGCCGGCGGCATCACGGTCAAACCGGAAGCCATGGAGCGCGCAGCGCTCAAGGGTTATGCCACCGCCACCGACCTGGCCGACTACCTGGTCAAGAAGGGTCTGGCCTTCCGTGACGCACATGAGATCGTCGCCCACGCGGTCAAGACTGCCATCGCCAGCGGCGTCGATCTGTCCCAGCTGCCCTTGCAAGAGCTGCAGAAGTTCGATGCCCGCATCGGTGACGATGTGTTCGAGGTGCTGAGCCTGCGCGGCTCGCTGAACGCCCGCAACATCCTCGGCGGCACGGCGCCGGCCCAGGTGCGGGCCCAGGTGGCCCGCCACCGCGCCCGCCTGATTTGAACGGCTACTCTGGAGGTCTGGCCCGATCTCCGGCCAGGCAAGCTGCTACCGCGGGGCGCTGAAGCTGCTACTTCGCGCCCGGGGCCTGGGAGTGTGGCGCCTGCTCGGCAGAATCCACGGCTTCCCTGCCTCGAAAGCTGCCATGCGCCGCAAGTTCCTGCTCCTCCTGTCCCTGGCTGCCCTGCCCTTGCTGCCGCTCGAGGCCCAGGCGGCCGACCCGCTGTGGCTCAAGACCCTGGCCCATCTGGAAGCGCAGAAACAGGTGGTGCCCGATGAATCGAGCACCCGCATCGAAGCCACCAGCAATTACACCGACACCACACTGACCCGCCGCAAGCTCGACCATTGGGAGGGCAGCAAGCCCATCTACCGCATCACCGCCGCCGAGCCGCCGCTGGCGCCGGGCGACGCCGAGCGCGAGAACCAGAATCAGCAGATCAGCGAAACCCTGGGCCGCGGCCAGGACTGGCTCAGCCCCGACACCCCGGTGCGCCGCAGCGAGGGCGTCGCGCTCGACGGCCAAAGCTGGACCCTGTTCGAGGCCGAGGACAAGAGTTTCACCCGCAAGGTGCTGCTGCACGCCTGGGTCGACCCCGAGACCGGCCGCCCACACCGCATCGACATCCAGGGCCGCTTCGTGATGGTGATCCAGCTGGACGTCAGCTCGCGCTACCAGACCGACGCGCACGGCCGCAGCCTGGCCCAGAACATGGCCGGCACCCTCAAGGTGGACACCCTGGGCAAGGGCATGAATCTGCGCTTCGACATCGGCGTCGACTCCTGGGCCGAGCGACCTTGAGCGGAGCGCTCTCGCGGTTCAGGCCGTTATGAGCTCGCCCTCGGGCAGCTTGAAACGCTCCACCCCGGCCACCAGCTCGCCGGACTCCTGCTGCAGCGCCTGGGCCGAAGCCACGCTGCGTTCGACCAGGGCGACATTGCGCTGGGTCAGGCCGTCCAGCTCCTGCACCGAGGCGCCAACCTGGGCCACGCCCTCGCGCTGCTGGGCCGCGCCGCTGGCGATCTCGGCCAGCAGCTGATTCATGGCCGCGGCACTGCGGGCGATGCGGGCCATGGTGGCCTCGACCTCACCGACCTGCTCGCCGCCGGCCTGCACCCGTTCCAGGTTCGCCGAGATCAGGCTGCGGATCTCTTTCGAGGCCAGGGCCGAGCGCTGCGCCAGGGCCCGCACCTCGGCCGCCACGACGGCGAAGCCGCGCCCCTCCTCGCCCGCCCGCGCGGCCTCCACCGCGGCATTGAGGGCCAGGATATTGGTCTGAAAGGCCAGGCTGTCGATCAGGCCGGTGATGTCGGCCATGCGGCCCGAGGCCTGCTCGATGCCGGCGATGCTGTGCCGCAGGCGCTGCACCTGGGCACTGCCCTGCTGGGCCAGATCGGCATTGCCGGTGGCCATGCCGGCGGCATCGCCCGCGTGTTCGGCCGTCTGGCGCACGGTGACGGCGATCTGTTCCATGGCCGTGGCGGAGGTCTGCAAGCTGGCGGCGCTTTGCTCGGTGCGCCGCGCCAGCTCCACCGCGCCCTGGGCCATATCGGCGCTGGCCTGCAAGATGGCGCCCGAACCATCGCGCACGCCGGCGACGATGTGGCAGAGCGAGGCCTGCATGTCGTGCAAGGTGTGCATCAGGCGCGCGGCCTCGTCGCAGCCCCAGGGCTCGGGGCGGGTGCGCAGATCACCGGCCGTCATGGCCAGCATGTGGCGGCGCAGCTCCTTGAGCCCGCCGTCCATGACCAGGAAAAAGCAATGGAACAGGTAGGCCGCCAGGGCCAGGCAGAACAGCGTGGCCAGGCCCAGCCACAGGCGCAGGGTCAGGAGATGCGCCTCGCGCTCGGCCAGCAGGCCGTCCAGGGCCCGCAAGCCCTGCTCGGCCAGGCCCAGGGCCTGCTGCAAGGCGGCATGGCCCTGGCGATAAGCCTGCTCGGCCGTGCGCGTGCCCAGCAAACGGGTGGGGTCGCCGACCTCGCTGCGGTAGGCCGCCACGGCGTCGAGGGCCTCGACCGGCACCGCCTGCTTGAGCGAAGGCCGGGCGCGCGCGGCGCGCTGCAGATCGCTGCGCACAGCTTGCAGGCCGTTCTGCACGCCAGCATCCCAGACGGCATAACGGCGCAATTGCTCGGGCGTGTAAAAGCCCTTGGCCAGGCCGAAGGTCGACCAGCCCCAGAGCTGACCCAGATCGTCGGCCAGGCGCGGCAGATTGAGCACCAGGGCATCGACCAGGTAGAAGCCATCGAGCTCGGCATCGAGCACCAGGCGCGAGTTGTCACCGATGCCTTGCAGCAGCTCGACCACCGCGGCCGCCACCGGGCCAAACACCGTGCGCCCCTGCTCATCCACGCCCTGCGGTGCCTGCGCTGTCTGCGCCCAGGCCGCCTGCAAAGCCTGGAGGCGAGGCGCCAGGCCCAGGGCCGCCAAGTCCTCCCGGCTGCCTTGGGCCAGACGGGCGAGAGCCTCATCGACACGGCGCCGGCCGCTGGCCAGGTCGGACTCGGCCGGCTGATGGCCGCCCAGCAGGGCGCGCGTGGCATTGCGCACCTCCAGCAGGCTCAGCAGCAAGGGCTGGGCCTGGGCCATCAGGCGCACGCCGGCGCGCTCCTTGCGCACGGTCTCCAGCGCCTCCTGCTGCGCCTGCCAGAAGCTCAGGCTCAGCAAGACGATGGGCAGGCCGAAGGCCAGGCTGATGCAGGCGGCCTTGAGCCGGAAGCTCAGGCGCCGGAACAGGCGCACGCCCAGGGCCCAGACGCCGTGGTGGCGAAAGAAATCCAGCGTGGGGCGCCGCAGCGCCTCCGGCTCGATGGAGCGGTCGATCATGATGTGCATTCCCTCGTTCATGGCTGGCCTGCAAGCACCGGCGCTCGGGTGAGGCTTGGCCTGCGGTGTGAGCAGCTCCATCTCTCGCCGGAGATGGTCCACTTCTTGGCGTTGGCTAGAAGAGGCGCATTCTTGGCGCCTGGCCGGGCCCCGAAAGCCCGAGCAGGGCGGGCTCTGCCGGCCATCTTCACAATCGCCATCGACGCATGATCCGAACGGATCAGGACAAGCCGGGAAATGGGCGATGTGCAAGCCAGGCCATACGCCGCTCGCACTTGATCTGCCACAAGTCCGGCCCAAACGGTCGCCGTCGCCCCATCTGGCGCGCAGGCAAATGCGCTACCCTTGCGCCCCTATGAGCACCACCCTTGCATGGACCGACGCCCTGGTCCTGAACCAGCCCCAGATCGACCAGACCCACCAGGAGTTCGTCGCCCTGCTCAATGAGCTGGGCGAAGCCCTGGCCCAGCCCGAGCCCGATCCCCTGCCCCTGTATGCGCGCCTGCTGAGCCATACCGAAGCCCACTTCGCCATGGAAGAGGGCTGGATGGCGGCCACCGGCTTTGCCGCCGACAACTGCCACAGCAAGCAGCACGCCATGGTGCTGGACGTGATGCGCCAGGTGCTGGCCCACACCCATGCCCATGCCGACCTGGAACCCATGCGCAATCTGCTGCCCGAGCTGGTGAACTGGTTTCCGGCCCACGCCGACATGATGGATGCAGCCCTGGTCTTCCACATGAGCCAGGTCGGCTACGACCCGCTCAGCGGTGCCATCGCCCAGCCCCTGGCCACCGAAGCCAGCGGCATCAGCTCCTGCGGCAGCCAGGGTTGCAGCTGAACCAAGCGCCTGAAGAAAAGCTGGATAAAAAACCAGCCCACTGACAGCGCTTGTCAGCAGGCCGCGCCACAATGGCGGCCATGTCCGAGCGCCCCGAACCGTCCTCCACGGCCCTGCCCGATCGCCTGATCGCGCATCTGGACATGGACGCCTTTTATGCCTCGGTCGAGCTGTTGCGCTACCCCGATCTGAAAGGCCAGGCCGTGGTGATCGGCGGGCGCCGCATGCACGAGCCGCGCACCTTGGCCGATGGCACGCGCGAGTATTCACGCCTGCGCGACTACACCGGCCGCGGCGTCATCACCACCTCCACCTACGCGGCGCGCGACCTGGGCGTGTTCTCGGGCATGGGCATGATGAAGGCCGCCCTGAGGGCGCCCGATGCCATCCTGTTGCCCACCGATTTCGAGGCCTACCGGCATTACTCGCGCCTGTTCAAGGCAGCGGTGGCCGAAATCGCGCCGGTGATCGAGGACCGCGGCATCGACGAGATCTACATCGACCTGGGCGAGGTGCCCGGCATCCGCGAGCCGGTGGGTTTTGACCCCCTGGGCGGCGTGCGGGCAGTGGCGCGCGAGATCAAGAACTCGGTGCTGCGCGCCACCGGCCTGACCTGCTCGATCGGCATCACGCCCAACAAGCTGCTCTCCAAGATCGCCTCCGAGATGGACAAGCCCGACGGCATCACCCTGCTGCTGGCGCCCGATGACCTGCAGACCCGCATCTGGCCGCTGGGCGTGCGCAAGATCAACGGCATCGGCCCCAAGGCCGGCGCCAAGCTGCAGGCCCTGGGCCTGGAGACCGTGGGCCAGTTGGCCGCGGCCGAGCCGGCGATGCTGATCGCCCAGTTCGGCAAGAGCTTTGGCGCCTGGCTGCACGAGGCCGCCCATGGCCGCGACTCGCGGCCCGTGGTCACGCACAGCGAGCCGGTGTCCATCAGCCGCGAAACCACCTTCGAGCGCGATCTCCATGCCGTGCACGACCGCGCCGCCCTGGGCGCCATCTTCACCCGCCTGTGCGAACAGCTGGCCAGCGATCTGCAGCGCAAGGGCTACCTCGGGCGCACCATCGGCATCAAGCTGCGCTTCGAGGGCTTTCACACCGTCACCCGCGACCTGACCTTGGACCTGCCGACGCAAGACGCACAAGCGATACGCCGCGCGGCCGGGGCCTGCCTCAAGCGGGTGGATCTGGGCAAGCGCATCCGCCTGCTGGGCGTGCGTGTGGGCAATCTGAGCCGGCCCGGTGCGAGCAGCGCCGCCACCGGCCCGCGCCAGACCAAGCGGGCGGCCGCGGCCGCGGGCGCAAGCCAGACCGAGCCCGCCACGCCACGGAGCCGGGAAGAAAACCTCAGCCTGTTCTGAGCGCGCTGTCCATCCCTGTGGCGCCAGGGCTGCGCCCGGATCAACCCGAAGCGCCCCGCCACCGGCGCACTGCTATCCTTGCCGCCATGGGGTGCCGCCCCGGCTCACCCCCGGCCCCCTGGAAAGTGAGCTGCCCTTGCCCAACGCCTGCGCCGCGCCCTCAGCCGTACCGCCCGCGGCCCCGAGCTACCCCTGCCTGGCCGTGCTGCCACCGCTGCAGCGCCTCGATCGGGTGGCGGCGCGCCACCCGCGTCTGGCCCTGCCGGCCTACACGCAACTGATCCAGCAAGCCCGCAGCGCCGGTGCGCTGGAGCTGGCCCTGGATGGCCTCTACGCCCAGTTCTACCTGGCCGAGCGCATGGGCGCGGCGCTGGAGCAGCAAAGCGCCCTCAGCGCCGGCCTGGAAGAGGCGGCTCAGGCCCACCTGACCCTGCAAGCCGCCCGCCTGCACGAGGCCCTGGGCCGAGTGGCCTACCAGCGCGGTGAGTATTTCGAAGCCAGCGAGCAATGGTCGCGCACCCTGGACCTGGCCAACCTGGCCGGCGACCTGCCGGCCGGCGTGGCGGCGCGCATCGGGCTGGGCCAGATCCACTACGCGCTCGGGGCCTGGGACAAAGGCCGGCGTTTTCACCGCGATGCGGCGGAGATGCTGGGCCGCATCGACCACAGCTATCTGGCCGCCAAGCTGGCCCTGAACATGGGCGTGGGCCATTTCGAGAATGCCCAGCTGACGGAGGCCGAACAGCAGTTCCGCCACGGCCTGGCCCAGGCCTTGCGCGGGCCCCACGCCGATTTCATTGGCGAGGCGCACTGGCAGCTGGCACGCACGGCGCTGAGCCTGCACCAGCCCGAACAAGCGGCCAGCGAATGCCAGCAGGCCCTAGGCTGGGCCCGGCGGCTGGGCCACCGCTGGCTGGAAGGCATGGCCTGCCAGACGTGGACCGACATTGCCATCGCCCGCGGCGACCCGACCGAGGCGATCCGCAGCTGCCGCGAGGCCTTGAGTCTGGCCCAGCAGATCCATGCCCGGGCCGGCGAGAGCCAGGCCCATGCCCAGCTGGCCCGCCTGCTGCAGCAGCAGGGCGACACGGCCAGCGCCCTGCAACACCTGTGGCAACACCAGAGCCTGCGCGACGAGATCGAACGCCTGAGCCTGCCCGAGCGCCTGCTGCGCCTGGCCCACTACGACCTCAGCCGCAAGCCGCCCGAGGAGATGCTGCTGGAGCTGTCCAACCGGCATTGGCGCATCGAGAGCGAGGCCGATGTGGTGTTCGCCGCCCGCGAGATGCGCGAGGCCGCGCAGCAAATCATGCAGCTCGATGCGGTGCATTTCTGGTGGGCCAGCGAGAGCGCCGGCGTGCTGCGCCTGCACGACCAGCCGCGCGGTGACGCGGCCAGTACCGCGGCGCCGCCCCTTTCACCGCCCCTCCTGCTGCGCGCGCCGGCCCAGGCGCAGTACCTGCAATTGCTGAATGAGCGCAAGGAGGCGCTGGCCGTGCACGATCTGCGCCTGCACCCCTGCGGCCAGGAGCTGGCCTTGCTGAACCGCCAGGCCCAGGCCCAGACCCAGGGCGCAGGCTCATCCAGCCTGGGCAGCGCACGTTCGCGCATCGAGATCCCGCTGTTTGTGCAGAACCGGCTGGTGGCCCTGCTCTGGCTGGAACAGCATGAGCAGCCGCGCAGCTGGAGCCGCCAGGACCTGCTGCAGGCCAGCCACCTGGGCCGGCTGTTCGAGCGCCTGCTGGTCGGCCATGACCTGGCCTGCGCCCAGCATGCACAGTGGTTGATGGAGCAGGAGAAGGCCGACGCCCTGGGCCGGCTGGTGGCCGGCGTGGCGCATGAGGTCAACACGCCGATTGGCGTGGCGGTGACGGCCGCCTCCAGCGTGTCGGAGAACGCGCTCAAGCTGGCTGCGGTGCTGCGCGGCGAAAAGGTCAGCCGGGCCGAGCTGACCGAGCTCTCCGCGCGGCTGATCAGCGGCAGCGATCTGGTCGAGCGCAATCTGCAGCGTGCCGCGGCCTTGATCGGCAACTTCAAGAAAGTCACCGTGGACCAGGCCTCCGAGGCGGTCAGCGATTTCGTGCTGCTGGACTATCTGCGCAGCGTGATCTCGGTGCTGGGCCCGGCCCTGCGCAAAGCCGCGGTCAGCGTCAGCCTCGATGTCGATGCCGCCATCGAGCTGCATCTGGCCGCCGGCCTGCTGACCCAGGTGGTCTCCAACCTGGTGATGAACAGCATCAACCACGCCTTCCCCGAGGGCCGCGGCGGCCAAATCCGCATCAGCGCCCGCCTCGAGGGCCGCCATGTGCTGATCGATGTGGCCGATGACGGCTGCGGCGCCAGCGCCGATGTGCGCGCGCGCATGTTCGAGCCCTTCTTCACCACCAAACGAGGCAAGGGCGGCTCGGGCCTGGGCCTCTACATCGTGGCCTCGCTGATGGAGCGGCTGGAGGGTGAGGTGGAGCTGCCGCCGGTGGAGCGCGGCCTGTGCGTGCGCCTGCGCCTGCCACGGGGCCGGCCGGGCGGCTGAAGCCAAGCCGGCAGCGCTTCAGTCCGAAGGCGCGCGCGTCGGCAGGCTCCAGAGCCAGGCGGCCACGCAGGCGCAGCAGGCGGCCGGCAACCAGGCCCAGATCAGGGGCAGCTTGAAGGCAGCGACCACGGAGCCGAGAGCCATCATCACGCTGGCCAGCTGCTTGGCGCGCAGGGGCACGGCACGGTTGGCACGCCAATCGCGCACCATGGGGCCGAAAGTGCGGTGCTGCAGCAACCAGCGCTCACAGCGGCTGCTGCCGCGCGCAAAACAAAAAGCGGCCAGCAACACAAAGGGCGTGGTCGGTAGCAGGGGCAGAAAAATACCGACGATGCCCAGGGCCAGGCTCAGCACCCCGCCCAGCAGCCAGATCACACGCAGCCACAGAGGCTGCGTGCCTGCGGCGGCCGCGGGCGCGTCAGATGAGGGTGAGCGGTCCATGGCGCGGCAGTGTAGGCCATTGCCGGCACAGCGCCGGCACGCGGAGCGCTGCCAACAGGCGCTAGGATGAGGTCATCACCACCCTCGCCTGCCTCTCGCCATGCCCGTCATCACCTGCATCGAAGACCTGCGCCAGCTGGCCCAGAAACGTGTGCCGCGCATGTTCTACGACTATGCCGACTCCGGCAGTTGGACCGAAGGCACCTACCGCGCCAATTCAGCGGACTTCCAGGCCATCAAGCTGCGCCAACGGGTGGCGGTGAATATGGAGAACCGCAGCACGGTGGCGCGCATGGTGGGCGTCGATGTGAAGATGCCGGTGGCCATCGCGCCGACGGGCCTGACCGGCATGCAGCATGCCGACGGCGAGATCCTGGCGGCCCGCGCGGCGGAGAAATTTGGCGTGCCCTTCACCTTGTCCACCATGAGCATCTGCTCGATCGAGGACATTGCCGCCCACACAAAAGCACCGTTCTGGTTTCAACTCTATGTGATGCGCGACCGCGATTTCATCGAGCGCCTGATCGACCGTGCCAAGGCGGCCCGCTGCGGCGCCCTGGTGCTGACGCTCGATCTGCAGATCCTCGGCCAGCGCCACAAGGACATCAAGAACGGCCTGTCGGCGCCGCCCAAGCCCACCCTGGCCAACCTGATCAACCTGATGACCAAGCCACGCTGGTGCTTGGGGATGCTGGGCACCTCACGGCGCCAGTTCGGCAATATCGTCGGGCATGTCAAGGGCGTGGAGAACATGGGCTCCCTGTCCGAGTGGACGGCCAAGCAGTTCGACCCGGCCCTCAACTGGGGCGATGTCGAGTGGATCAAGAAGCGTTGGGGCGGCAAGCTCATCCTCAAAGGCATCCAGGATGTCGAGGACGCGCGCCTGGCCGTCGACTCAGGCGCCGATGCCTTGATCGTCAGCAACCACGGAGGCCGCCAGCTCGACGGGGCCGAGTCCAGCATCCATGCCCTGCCCCGCATCGTCGAGGCCGTGGGCCGCGAGATCGAGGTGCATATGGACGGTGGCATCCGCTCGGGCCAGGACGTGCTCAAGGCCTGGGCCCTGGGTGCGCGGGGCACCTACATCGGCCGCGCCTTCCTCTACGGCCTGGGCGCCATGGGCGAAGCCGGGGTGACGAAGGCGCTGGAGATCATCCACAAGGAACTGGACCTGACCATGGCCTTCACCGGCCACACGCGCCTGGAGGGCGTGGACCGCCACATCCTCCTGCCCGGCAGCTACCCGGGCAGCCCGGGCAGCTGACCACAGGCCAGCCCCGGCAGAGGCTGGCCGCGCTTCACAGCGCTTTCATTTCCTTCAAGAGACGCTCGGCCTTGTCCACCACCTTCATCTGCCAAAGCATGTAGCGAGCGTCGAGGCAGATGCTGCGCGTGGTCTTGGGGTTGAAGTCCCAGTCCGAGATCACCGCGTCCAGCGTGCCATCAAACAGCAGGCCGACCAGTTCGGCATTCTGGTTCAGCACCGGCGAACCGGAGTTGCCGCCGGTGGTGTCCAATGTGGCCAGGAAGTTGACGGGCACCGAGTCCAGTTCCTTGACCCCGTACTTGTCGAACTGGCGCGCCTTGATGGCGGCAAGCTGCTCGGCCGGCGCATCGAACTCGCCTTCGCCCTTGTGCTTGGCGACGATGCCACGCAAGGTGGTGAAGGGCGTCCAGGACGTGCCATCGGCGCCCTGGCTGCGGCCGGCGACCTTGCCATAGCTGACGCGCAGCGTGCCATTGGCATCTGGGTAGACGGCCTGGCCCTGGCTGGCCTTGAAGGCGATCAAGGCCTTCATGGTTTCGGCGTAAGCACGCTGGATCTGGCCACCAAGTTCCTTGTCACGCGCTTCGCGGGCACGGTCGTCGTCGTACAGGGCCACCGCGGCGGCGATCAGGCTGTCCTTGCTGGCCTTGAATTCATCCACAGTGCGCGAGAGCCAGGCCATGCGCTCGGTCTTGTCGGCCATCTTGCTGCCGGCGTAGATGGCATCCAGGCGGGCGCGCACGTCCGCCTCGCTCATGCCCTGGCGCAGACCCAGGGCCTGAAGCAGCACCGGGTTCAGCTGCGCCGAGGGCTGGGCCAGATACTGGGCGAAGAAGTAGGCGGCAACGCGCTTGTCCACCTGTTCGTCGTAGCGACGCTCCATGGCCTCGACGGCCTGGCGGCGGCGCTGCTGATCGCGCTGCTGGAAGCCGGGCTTGCGCTCGGCATCAGATTTGAGGTTTTCTTGCGCCTGCTGGTAGAGCGTGCGGGCACCAGTGAGCAAGGTGGTGGAAGCAAAATTGAGCAGCAGCTCGCGGCGGGTGATGGCCTGGCGCTCGTCCAGCAGGCGCTCGACATCGGCCAGGCCCGCGCCGTACTGGGCGCGCCGGCCGGCATCGCCATTCACCCAGGCCTTCAGTGCGGCGAAATCGGCCTGCTTGCGAGCCAGGATGTCGCTGCCCTTCCAGCTCTGCAGCTGGCCTTGCAGGTTCTTGTAGTAGTTGCCGATGCCGGCCACGGTGTTGGCCAGCTTGATCTCGGCGTCACGGCGGCCGGCGGTTTCCTGCTTGATCAGGTCGAGCTGCTTGCCGAAGGCCTTGACCAGCTCGGGGGCCTCCCAGTCGAAGTTGAAAGCCACTTCGGTCGGCAGGCGGTGACGGTCGGTGCCGCCGGGATAACCCGTCACCATGACGAAGTCGCCATCTTTGAGCTGGCTGCTGGCCAGCTTCAGATGGTGCTTGGGTTGGTAGGGCTTGTTGTCGGGGCTGAAATCGGCCGGCTTGCCGTCCGGGCCGACATAGGCACGGTAGAAGCTGTAATCGCCGGTGTGGCGCGGCCACATCCAGTTGTCGGTATCACCGCCGAACAGACCCACGCCCTGGGCCGGGGCATGGACCAGGCGAACGTCGCGAATCTCCATCTGCTTGATCAGCTGGAACACCAGGCTGCCGTAGAAGCGCGCGACGCGGCAGCGGTGGCCGGCGTCCTTCTCGCACTCGGCGACCAGGGCTTTTTCCTTGGCCTCGATGGCATCGCTGCGAGCCTTGCCCTGCAGGGCCGAGGTGGCGGAGTCCATGACCTGGGCACTGACATCACGCACATCCACCGTCACCAGCACGCGGCTGCCCGGTGCGGCCGGCAGCTCGTCCTTGTAATCAGCCGCCAGGAATCCTTTTTTGAGCAGGTCGCGCTCAGGCGTGGAGTTGAATTGGATGCTGCCGTAGGCACAGTGGTGGTTGGTGACCACCAGGCCTTGCGGCGAGACAAAGGAGGCGGTGCAACCGGCGAGGCTGATCACTGCCCCCATGGGGAACTCGGTCAGCTGGCTGAGCTTGGCCGGGTCAATCTTGAGGCCGGCTTGTTTGAGGGCCTTGCTGATCTGCGGCAGCTGCTGCGGCATCCACATGCCTTCTTCGGCCTGGGCAGGCCCGGTCAGCGTAAAGGCCAGCAGCGCCAGCGCGGGAGTTGCGGCCCGCAGGGGCCAAGTCTTGAGTTTCATGCGAAATGTCCGCCCAATGTAGGAACCGAGACCATAACCGCATTTGCGCCCACGGCAGCGTGAGGAGAGGCACACAGACAAACCCTGATGCAGCCATGAAAAAGGCCCTCCTGCGGAGGGCCTGGTTCAGCTCGGAATGCTCGGCATCGAGCCTGCCGATCAGAGGGCGTTGAGCTCCTTGAGCAGGCGGTCGGCCTTGTCCACCACCTTCATCTGCCAGAGCATGTAGCGAGCGTCCATGCAGATGCTGCGGGTCATCTTGGGATTGAAGTCCCAGTTGGAGATGACGGCATCCAGCGTGCCGTCAAACAAGAGACCCACCAGTTCGGCGCGGCTGTTCAGCACCGGCGAGCCGGAGTTGCCGCCGGTGGTGTCCAGCGTGGCCAGGAAGTTGACCGGCACGGAGTCCAGGGACTTGACCGCGTACTTGTCGAACTGACGGGCCTCGATGGCCTTGCGCTGCGCCTCGGGGGCATCAAAGTCGCCCGTGCCGGTGTGCTTGGCGGTGATGCCACGCAAGGTGGTGAAGGCCAACCAGTCGTTGCCATCGGTGCCCGGCTTGCGGCCTTGAACATGGCCATAGCTCACCCGCAAAGTGCCATTGGCATCGGGGTACAGGGCCTCACCCTTGCTGGCCTTGAACGCCAGCAACGCGGCCATGGTGTTGGCATAGGCTTGGTCGATGCGGCCTTCGAGCTCCTTGTCGCGTTTCTCGATGCGCTCGTCTTCCTCGTAGAGGGCCACGGCGGCAGCGATGTAGGCATCCTTGCTGGCAGCGAAATCGGCCACGCTGCGATCCAGCCAGGCCATGCGGCTGGCCTTGTCGGTCAGTTGGGTGGCGGCTTGCAACTCCAGCAGGCGGGCCTTGACGGCGGCCTCATCCATGCCGGCCTTCAGGCCCAGAGCCTTGAGCAGGGGTTGGTTCAGCTGCTCGGCAGGCTGGGCCAGGTACTTGGCATAGAAATGCGAAGCAAGGCGGATGTCGGTCTGTGCGTCGTAGCGGCGGTCTTGCGACTCCAGGCCTTGGCGCAAGCGCAGGGCATCGCGCTCCTGGTAGCCGGGCTTGCGCTGGGCATCGGGCAACAGGCGCTGCTGGGCATTCTGATAAAGACCGCGGGCGGTGCCCAAGAGGCGAGGCGCGTAGGCGCGCAGGCTGGATTCGGTGCGAGCCAAGGCCTGGCGCTCGGCCAGCAGGCTTTCAACGGCAGCCAGGTCGGCGCCGTACTTGGCGCGGCGAGCAGCGTCGCTGTTCACCCAGGTCTTGAGCTCTTCGAAGGACTTGCGCTTACGCTCCAGGATGTCGCTGCCGGCATAGCTGGCCATCTGGCCCTGCATGTTCTTGGAGGCATTGCCCAATCCGGCCACCGTGCCGGCCAGCGCAATCTCGGCCTCGCGACGACCACTGGTTTCCTGCTTGATCAGGTCCAGCTGGGTCAGCATATTGCGGATGCCTGTGGGCTGGGAAAAGCTGAACGCGAAATCCACTTCCTGCGGCAGACGGTGGCGTTGGGTACGGCCGGGGTAGCCGGTGACCATAACGAAATCGCCTTCGTTCAGCGGCGTGGTGGCCAGCTTCAGGTGGTGCTTGGGCTGATACGGCTTGTTGTCGGGGCTGAAGTCGGCCGGCTTGCCGTCCGGGCCGACGTAGGCACGGTAGAAGCTGTAGTCACCCGTGTGACGCGGCCAGATCCAGTTGTCGGTGTCGCCACCGAAACGGCCCACCATATCGGCCGGCGCATGAACCAGGCGCACGTCGCGGATCTGCATCTGCTTGATCAGCTGGTATTGCAGGCCGCCGTAGAAGCCAGCCACGCGGCAGCGGTAGGCCTTGTCCTGTTCGCAGGCGGCAACCAGGGCTTTCTCCTTGGCTTCGATGGCATCCACCCGGGCCTTGCCGGAGAGGGCGGCGGTCTTGGCGTCCAGCACCTGGGCGGTGACGTCCTTGACCTCTTCGGTCACGAAGATGCGGCTGCCCGGCGCGGCCGGCAGCTCATCCTTGAAGTCCGCGGCCAGGAAACCGTTCTTCAGCAGGTCGCGCTGCGGCGTCGAGTTGTACTGGATGCTGCCATAAGCGCAGTGGTGGTTGGTGACCACCAGGCCTTGCGGCGACACGAAGGACGCGGTGCAGCCGCCCAGGCTGACCACGGCCCCCATGGGGAACTCGGTCAGCTGGTTCAGGCGGCTGGGGTCGAGCTTGAGGCCAGCGGACTTGAGCTGCTTGGCGATCTGCGGCAATTGCTGCGGCATCCACATGCCTTCGGCGGCATGGGCCGTGGTGATGGCCAGCAAAAGGCCGGCAGGAATCAGACGTTTCATGGGGATGACGAAGCAGTTGAAAAACAAGCCCGGAACGATACACAGCCCAAAGACACATGACTAAAGGCATCCCGGCCGAAACGAGCCCGCATGACCTAGGACATTCCCGCATGCGGTCGACGCACATCTCTCAAGCCAGCGCGTCGAACGGCGCGGCGACCAGACTCAAGGCCCAGGGCCTGGGGCGCCCATCGGCCACGAGAAAACGCGGACGCCGGTGCAGCATGCGGCCGCGGGCATTGAAGACCACCACATCCATGGGTGCCAGCGCTGAAGCCGAGGCGCGGTCGGGTATCATCCAGGCGGTGTCCAATGCCGCACGGCTGCCCATGCGGCACTCGCTGGCCGGGCCACGATAGCTGCAGACCAGGCGCAGCGGCGCCCCCATGCACAGCCATTGACGGTCCACCTCGCTGCGCAGATCCCCCAGGCGCAGCGAAACGTGTTCGCACTCGCTCAGGCGCGCGAAGCGTTTCACCAGATGCATGAGGTCGGCCAGCAGCAGATTGCGCATCTCGCTCGCTGACAGGCCGGCCGCGTCCAGGGCTTGCTGCACCTCTTGTTCCAGCCCTTGGGCATCGGCCACGCGATGCAGGCTGGGCAAGACCGTCTCAGGCAAAGCATCCATCCAGGCCTGAAAGCCCTTCGGCGCCGAGCGCTGCCAGACCGCCAGATCAGGCCCACCGCCATGACGGCGGGGCGGCCCCACGTGCGCCAGCACCTCGGGCGACGCCGCGACATGAGCGCGCGGGTGCAGGACTGGCTGGAGCGGCGTCGGCTGCGGGCTCAAGCCACGGCTCGGGGCCATCAAGGGAAGCATGGCATTCAAGGGCGCGTCTCCGTTCGTGCGATCAGGCATTCCGGCCGGGCCGGGACCATGGCTCGCATTATTCGATATTGATAACGCATTATCAAGATTGCCGATGCGACAATCCTGCGCACGCTCAACCCGCACAGGCTTTTCACACGCCATGGAACGCACCACACGCCAACGCACTGCCATCCGCGACGCGATCGCCACTGCCGGTCGACCGCTCTCCCCTCAGGAAGTGCTGGATGCCGCGCGTGTGGACGTGGAAGCGCTGGGCATGGCCACGGTCTACCGCAACCTCAAGCTGCTGCTGGAAGACCAGTCCATCAGCCTGGTTCAGCTGCCGGGCGAAGGCCCGCGCTACGAGCTGTCCGGCCATGCCCACCATCACCATTTCCAGTGCACCTGCTGCCAGCGGGTGTTCGATGTCGAGCGCTGCCCGGGCGATCTGGCCCAGCTGGCGCCACCAGGCTTCAGCGTCGACAGCCACGAGATCACCCTCTACGGCCGTTGTGTCGACTGCCAGGAACCGCAGCGCAGCAAGAAGCGGCCCGCAACGGCTGCGCCCCCGGCCACGGGACACAAGCAAGGCGCCACGCATTGCCAGCACAAGCACCGCTGATGGGCCTGGCCCCAAAAAAATAGGCTGGTGCAGCACTGGAACTTGAACGCCGACTCGCCGATATTCAATCTGACGCCAAGCTGACAAGCCCATCCGGCGTCCAGAATCGGGGAGCTGCTCATGACGCTGCAACAGGTCTCTCAGGTCATCCGCTGGCTGCGCCTGCATGCGCGCGACCACCGCCTTGAAGCGCAAGCCTGGGATGTGATCCTCACCGTCTGGCTTTTGGGCTGGGCAGGCTTGCCACCCTCTTTGCTGCTGCACGAATGGCAATGGCTGCCTTTGTGCCTGCTGGGTTTTCTGATGCCCAGCCTGTACGCCCATCTCAGGCGGCAACTGCACCGGCGCGGCCAGCTGCGCTGTGATTGGTTGACGGCCTTGTGAACCCGGCAACAAAAAGGCCCTCGCTGTGCGAGGGCCGATGGCGGCAATACCAGCCGGGCAGCCGACGGGCCGAGGCGGGCCGTCGCAGGCGGGTGAGACAGCGGGCTCAGTGCATCAGGCCAATCCACTCACCGGCGCGCTGATAGTCGCTGAACAGGCGCAGGGCCAGGGCACGCAGTCCCGGGTTGGAGCAGGCATGGGCCCGCGCCAGGCATTCGAAGGCATAGAGCCGGTCGTAAAGCATGCGGGTGGGTTGCAGCTGTTCGCCCTCATCGGCCATCAAGGCCTGAAAGCAATGCAGATCGGACAAGGCCACCGGGCCGGCAATCGGCAGGTCCAGCTCAGGCGCGGCGCGCATGTCCATGCGCAGGCTGCTCGGGCTGTCGGCATTCAGCGTGAAGTCCAGCGGGATCGGTGCGCCGGTGTTCAGATCGGGCAGGAGATGCAGCGGGATGATCATGGGGGGCCTCGCGGTTCCGGCCTGCACAGGACCGGGATGGCGCCATGATGCCGGCCGCGGCCGAAACTTAAATGCGAAACAGCCGGTGATTCACCGGCTGTTTCCGCTCAAGTTGGCGCGAGCCCGAGCCGGGGGTCAGGTCTTCGGCAAGGTGACGCCGCGCTGGCCTTGGTACTTGCCGCCACGGTCCTTGTAGCTGGTCTCGCAGACCTCGTCGCTCTCGAAGAACAGCACCTGAGCGCAGCCCTCACCGGCGTAGATCTTGGCGGGCAGCGGCGTGGTGTTGGAAAACTCCAGCGTCACATAGCCTTCCCATTCGGGCTCGAAGGGCGTGACGTTGACGATGATGCCGCAGCGCGCATAGGTGCTCTTGCCCAGGCAGATGGTCAGCACATTGCGCGGGATGCGGAAGTACTCGACCGTGCGGGCCAGCGCGAAGCTGTTGGGCGGGATGATGCAATGGTCGCCTTCCATGTCGACAAAGCTCTTGTCGTCGAAATTCTTGGGGTCGACGACGGAGCTGTAGACGTTGGTGAAGACCTTGAACTCGGGCGCGCAACGGATGTCGTAGCCGTAGCTGGAGGTGCCGTAGCTGACGATCTTCTCGCCGGCCGCGTTGGCGCGGATCTGGCCGGGCTCAAAAGGCTCGATCATGCCGTGCTGTTCGGCCATGCGGCGGATCCACTTGTCGCTCTTGATGCTCATTGCTGACGGTCCCTCGTTGCTATGGCCGGCATTTTAGGCGTGAGCTCGGACAGCCTCTCTCAGGGCTTGAGCGTCACACCATCAAAGCGGTACTGCCCGCTCGGCGCCAGCTTGAAACCCTGAATCGACTTGCGCACCGCCACCGCCACCTTGCCATGCGCAATCGGCGTCCAAGGCAACTGGGTCAGGGCCAGGCGCTGCGCCTGGCTGTAGAGCTTCTTGCGCTCGGCGGTGTCCAGGGTCTGGCGGGCCTTGGCCAGGGTGGCGTCATAGCTCTTGTCGCACCAGAAGCTGCCACTGGCCGCGCCGCAGGCCAGCTGACCCAGGGTGGAGGCAGGGTCGTCCTCGCCGTTCCAGCCAATCAAGGCGGTGTCATGGTCGCCCTGGTCCACGCGCTTGAGGTACTCACCCCATTCATAACTGACGATCTTGGCGGTGACGCCGATCTTGGCCCAATCGGCCTGGATCATCTGCGCCATCAGCTGGGCATTGGGGTTGTAGAAGCGTTGCACCGGCATGGCCCAGAGCGTCAGGCTCAGGTCCTTGACGCCGGCGCTCTTGAGCAGCTCGCGCGCCTTCTCGGGTGAATGCGGCGCGGTCTTGATGCTGGCATCAAAGGCCCAGCTGGGCGGCGCGACCAGCGAGTTGGCCGGCTCGCCCGCGCCGCCAAACACCGTCTTGACCAGGGTGCTCTTGTCGATGGCCATGTCCAGAGCCTGGCGCACGGCCAGCTTGTCCAGCGGCGGCTTCTTGATGTTGTAGGCCAGGAAGCCGATGTTCAGGCCCGGCACACTGTGGATCTGGATGGCCGGGTCGCGCTCCAGCTCGATCAGATCGGCCTGATTGGTCAGCGCCGCAATGTCGCACTCATTGCGACGCAGGCGCTGGGTGCGCACATTGCGGTCGGTGGTGATGGCAAAGACCAGCTGTTCCATCACCGGCCGGTCACTGCGGAAAAAATCCGGGTGGCGGGTGTAGCGCAAGATGCTGTCGGCCTGGTAGCTCTTGTAGACAAATGGCCCGGTGCCGACCGGCAGGCTGTTGATCTGCGCCGCCTTGCCGGCCTTGAGCAGCTGCGCCCCATACTCGGCCGACTGGATGCCGGCGAAGGCATAGGTCAGCAGGTTCAAAAACGTGGCATCGACACTATGGAAGCGAATCTGCACCTCGTCATCGGCGATGCGATCCACGCCAGCGATCAGCTGCTTCCAGCCCGCCGAGATCACATACGGCGAAACAATGGGGTGGGCCTTGGAAAACGGGTGCTGCGGGTCCAGCAATCGCGCGAAGGTGAAGATCACATCGTCGGCATTGAAGTCCCTCGTGGGCTTGAAGTAAGCCGTGCTGTGGAACTTGACGCCGTGGCGCAGCTTGAAGCGGATGCTGCGCCCATCGGCAGCCACGGTCCAGCTCTCGGCCAGCCCCGGGATCAGCCGGTCCGTGCCCGGCTCATTGTCGATCAGGCCATCAAAAATCGGATACGTGGCCGCATGGTCGATGCCCGAGTCGCTGTTCGCCGGATCGAAGCTCTTGGGGCTGCCCTGGGCGCAAAAACGCAGAGTGCCAGCCACCTTGATGGGGGCGGCCAGGGTCTCAGCCACGCCGCAGGCGACGAGCAGGCCAAGCGCTACAGCGCGCAGGGAAACAGACAATGAGATGGGCATGAAGTTTCGGCGAATCGCTTGACGGCGAAGAGCGTGGCGGTTCGCTGCGGTCAGCGAGGGCTTGATATTCGCACGCGCCCCTCTGCCCTTGCCGAGGGGCAAACCCGCAGCCTGCCTCGGCTCAGAGGCGGCGCCTGCCCACCTAGAATTCGCCGCCTCCCCGTACCCCTCAGCCCCCCCTCAGCCCTCCGCTGCCCATGTTCGCCTTGTCCACCGTTCCCGCTTGGCTGCAACAACGCTGGCATTTTGAAACCAACCCTTGGGCCGCCCTGCGGCGATTCGGCCTGGCGACTGGACTGGTGCTGCTCCTGCTGTTCTGGCTGCAGCCCTTTGGCGGCGAGCGCTACCGGGCGCCCTGGTGGGCGCTGCGTCTGCTGGGCTACGGCGTTTGCCTGCTGCTCGCGGTGCTTCCCATGCGTGCCTGGGCGCTGCGACGGCGGGCGCGCCAGCCCCTGTGGCGCTTGCAGGATGAACTGCAGGCCCTGGCGATCTGGGCCGCCAGCAGCGCGGGCCTGAGCTATGCCCACAGCTGCTGGCTGGTGTCGCCGAGGACACCATCCTGGGTCGACTTTTTCATGTTCAGCCTCGCCTTCGCCCTGCCCTTCCTGTTGATGCTCTTGCCGCTCCTGCTCTGGCAAGGGCGGGCCGACGTCCTGGCTGTGCAGCTCGCAGCGCCCACCGCCGAGAGCCAGGCCAGCACGACAGCCCCGGCCGCCGGCGCCTCACCCCAGATCGTGGTGCAGGGCCGCAATCGCGACGAACAACTGTGCTTTCGCCGCGAACAATTGGTCTGCGCCCAAGCCCAGCAGAACTATGTCCGTTTGCAGCTCGAAGCCGAAGACGGCAGCGGCATCCAAGCCCATTTGCTGCGCCTGCCCTTAGGCGAGCTGGCGGCCACCTTGGCTGCTGGCGAGACGGCCTGCTGGCGTGTGCATCGCTCCTGGCTGGTGGCACCGGAGCGGGTCCAAGCCTGGGTCCAAACGGGTCGCCAGCGTCAGCTCCGCCTGCGCGGCCTGGACGCGCCGATCCCCGTGTCCGCCGACTTTGAATTGCCGCCTGAGCTGCCAAGCGCCGGCCTCGATGCCACGCAGATTCGTCCCTGACGCCGGCAAATTCGCCCCTGGCCACGCGTTTTCGTCACAGCCGCTTCGGCTTGGTCACAGACGGTCGTCGCCTTCCACTCCTGCCGAAACGCTGCCTCTAGGCTGCACAGCCCTGGCGCCTGTCGCGCCGGGCGCTGCGCGCTGTTGCCGGCGCCACTTCCAAGGAGACCCGTTTTGATTCGCTCGTTTTTCACTGTCACTCGCCACCTGGCCAAGCGCGTGCTCGCCATCTTCGCGCTGTCGCTCGGCCTGAGCCCCTTGGCCCAGGCGGCGGCCCCGGAGCCCAACGCGCAAACCGTTTACGCCCAAGCCCTGGCCTTGAGCGATCGCCTGCTACCCCTGCCCGCCTGGAGCCAAAGCTCCGCTTTTGCGGCCTTTCGCCAGGCCTTGCTGGCCGCACCCGAAGGCTTGGACGCCGCCGGCATCGCCTTGCACTTCAATCGCAGCCAGCACGCAGCGAAGCTGGGCTTCAGCCACTACGCCCTGCTGGCGCCGCAGCCCGAAACTCCAGCGGCGAGCGCCCCAGCCTCCCCCTCCCCCGCGCCCTTGCCACGGCTCAGCTGGCCGCGACCCGGCGTGGCCTTGCTCAGCATCCCCAGCTTCGCACTCGATGCGGCGCAGATGCTGCCGGCCGCGCAAGCGCTGGCCGCCGCCCGGCCTGAAGCCATGATCATCGATCTGCGCGGCAACGCCGGAGGCGCCTTGCCGGCAGCCGCCAGCTTGCTGGGCTTGCTGGCCCCGGCTCCGGTGGACGCCGGGGTCTTCCTCTCACGCCGCTGGTACGGCCAGGGCCGGGACGAGCCCGATGCGGCTGCGCTGACGCAGATGCCCGCGCTCGCCACGCTCGATCTTGCAGCCTTGAGCCAGGCACTGCAAACAACGGGCGTGGCACGCCTGCGCATTCCCGCCAGCCCTGCAGGCGGCTTCCGCGGGCGACTGCTGGTCCTGATCGACGGGCATACAGCCAGCACCTCGGAGCCGGTGGCCTGGCTCCTGCGGCAAGCCTTGGGTGCCCGCTTGATTGGCCAACGCACGGCCGGCGCCATGCTGTCGAGCGAGGCGCTGCCGCTCGCGGGCGGCTATCGCTTGCGTCTTCCGGTGGCCGACTACCTGACACCCAACGGCCAGCGCCTGGACGGGCACGGCGTCCAGCCCGACCTTTCGGTGCCACCGGAACAGGCGCTGCAAATCGCTCTGGAAACGTTGGGCTGAGGTGCTGCCCCCCCCCCGCACGCCCTCACAAGAAAAAAGTGGCCAGTTCCACGCAGAACAACTGAGGGCTGCAAGCGGCACGAAGCAGCCTTTGGTTTTGCTCGTGAGGCCCTGCTGCCCGTGCCGCCGCCGGGCTCATGGTTCCGGGGGTCGGCCCTGACGGGCCGACTTCCCTGCGCTGCTCGCGCCTTGGGGCTGGCGCATAACTCACTTCGCTCCCTGTGTTCGCTTCGTTCAGACAGAAGCGCCAAGTCAGACCTCGAAGCGCGCGGGTACGTGCGCGCCCCGAGGCGCTGTGCTGCTCGGCCCTGCACGAATCGCCCGGCAGCGGCACGGGCTGCAGGGCGCTTGCATCGCGGTCGATGTGCCTCTTCCACGGTGGAGCCCGCCGAATCCGGAGGTGGCTCGGCCCGCCGCCGGGCGATTTGTGCGCGGCCGAGGGCGCAGCGGAGCGGCTCAGGCGCGCGTACTCGTGCGCTTCAAGCTCTGACTCAGCGCCACTGTTTGACCGCAGTGAGCGCAGCGAACGGAGGGAGTTTGGCGCCGCTGAGCCGCGGAGTGAGCAGCGAGGGCAGTCGGCTCGTAGAGCCGACCCGCGAACCATGAGCCCGGCGGTGGGCCGAGCCTCCGCAGCGTGAGCAAGCGGCACAAGGAAAGTCCGCAAGATGCCTACAGACGCCAGCCACCAGCTCAACCGGGCTGGGTCGTCGCGAAGCGAGTCAAGACAGAAGGGGCTGCATCACCCGAGGTGATGCAGCCCCTTTTTCTGTTCAGGAAATTCTCGATCGACGGAGCAAAGCGCAGCCGCTTTGGGCTGCTGGAACCCAACTACTCGCGCGGCTGGATCACCGGCGTGGCGTACTCATGGCCGACCACGGCGCGGGCGAACAGGTAGTTCTCCAGGGCCTTGGCGCTCAGCGAATCGAGTTGCACATCGCCGCGCGCATTGCAGGGAAAGGACAAGGCCTTGCCGGTGTGGAACAGTGACTGAAAGCGCAGCTCGTATGCACCCGGGCCCGCGGGCGGGCGAAGGGTTTCGGTGTTCGGCTGCAGCATGGCGGCTTTGTTTGCTTCCCTGGGGTCCATCACAAAAGTGTCCATGAGGTGTTCTCCAACGACGTCTTCATGTTCCTTGGGTCCTTGATGCAAGACTAGGCCCCGGATGAGGGGTTCAACATGTGCAAACGTCTCGTTTCAACGTCGGTGCGAGGCTGGCGGTGGACTAGGAAGTGCGCTGACACGAATTCATCACACTTTTTTACCCAGCCCGGCGTCAAGCTTCGGAACATCGCCGCCGACTGGCATCTCATGGCTTGAGGTGCCGGATGAAAAAGTCGGTCTGGGTGCGATCGAGGTGCAAACGTGCTTTCTTGCCCGTAATGCCGTGAGCGCGGCCAGGGTAGATCACGGTTTCGAACAGTTTGCCTTCGCTTTGCAGCGCTTCGATCAAGCGCAAGCTGTTCTCGAACAGCACGTTGTCGTCGGCCGTTCCGTGCACCAGCATCAAGGGCTTCTGCAAGAGGCCCGCCCGGCTGATCAAATTGGCTTCAGCGTAGGGCTTGGCTCGGCCGCCCTCGGGCATGCCCAAATAGCGCTCCGTGTAAGCGGTGTCGTAGAGCATCCAATCGGTCGGCGGCGCGCCAGCGATGGCGGCTGCAAACGGGGTGTTGGCATCCAGCATGGCGCGAGCCGCGAGGTAGCCGCCATAGGACCAGCCTGTGAACCCGATGCGAGCCGGGTCCACCGACGGCACCAACTTGCTCAGCTGATGCACGGCCGCGAACAGATCCGCCAATTCAGCCTTGCCAAAACCCTCGGCGTGAGCGCGGGTGAAGGCGCGATCACGATAGGCCATGCCGCGCGTATCCAGCGTCAGCACACCAAAGCCCTGTCGCTGCAGATAGGCCAGCAAGGCCGTGTCGCCGCTCCACCTCCAGCCCACCGTGGCCGTACCCGGGCCACCGTAAGCCTTGACGATCACCGGGTGGCGTTGATCGGGCTTGGTGCCAGCCTTGAGTGGTGGCAGGTAAAAGGCATTGAGCGGGGTCTGCCCGTCCGCTGCCACGATGTCCAGAACCTGCACCTGGGGCGCGATCGCGGCCAACAGCGGGTCGGGCGCATCACCCTTGAGCGGCAAGGCGGGCGCCTGGCCATCCAGCGCCAGCACCTCGGTGCGCGGAGGCTGGCCCCAACGTGATTCGGTCAGCAGCAGATGGCGGCAGCCCTGGTCAGCGCGCGCGTCGCGCCAGCGGCGGGCCTCGCCGGGCTGGAATACTCGCGACTGCCCCTGCCAATTCAGCTCAAAAATCTCGCGCCCGCGGCCGCGCTCCGTGGCACCCGAGAACACCAGGCCTTGCTCACGCTGGCAGATCAGACGGGCCACGGGTTCGGCCTGCCGGCTGAGCTGTTGGCGCTCGCCGGTGACCCGGTCCACCAGCCAGAACTGGGCGCGCCCACTGGCTTCGCTGATCCACAGCAAGGCCGGTTTGCCCGAGCGCAGCTGTGTCGGCAGCTCTCGCAGATCGTCTTGCACCTCGACCCAGGCTGGGTCGCGCTCGACCAGCACGGTGCGGGCCTGGGCCTGCGGGCCGCTGAATTCCACCAGGCTGAGTTGCTTCTGATCGCGCGTGAACCACTGCAGCCAGGGCGTGCCATCGGCAAACCATCCGGCGCGGGAGATGTACTCGGCCTCAGCCGGCAGACTCAAACGCTGTGGCTCAACAGGCACCCGTCCGCGGGTGTCAAACACCAGCGCGTGAACCTTGGCATTGCGCTCACCTGCGCCCGGATAGCGCTGCGTGGTCATGGCCATGCGGTCGGCAAAAATCTGCGAGCGGGTCTTGAGCGGCACCTCGGATTCGTCCACTTCCAGCGCCAGAATGCGCTGGCCATCGGGCGACCACCAGAAACCTCGTTGGCGGCCAAACTCTTCGGCAGCCACAAACTCGGCCAGGCCGGTGCTGCGGCTTTCGCTGCCGGTCTGGCTCAGACGGCGTGCGGGGCCGGCGCTTGCGCCGTCAAGGCTTTGCACCCAAAGATCGCCGCCTTTGACGAAGGCCAGTTGGCGGCCTGCGGCATCACAGACCGGATCGCGCTCGGGCTCCTTTTCATCGAAGCTCAGACGCTGGCTGCGCGGACCTTGTTCCGTCAGCTCCACCAGGTAGAGATCGCCCGAAAGCGGCAGGATCAGACGGCGATCGTCCTTGCCGCACCATTGATAGCCGGTGATGCCTCGACCTTGTACGCGGCGGCGCTCGAGCGCCATCTTTTCCGCCTCGGTCAGGCGCACCCCTTGCGCCCCGATCAAGTCGCTCACGGACAGCAGCCGCCGCGGCTGGCCGCCTGGCAAAGCCTGACCCCAGAGCTCATTGATCTCGCTGTCCTGCTCCGAGGCGCGCAGATAAGTCACCCAACCGCCGCCTGGCGACAACTCGGGTGCGCGCGGCAGACGGCCAGCCAGGGGCGGCTCGCTGTGGATGCGCTCCAAGTTGATCGAGGCGGGCGCCGGTTTGGCGGCCGGGGTGGCGGCGACGGCGCTTGCAAAAGCCGTGGCGCTCAAGGCGGCAAGCAGGGTCAGGGCCGGCAGCCATGGGCGCGCGCGCCGGGCAGACAAAGAGGGGTGGGCAGGAGATTGCATGCGGCATGCTAGGCCCAGGGCGGCGCCCTCGCCTATCGAGACAAGCCCTTGCGGGCATGGGGCGTGCGCGAGCAGCGCACGAAAAACTGACGGATGCCACCGGCACCCGCCCGGCAGGTGCAGCGTTCGATCAGACCATCAGCCCCTCAGTCCAGGCTGCTCAGATCCGCCATGCGGCGCACCTTGACCTTGCGGCCCTTGAGCTTGCCCTCAGACAGACGGCGCGCCGCTTCGCGGGCGATGCTGCGCTCCACCGCCACATAGCTGTGGAACTCGGTGATGTTGATCTTGCCGACCTGCTCGAACTTGAAGCCCGCTTCGCCGGTCAGGGCGCCGAGGATGTCGCCGGGGCGGATCTTTTCCTTGCGGCCACCGAGGATCTGCAAGGTGTCCATGGCAGGTTGCAGCGGCGCACCGTCGGCGTCCTTGAGGCTGTCGAGCTTTTGCCAGACGAACTCGCGGCCCAGCAGCTGCTCGATGCGGCCGATGCGGCCCATCTCGTCCAGGCTGGCCAGACTCAGGGCCAGGCCTTGCGCGCCGGCGCGGCCGGTGCGGCCGATGCGGTGCACATGGACCTCGGTGTCGGGCGTGACCTCGACGTTGATCACGCATTCCAGCTGGGCGATGTCCAAGCCGCGCGCCGCCACATCGGTGGCCACCAGGACCGAGCAGCTGCGGTTGGCGAACTGGATCAGCACCTGGTCACGCTCGCGCTGCTCCAGGTCGCCATGCAAGGCCATGGCCACAAAACCCTGGCCGTTCAGTACATCGACCAGATCGCGGCATTGCTGCTTGGTGTTGCAAAAAGCGATGGTGCTGGCCGGGCGGAAATGGCGCAGCAGCTGCGAGACCGCATGCAGGCGCTCGCCCTCGCTGACCTCGAACGCGATCTGCTCGATCTGCGCTGGCGCCTGGCTGGCACTGGCGCCGCCGGCCAGCTTGACCTCCTTGGGCTCGCGCATGAACTGGCTGCTCAGCTTGGCGATGCCTTCCGGGTAGGTGGCCGAGAACAGCAGGGTCTGGCGCTTCTTCGGGCATTGGCGCGCGACGGTGACGATGTCATCGAAGAAGCCCATGTCCAGCATGCGATCGGCCTCATCGAGCACCAAGGTGCTGAGTGCGCCCAGATTCAAGCTGCCACGCTCGAGATGGTCCATCACCCGGCCCGGCGTGCCTACGGCGATGTGGCAGCCAAAACCCAGCGATTCCATCTGCGGCTTCATCGGCGAACCGCCGCACAAAGTCAGCACCTTGATGTTGTCGGCGGCCCGGGCCAGGCGGCGAATCTCCTGCGTGACCTGATCGGCCAGCTCGCGCGTCGGGCACAGCACCAGGGCCTGCACGTCAAAACGGCTGGCATCGAGCCGGTGCAGCAGGGCCAGGGCGAAGGCGGCAGTCTTGCCGCTGCCGGTCTGGGCCTGGGCGATCAAGTCCTGACCCTCCAGCGCCAGCGGCAGGCTGGCGGCCTGGATGGGCGTCATCTGCGTGTAGCCCAGCTGGGCCAGATTGGCCTGCATGGCGGCGCTCAGCGGCAGCTGAGCGAAGGAGAGTTTGGAGTCAGGCGTGGGGGCGTTCATCTGCGGATTATCCCTGCTCGGCCCGCCACACCTCGGGAAAACACGGATCGCGAGGCTTCAGACGCACGTGGCGGCGCTTCAAGCCGGGCGTTCACCACCCGAGCCAGGCAGGCTGTCGGCCTGCGGCGCCACGCAGGGCAGCTCCAGCACGAACACACTGCCCTGCCCCGGCTCGCTGCTGCACATGATGCGGCCACCGAGTGCGCCATTGACCAGGCTGAACACCCGATGCAGGCCCAGGCCGTTGCCGCCCGAGCCCAGGCGCGTGGTGAAGAAAGGGTCGAAGATGCGCGGCAGGCTGCGCGCATCAATGCCGCAGCCATCGTCCGACACGCTCAGGCGCACACGCTGGCCGTCCAGCCGCTGCAGCTGCAGCCGCGTCGTGCCGGGTCGCTCGGGACGGTGGGCGTGGATCAAGGTGTTGCTGATCAGCTGGCTCAGCACCTGCTCCAGCATCTCGGGCCAGCTGTCCATCTCGATGCCGGGTTCCAGCTCGGTCAGCAAACGGTGCGGCGTGGCCGTGAACTGCGGCTGCAAGGTCTGCGTCCACTGCATCAAGGCCTCGGCCAGATCGAAGCGGCAACGCCGGCCCCAGTGCGTGTCCTCGGCCATCTGCTTGAAGCGCGCCACCAGCTCGGCCGCGCGCTGCAGGCTGCGCATCAGGAGGGCGAAGCTGTTGTTGGCCAGGTCCAGATAGCCCTGCATCGAGGAGCGACGCAAGGTGCCCGCGGCCACATCGGCGCTCAGATGGGCGCTGTGCTCCTGCAGGGTCGAGGCCACGACCAGGCTGTTGCCGATGGGCGTGTTCAGCTCATGCGCCACGCCGGCCACCAGGGCACCCAGCGAGGCCAGGCGCTCGTTGCGCACCAGCTCGTCCTTGGTCTTTTGCAAGGTGTCCAGGGTCTCGGAGAGCTGATGGTTGGCCTCCAGCAAGGCCTGGGTGCGCCGCGCCACCCGGGTCTCCAGCTCAGCATTGAGCTGCTCCAGCGCCCGCTGGGCCTGCACCCGGGCCGAGACATCGATCAGGCTGAACTGCAAGAGGCTGCGCTGGCCCGACTGCCAGCGGTCGAGATGCACCTCGGCCTCCCAGGCCGGCTCGCCGCGGCGCAGCAGCTGCATCTCCAGCACATGGCGGCCGCCGGCCAGAGCCTCGACCATGGCCTCGCTGAGCCGATCGAGCGAATCGCTGCCATCGGCCTGCTGCGCGGGCAACAAGGCGCCCAGGTCGAGCTGGGCCCAGGCCAAGCCGGGCGCGGCGTCTGCTGCGCCCTCATCGGTGCCTGCCACGGGCCAGGGCAGGCCGAAGGCTTCGGCGGCGGCCCGATTGCCGTCAAGCAGGCGCAGGCTTTGCGGATCGAGCAGGCCCTGGGGCATGCAGGATTCGCGGAACAGCAGCTTGTTGTACGCCTCGCTGTCGCGCAAGCTGGCTTCGATGCCGCGGCGCTGGCTGTCGCGTTCGACCAGGGCCAACAGATCGGCCATCTCGCAGAGCACGGCGATGTCGTCGGCGCTCCAGTGCCGCTCGGCCTCGCCCCGCTCCAAGCAGACATGCACGAGCTGGCCCGCCGGGCTGGCACCGGCTGCGGCCCAGAGAAAGGCCATCACCCCGGCCGCGCGCAAGGCCTCGGCCTGGGCCGTGCTCAGACGCTCATCGCGCACCACATGGGCCACGGCCAGGGAGCGCTCGCCCTGCTGCTGGGCATGGGCCAGGCCCGCAGCCACGGTGGGCGCCCCTGCCTGCGGCGACTCGGGCAGGCCCACGCGCACCCGGCAGCCCGGGAAGAGCTCGCCGGCCGCCAGCGACAGAGCCTGCACCAGGGCCGGCAGATCGGCGCGCGCCACGGCCTCGGACTTGGCCAGGCCGCTCAGCGCACGCTGGCTGGCACGCAAGCGCTCCAGCCGGCCCTGGGCGGCCTGACGGCCGGCCTCCAGCTCCTGGTTTTGCTGCTCGATGGTGGCCATCAATCGGTTGAAGGACTGGGCCAGCTGGCCCAGCTCCAGCGGCCCCATCAGCTCGGGTGCGCGCAGGCGGTAGTCACGGCTTTGCACGATGTTGCGGGCCACCTGGCCGAGGGCCAGCAGCGGCTGCGAGATCAGGCGCTGCATGCGCAGCGAGACCGCCAGCGCCAGCAAGGCCGCCAGCAGCACCACCCCGGCCTGCAGCTGCAGCTGGCGCCACAGGCGCTGATGCACCGCCTCCAGCGAGGAGGCCATGGCCAGCACGGCCACCTTCTGCTCATCGAGATGGATGGGCTGGCGCACACGCACCCAGGCATCCTCGATGCTCAAGCCGGACTGAGCCGCCTCGGCCGCCGGCAGCTGGGCCGCGCAGCGCTGCTCGGGCTGGCGCTCGAAGCGGGCGAACAAGGCGCCCTCGCTGCCGTAGAGGCAGGCCTGGGCGACATGGCGGATCTCGCGCAGGGCGGCCAGGTTTTCTTCGGCCGTGCGGCTGTCATCGAAGGCAATGGCGGCGGTGCTGCGATTGCCGAGCAAGGTGGCCAGAGAGCTGAGCTCGAAACCCAGGGCCTCGCGCGCACCGCGCGCCTCGTACCAGGCATGCATGACGCTGGACAGCAGCAGGCTGCCCACGCAAACCGCCATGATCAGCAGCACGCTGAGGCGGCGGATCGGCATCAAGGCCAGGCGCATCAGCTGCTCCCTCCCCGGCCGGTACCGACCAGGCGAGCTGCCACTTCCAGCAGTTTGGCGCTGGGCTTGAGGCGGGCGCGGCGCAAGGCCTCGACATTGATCTCCATGCGCAGCTTGCCGCCCTCGACGACAAAACCGACACCGCCGCCCTGGTCGACAAACTGTTCGGCACCGCCCACGGTCAGCACCGGCAGATCGGCCAGGCTGGCGGTCAGCTCGCCGATCGCCTTTTTGCCGCCGGAATCGAGATACACCATCTGGCAGGCCCGGGCCTCGCGCGCCGTGGCGGGGTACAGCAGAGCAATCGGCCGGCTGCCATGGTTGCGCGTGCTCAGCTCGCGCAGGCTGTCACCAAAGGGGTCGCTGCCCAGCACGCAGATGTGAAAGGCGCGCTCGCCCGCCTCGCCCTCGGGCCACTCGACAAACTGGCTGATGCGGTAAAGAAACGCCGCCTTGAGCTTGTACTCACCCACCAGAGCCTCGGCCGCCGCGCCGCGGGGCGGCAGGCTGGCCAAGACAAGAGCCAAGACCACCCCACGACGAAGCCAGAGTCCCGCGCGCCGCAAAGATGCCGGCGGGTGAAAGGGGGCGAGTCGGGTCAGGGCCATGGCGAGAATCGGCCGCCTCAAAAGCTGCGGCGCAGGTCCAGGCGCCAGGCCCGGCCGGCCAGGGGCACATCGCCAACGATGGCGCTGGAGTCGGCCGGCTCGGTGGCCGCTGCATTGAGGGCATTGCGCAGGCCCAGCGAGGCCGACCAGTCCGCACCGGCCGGCTGCCAACGCAGCTGCACATCGAGCTGCCGGTAGGCCGGCAGGGGCGCCCGCGTGTCCGCGTTCAGGCGCGGCCGCGCGCCCACCCAGCGCGCCTGGGCTTGCAGGCTCAGGCCGGCCCCCAGGCGATGTTCCAGCGCCAGGCTGCTGATCTGGCGTGGGGCATAGGGCGCGACATGGCCTTCGGCATCGCGCGCGCGCTGGACCGAGTGATTCAGGCGCACATGGCTGTGGTCGTTGGGGCGCCAGTCCAGCTCCAGCTCGGCGCCGGGCGCGCTCAGTTGGCCGACATTGCGATACACGCCCGACACCAGGCGGATCAGATCGCTCATGCGGTAGTGGAAGAAAGCCAGGCGGGCATTGAAATCGGTGCCCGCCGACCAATCCAGCTGCCACTCCCAGGTGCGTACCCGCTCGGGCGTCAAGGTCTTGGAGCCGAGATTGACCGGGTTGGAGGCGACGAACTGCTCTTTCATCGATGGCGCGCGGAAGGCCTGGCCATACAGCCACTTGCTGCTGAGCACCGGCGAGTGGCGCCAGACCAGGGACGCGCGCGGGTTGCGGGTGGTACCGAAATCGTTGTAGTGATCGACGCGCAGGCCCAGGGTCAGCTCGGCCTGCTCGTTCAGGCGCCAGACATCCTGCAGCGAGAGGTAGCGGTTGCGCCGCTGCAGATCGGGCGCGTACACAAACGGCGTGCCCGTGACATCGACCAACTGACCGGCCGCCACCCCGTTGCTGAAATTCTTGGCCTCCCAGGCGTGGAACTTGACCTGGCTGGACCCGGCGGCCAGGCGCAGGCGGTGGCCGGCCCAGCCGCTGTAATGCGCCTCGGCATCGAGCCTGAGGCTGTCTTCATCGGAGCCCGGGTTGCCGATGGCGCCCTGCTCAAAGCGAAACAGCCGATTCTCCCCGGCACCGAAGAGATCGCCCTGGGCGTTGACCGGCAGCAGCGCGCCGGCCGGAAAGACCTGGTAGTTGGCAAAGAACCAGTAATTGCTCCAGGACGCGCGCAACAGCGCGTTGAAATGCTCGGTGGCGCCGGGCAGCTGCCAGCGCAGCTCGGCCAGCGACTGCCGGGCCTCGGTGCGCGAGTCGGGGTCCAGCGCCCCGGCGATGCCCCAGGCCGCGCCCATGCGATCGGCACGGTAATGCCAGAGGCGCAGTTGCAGATCGGCCCGCGCGAGCTCGACATGCAGATTGCCCAGGCGGTACTGCGTGTCCAGCGCCCCAGGCGCACGCGAGGCCTGGCTGCCGAAGAGGCGGTCGAACTCGGTCTGCTGGTCGGCCTCGATGCGGCGTTCGCGGTCGCCCTCGCTGCGCTGCAGCTCGGCGGCCAGCATCAGGCCCCAGTCACCCACGCGCGTCGTGCGCCACATCCAGAGGTCGGCGCTGCGGAAGGCGCCGAGGCTGAGCCCGGCCTGGCTCTCGGGCTCGCGCATGGGGTCGCGGGTGACGATATTGATGACGCCGGCAAAGGCATCGGCTCCGAACACCGCCGAGCCCGGGCCGCGCACCACCTCGATACGCTCCACCGCGGCCAGCGGCAGCTTGACCCCGGCGCCCAGCGAGCCGGTGAACACCGGGTTGATGGGCACATCGTTGAGCGTGACCAGCACCTGCGGGTTGTCGTAGGTGTACATGCCGCGGATCACGAACAGGGGCTGACGATTCTTGGGCGCGATGTGCAGGCCGGCCACGCCTTGCAAGGCCTCTTCGAGGGTGTTGGCCCCCATGGCCTCGATCTGGGCGGCGGTGACAATGGAGACGATGGCCGGCGCGTCACGCGCGGCCATCTTGAAGCCGGTGGCGCTGCGCACCTCCAGCTGCGAGAGGCTGTCGAGATCGAGGTCGAGCAAGGAGCCCGCGGCCCGGGCCGGCATCGCGGCCATCCCCAGGCACCAGGCCGCCACAGCCCCCATGCGCATGCGTACACCGACTTGCATGTTCAGAACTCCTGCAAGCACCCGCCGCGCCGCACTTGGCACCGCAGGCCCCAACCCGGTTCCGCGGCCGCTGAGGCAGGCCGTGGCGCCACGCCCGGGCCGGCGCTCTGTTGGCGGTGCGCGGCGTCCCGTTCATTTCCGCGCTGCTCAAACCCGAGGCCAACTCAGTCTAGCCCCAACAGCCCAGGTGCGCAGCCCCATCACCTCAGGGGTTTCGGCAACGCAACACGCGGGATCAGCCGCCCGCCTGCTTGACCGTCCAGCTGCCTTTTTTCTTGAGCAGCTCGATCACCCGCTCGCGGTGGTCGCCCTGCACTTCGATCACACCGTCCTTGACCGTGCCGCCCGAGCCGCAGGCGGCCTTGAGCTCCTTGCCCAGGGCGATCAGGCCGGCTTCGTCCAGCGGCACGCCCTTGACCAGGGTGACTCCCTTGCCGGCCCGGCCCTTGGTCTCGCGCGAGACGCGCACGATGCCGTCGCCCTTGGGCAGCTGGGGCCGGCCGCAGCGGCAATCGGCCTTGGCCTGGCGGCATTCCGGGCAGGTGCGGCCGCTGTCGGTGGAATAGACCAGGCCGGACAAGGCACCCAGGCCGGACAGGGATTTGCTGGACTTCATGCGGTGCAACTTTCTACTTCTTCATCGATCGGGCACGGACGGAGTGGCCGCGGCCCGCGCTCGTCCGGGCCAAACATCTGCAGGTCCAACTCCTCGGGCGAATTGACCGTGCGCAGGCGCAGATAGGCCTCTTCCGCCTCGGGGTAGTGCCGGCGCAGGTAATGCAGCCATTGTTTCAGGCGGCCAGCCTGGTGACGATGAGCGACGTTGCTGCGCACCAGATCAAAGAAGCCGCGCATCAGCGGCAGCAACGCCGCCCAACTCAGCGGCGGCCCATCGGGGGACTGCAGGGCCAGGGCCAAGCCTGGGTTGGCCACCATGCCACGGCCCACCATCAAGTCGCTGCAGCCGCTTTGCGCGCGGCAGTTCTCGGCATCGGCCGGTGTCCAGATTTCGCCATTGGCCACTACCCGCGCCTGCAACGCCTCGCGCACCGCGGCGATGCGGTCCCAGTAGGCCGGTGGCTTGTAGCCATCGGCCTTGGTGCGGGCATGGATGACCAGCTCCTCGGCGCCGCCGTCCTGCATGGCCAGGGCGCAATCGAGCGTGCGGTGGCTGTCCATATAGCCCAGGCGCATCTTGGCCGAGAGCGGCATGTCGGCCGGCAAGGCCCGGCGCACGGCCGAGACGATCTCAAAGATCAGCTCCGGCTCGTCCAGCAGCACCGCGCCGCCGCGATGTCGGTTCACGCATTTGGCCGGGCAGCCGAAATTGAGGTCGATGCCGGCCGGCCCCAGGGCCGCCAGCTTGGCCGCGTTCTCGGCCATGCAGACCGGGTCGCTGCCCAGCAGCTGGGCCCGCACCGGCACGCCGGCCGCCGTGCGCCCGCCGTTCAGCAGCTCGGGCACGATGCGGGTGAACACGCGGTTGGGCATCAGCATGTCGGTGATGCGGATGAACTCGGACACGCAGCGATCGATGCCGCCGACGCGGGTGAGTACATCCCGGAGCATGTGATCCAACAGCCCTTCCATCGGCGCCAACAAGATCATGTGAGCCCCTCGTCCAGCGGGTATGCTGGCCGGTCCCCCGAGGGGACCGGCATCCTGCGGATGCCACGGGCCGGCTTGGGGCGGCCCGGCACTCGGCCCTGAATGCAAGGCATTTCCATCGGCTCAATCATGGCAAGCCTCCGCGGCCTGCAGGTCTTGATGCGTGAGATACAGACGCAGATCAAACTCCAGCTGGCCGTAGGCCGGCTCCATATGCTGGCAGAGCTGGTAGAAGGCCTTGTTGTGGTCCAGCTCCTTGAGGTGGGCCAGTTCGTGCACCACGATCATCTTGAGGAACTCGGCCGGGGCCTCCTTGAACAGGCTGGCGACGCGAATCTCGCGTTTGCTGGTCAGCTTGGCGCCCTGCACGCGCGAGGCGCGGGTGTGGGTGCCCAGGGCATGCTGCAGCACCTTGAGCTTGGCATCGAAGCAGACCTTGGACAGGGGCGGCGCATTGCGCAGGTAGCGGTTCTTCAGCGCCATGGTGTAGTCGAACAGCGCCGTGTCGCTGCGCACCTCGTGGCCCCGCGGATAGCGGCGCGCCAGGGTCTCGCCCAGGCGGCCGGCGTCGATCAGCTGCTGCACCTGCAGCAGCAGTTCGGCCGGGTAGCCGGCCAGGTACTTCAAAGTCGGCATCACGAAGTTCAGCTCGGCTGGGCGAGCGCCCCGGGGCTGATGCTGTAGTTCGCGGCGATCCAGGCCTCGAACTGGCTGCACATGGCTTCATCCCCCTCGCGGTTGTCGGCCAGCAGCTGCTCGCCGTGGACGATGCGGATCTCGGCCGCCAGGGCCGCCGGGAACTCGCTCGGGTACTGGCGCTGCGCGGCGGCGGCCATGCTGGCCTGGGCCTCGGCCCAGCAATCCTCGACCGACTGGTTGCAGGCCTCGGCCAGGTAGCGGGCGGAGAAGCCCTCGCCCGTCAGACTGCGCAAGGTGGCGTCGTGATCGATGCTGTTGCCCGGTTCCCAGTAATGCGCCGACAGCGCCGGGCCGATGGCCGGGTTGTCGGTCAGATAGCCATGCTTGCGCAGGAAATGAGCGCGGGTCTGGTAGACGGCCATATGAGCCAGCAGATAGCCCTGGTAGGACGCGGCCGATTCCTGGTTCAACAGATGCGGGATGGCCAGCAGCGGCCGTGGGCTGTGCACACCCAGCACGCGCTGCTCGGTGGCGCGGGCCAGGGCGAGCACGTTTTCCGCTGTCAATGCTTCGTCCGGCATGGCGTAGAGCGCCGCTTCGAAATAGGGCACGACGGCGATCGAGCGCTCGTCAAAGGCGCGCATGGGCTGGCTGCTGGCGATGCGGGCATGGATCAGCTCGTCGGGGATGGCCTCGCCCGCGGCATTGCGGGCATAACGCTTGAGCCAATCGGCATCGCCGAGCAGGCTGTCGCAGAACATCGATTGGGTCTCGGCGTAGGCCATCGAGGTCGGCGCGAACTCCTGCGAGAAGCAAGGCGAGTTCTGCACCACATTGGCGAAATGCGCCGCATGCCCGCCTTCGTGGAACAAGGTGTTGATGGCACGCAGGCCGCTGCCGACCTGGTCGGGCTTGGCCTCGGCGGTGAAGTTGATCTGGCCCGGCACCCAGCGGCCTTGCGCGTCCACATGGCTGGGAATGGGGCCGTGGCAGAAACCGTTCTGGTACTTGCCGGCGCGCTCCAGCAGGTCCAGCTGCAGGGTGGCGCCCCGGTACTGGATGCCCAGGCGGCGGAAGCTCTGCACCCAGCGCCGCAGGGCCGGGCCGAAGGGCATGTAGGCGTCCATGCGGCGCACCACATCGCCGGCCGAGTAGAAGCGCAGATTCCAGGGCTGCAGGGCCTGCTCGCCATGGCGGGCCTTCAAATCAGCCAGGGCGCGGGTGTTGGCCGCATCAGTGCGCTGCACGAAATCGTCGAGGATGTCCTTCAGCTGCTGCGGCGTCATGCGCTCGTTCTTGCGCAGCTTGAGTTCGAAGTAGTTGTCAAAACCCAAGGCGCGTGCAAAGCGGTTGCGCAAGCGCACCAGATCGAGAAAGCCGTTGGCCAGCACCCAGTGCTCAATCGCGTAAAAGGCTTCGAGCGAGCTGCGCCGGCGGGCTTCGTCCGGATTGGTGGCCAGATTGGTGGCCAGCATGGACAGCGAGGCCACCTCGCTCTCGCCCGCTTCGTTGATGTGCCGCGGCTGCAGCTCGCGCTTGGCAGCAAAGATGCGGCTCTCGGCCTCGATGATCTCGGCCATCAGGGCGCGGCCGGCTTCGTTGTCGATGATATTGGCCTCGAACACGGCCAGCCAGCCGCGCAGGCCGTGCAGCAGGGCCGTACGCTCCGGGCTCTCCTCGGCCGATTCAAGCCGCGCGAGGTGCTCACGCGTCGCGGCCAGGCGGGCCGGGTCGGAGATGAAGGCCTTGTAGGCACCCTCGGCCCGCTCAAAGCCGGCCTGGTCCTCGCTGGTGGCCATATAGGTGGCCCAGAACAGGTCTTCCTTGCTCTTGTGGACCTGCAAATAGTCCTGGTTCAGCTGGTCAAAAAAAGCGCGGGCGCGGTACATGGAGGCGGCTCTTGTGAAGTCGGCAGGGGCGAGAGCATAGCGGTTCGGCCGCTGCAGCCGGCTTGGCAAGGCCACTTTGGGCCATCATGCCGGCATGAGCACGACCTTCCAGATCCGCCTGCTGCAGGCGGACGAAGCCAGCGAGAGCTTCCCCGCCCGAGCCGACCAGACGATTCTGCAAGCCGCCCTGCAGGCCGGCGCCTCCATGCTCAGCAGCTGCCGCAATGGCAGTTGCCGGGCCTGTGTGCGCCAACTGCTGGAGGGTGAGATTGCCTACCGCATCGAATGGCCCGGTCTGAGCCGGGAGGAAAAGGCCGAGGGCTGGGTGCTGCCCTGTGTGGCGGAGGCGCGCAGCGATCTGCTGCTGGCACCGGTACGGCGCGAGGGCGGCTGAAGCCCGGCGCTCAGCGCGGTGCGGCGGGATCGGCCGGCGCGGTCTCGGCCGGCGCCTCGGTCGCCGGCGCGGGCGACACCGCCGCCATTTCGGCCTCATCTAAAGCCTGCACCATGGCCTGACCCGGGTTGCGCTCCTTGGCGGTCACTTCCAGGTAATGCTGTTCGATGAAACCCTTCTCGACCAGATTGCGTTTGAGCGAGTCTTCCAGCTCCTCGATCCGGCCCTTGAGCTTTTCGATCTCTTTTTCCAGCTTGGCCTTGGTTTCCAGCACGGCCTCGTCGACCGGCTCGTCGTGCGCAGGCGGGTCGGCCGACAAGACTTCGAGGTCGTGGCGCAGCTTCTGGATGGTGCGCTCGGCCGTGGCCAACTGCTCGCGCTGGGCCTGGGCCTCGCGCTCCAGGGCCTTGATGGCGGCGGCATTGGGAGGCGCCTCCGAGCCGGCTGAAGACGCGGCCGCATCACCCGGTCCGCGCAAGGCCAGGTCTTCCAGCTCGCGCTGCAGGCGGGCGGCTGTGCGCTCGGCGCGCTCGGCGCGCAGCTCGAAGCCACTGGCGCGCTCCTGCGCCTGCTGGACTTGGCCGCGAAGCTGCTCCAGGCGTTGGCGGGTCGAGGCCAGCTCGGCGCTGTCGGCGCCGCCAGCGCTGCCACCCGCGCCGCCACCGGCGCGTCCGCGCAGGCTGCCGATCTGGCGCAGGCTTTCCTCCAGGCGCTCGCGCGTGCGCCCCAGCTCCACCTGCACCCGTTGGCGCTGGGCCAGCAGGCGATCGACCTCGTTGCGATGGCTGCGCTTGAGGCGCTCCATCTGCTCGGCATTCATTTCATGGGCATGGGCCGGCCAGGGCTCGCGTTCGGCCTCGCGCTGGGCGCGGTCGGCGGCGGTGTCCATGCCGTAGCTGTTGATCAGGGTGCGCACCATCTCGGGCAGTTCACTGAGCAAGTGCATATCGGGCGCCTGAGCGCCGCCGAAATTGCTGTTCGCCGCCCCACCCCGGCCCTCGGCCACACGCATCAGCTCATGCGCAGCGATCTTCATCTCGCGGCCGGCATCGCGGGTCTCGCGCAGGGCGTTGACGATGTGGATGTGGTTGCTTTCCTCGTAGCGCGTCATGCGCCAGTAGGTGGCGATCACCACGATGATCACCACCACATTGGCGAGAAAGAGGGAGACGGCGGCAACGCCTTCGACGGTCAGTTCCATGGCGGGCGCGGCTCTTCGTCCTGGCGGGCGCTGCTCACAGGCGGATAAAGGCCATGCGGCCCTCGCCATAGCCCGGCACCGAGAGGCGGTAGTCGCTGCGGCCGATGTCGCGCTCCATCAGGCTGCGCAGCTTGTCGAAGGGCTTGGCCACCAAATTCACCACCTTCAGCGTCACCGGCGGCGAGCCCGGTTCGCGCGTCAGAATGCCCGCGGCCGAGCGCAAGAAAAGATCGGCCTGGGCCATCATCTCCGGCGTGGGCACGCACGAACTCAGCGCCAGGCGCACCGGCGGCGGCTGAAGCTGTGCCCCGCCGCCACCCAGGATGCAGCAGGCATTGACATCGAGGATGCCGAGCGCATGCGGGGTCTTCTGCCCTTCGGCCACATACATGGCCAGGTTGTGGGGCAGCTTGAGGTCGTTCAGGCCCTGGCCCGGTGCCGGGATCAGGCGGAAGGGAATCTCGCGCATCTGGCTCTTGATCAAGCGGTTCAGCGCCTCGGCCGATTCCAGCGCCGGCGCCGGGCCCTTGGCCGCCTCGCGGCAGGAAGCCAGAGCCGCCTGCACCTCGCGCAAGAGGTCCTCGTCCTTGAAGGGCTTGTTGATCACAAAGATGGCGCCGTTGCTGCGCGCTTGCGAGAGGTGGCGTTCGCCGGTCTCGGTGGTGACGAAGCCGACCTTGATCTCGTGGCGGCCGATCTGGCGCAGGGTCTGCAGCATCTCCAAGCCGCTGACCTTGGGCATGTGCCAGTCGGAGATGACCAGATCGGGCTCGAAGCTGGTGACCAGGCGCAAGGCCTGCTCGCCATCCATGGCCAACTCGAACTGCAGCGGGCCCAGGGAGGCCGCCTGCAGCACGCGCTGGATGATGGCCTGGATGGCGCGGCTGTCGTCGACGATCAGGACACGCAGTGGGGCTAGATTGGCTGTTTGCATGATCTCTTCACTCGCGGCAAAAGCTGCCATCACGATGGATGTCAGTCAGCATCACGGCCAGCCGGCGGGGCTGGTCGCTGGATACCACAAAAAGGGCGCGGCGTTCGCCGCGGTGCGTGTATTCGGGCCACTGCTGGCGGTCCAGCGGTTGCGGCAGGCCGAGGTTGGCCAGGCTGGCGTCATCCAGGCATTCCATCAGGCTGGCGCTGAGGATGTTGCAGAGCTCGGCGCCGGCGTCCTGCAGGTCGGCCGGGCTCAGCTGCTCGGGCGGCAGGCCGAACATGGCCGCGGCCAGGGCCTGGCTCTCAGCCGCGCCCATGAGCAGCAGCACCAGCGCGCGCGGATGGCTGCTGAAGCCGGTGACGCAATCGGTGATGGGCAGCATGAAGCAGGCGTCATCGGCCTGCGGCGTGGGGGGCTCGGCGGCCGGCGCAAAGGCACAGCTCTGCCCGGTCAAACCTGACCAGGCGCGCGCCAAATTGCTCAGAACAACCCCTTCGTGCACTCAACCACCTCCAAGGCTTGGCGCTGAGTGTCCGCGCAAGCGGCCGGCGGCCAAAGCCCGAGCAAAGCGGCCAAGACCGGCTTTCTTCGGCGCCCGGGCCGCGGGCGCGGGGCACACACTCGCTCCACAGCGTCTGTGGACAAGTCCGTGCACAGCCTGCGCACGCCGCTCGCAAGTGCTTGATTTCACGGAATCTTTGCTGGATTGCCGCAAAAACAGGCAGAGCTACCGGCGCCCAGCCTGAGCGGGGCGGGATAATCCCCGGTTCGCCGCGCCCTACTCCCATGCACAGAACCATTTTCACCACGCCCGTCGTCAACAGCCTGTTGCGCGGCTTCTCCATCGCCTTTTTGAAGCTGCGCGGCTGGACCCTGGACGGCCAGCTACCGGCCGCCCACCCCAAATGCGTGCTGATCGCCGCCCCGCACACCAGCAACTGGGACCTGCCCTACACGCTGATGGTGGCCTTCGCCCTGCGGCTCAATGTCTACTGGATGGGCAAGCAGCAGATCTTCCGCTGGCCCTTCGGCCCGGTGATGCGCTGGCTGGGCGGCATCAGCGTGAACCGCGAGCAATCGAGCAATCTGGTGGCCGCATCGGCCGCGGCCCTGGTGGCCGCCGATGGCGCGGTGCAACTGATCGTGCCGCCCGAGGGCACGCGCAGCAAGACCCGCTACTGGAAGACCGGCTTCTACTGGATCGCCCACACCGCCCAGGTGCCCATCGTGATGGCCTATATGGACTACGAGCGCAAGCTCAGCGGCCTGGGCCCGATCTTCGTGCCCAGCGGTGACATCGAGGCCGATATGGTCAAGATCAAGGCCTTCTACGCCCAGTTCAAAGGCAAGAACGCCTCGCAGTTCGACCACCAATGAGCGAGCAGCACGACACCCCGTCGGCGCCCCCGGCCGCTCCCGCGAAGAAGAGCAAAGACCCGCTGCACGGCATCACCTTGGAAACCATCGTCACCGAGCTGGCCCACTACTTCGGCTGGCGTGAACTGGGCGAGCAAATCCCCATCCGCTGCTTCCAGCAAGACCCCAGCGTCAGCTCCAGCCTCAAGTTCCTGCGCAAAACCCCCTGGGCCCGCGCCAAGGTGGAGAGCCTCTACCTGTTCATGAAACGAGAGCAGGCGCGAAGCCGCTGAGCCAGGTCGGCTCGCTCCAGCCAAGAGTCACCGGAAAAGAAAAGGCGCCCGGTCGACACATCGACCGGGCGCCTTTTTGCTGGGGCTGCAGCGAATCGTCAGCGCATCAGCTGGCCTTCACACCGCCGCCCAAGGCCTTGTACAGCTGCACGCCGTTGAGCAAGGAGCCCAGGCGCACTTGCAGCAAGGCTTGCTCGGCAGCGAACGCAGCGCGCTGGGCGTCCAGCAGTTCCAGGCTGTTGGAGGCACCGTTGGCGTGGCGCAGTTCCACCAGCTTCAGGCGCTGCGATTCAGCGGCGGTCTGCGCGGCCTGGGCCTGCAGCTGCTCGCCAAAGGTGGCGCGGCCCGCGAGCGCATCGGCCACCTCACGGAAGGCGGTTTGCACCGCCTTTTCGTACTGCGCCACGGCCACGCCCTGGGCTGCCTTGACGGCTTGCAGATTGGCCTCGTTGCGACCCGAATCAAAGATCGGCATCAAAGCCTGGCCGACCAGGCTGAAGGCCGTGTTCTTGAACAGCTCGGACAGCTGCGAGCTGCTCGTGCCCAGATTGCTGGTCAGGGTGATGCTGGGGAAGAAGGCCGCGCGGGCCGCGCCGATATTGGCATTGGCGGCGCGCAGCTGCTGCTCGGCCTGCAGCACATCGGGGCGCTGCACCAACACTTCCGAGGGCAGGCCGGCCGGCACATCGGCCAGGCTTTGCACTTGCAGGCGCTGGCCCGCCGGCAGATCGGCCGGCAAGGGCTGACCGACCAGCAGCACCAGGGCGTTCTCGTCCTGGGCACGCTGGCGCTGCTGCTGGGCCACGGCCGCACGGGTGGCGGCTGCAGCCGACTCGGCCGCGCTCAGGTCCAACGAGGACGCCGCGCCCGCCTCGAACTTCAGACGGGTCAGGCGCAGCGTGTCTTCGCGCGAAGCCAGGGTGCGCTGGGCCAGCTGCAACAGCTCCTCGTCGGCCTGCAGCACCAGATAGGCCGAGGCCACGCCAGCCACCAGGCTGATCTGGGCGGCACGGCTGCCTTCGGCCGTGGCCAGGTAGCGCGCCGTGGCGGCATCGACCTGGTTCTTCACCCGGCCCAACAGATCGACCTCATAGGCCGTGACCTGCAGACCCGCCTGGAAGTTGTTGCTGCTGCCCACGCCATTGCTGTTGGGCTGGCGGCTGGCGCTGAAACCGGCGTTGACCGTGGGCAGGCGGCTGGCTTCGCTGACGCGGGCCAAGGCCCGGGCCTGCTCGACATTGAGCAGGGCCACGCGCAGATCGCGGTTGTTCTTGAGTGACAGATCGATCAGGGCGCGCAGGCGCTCGTCCTGGCCGTAAAAGCTCTGCCAGCCCAGCTCGGCCGCGGCCGTGCCGCTGGTGGCGGACGGGGCCGACCACTGCGCGGCCACCGGGACGGTCGGGCGCGCATGCTCAGGTGCCAGGCTGCCGCAGGCCGTCAGGCTCAGGGCTGCGAAGGCCAGCGCGCTCAGACGCAGCATCGGGGTCTTGCGAAAGATCTTGTTGTTTTCCATTCAAACCTCCTCGGCGGGCAAAGCACCGCTCGGCTGGGCACCCGCGGCCTCATGGGCGTAGATGCGGCGTTGGCGTTCGCTGCCCTTGAACACGCGGCGCACCACCAGGAAGAACACCGGCACAAAAATCACCGCCAGAACCGTGGCCGACACCATGCCCGAGAGCACGCCGGTGCCGATGGCACGTTGGCTGGCCGAACCGGCGCCGGTGGCGAAGAACAGCGGCGTCACGCCCAGGATGAAGGCCAGCGAGGTCATGATGATGGGACGGAAGCGCAGGTGGCAGGCCTCGAGGATGGACTCGATCAGCCCCTTGCCTTCGGCCTGCAAGTCCTTGGCGAACTCGATGATCAGGATGGCGTTCTTGGCGGACAGGCCGATGATGGTGATCAGGCCGACCTTGAAGTACACGTCATTGGGCATGCCCCGGAAGCTCGCTCCCATCAGCGCACCCAGCAGGCCCAGCGGCACGACCAGCAGCACCGACAGCGGGATGGACCAGCTCTCGTACAACGCGGCCAGGCACAGGAACACGGCCAGCAGCGAGAAGGCGAGCAGGATGGTGGCCTGCGAGCCCGAGAGCTTCTCTTCACGCGACAGACCGGTCCACTCGTAGCCAATGCCGGGCGGCAGCTGCTTGACCATCTGCTCCAGCTCGGCCATGGCCGCGCCGGTGGAGGCACCGGGGGCCGCATCGCCAGCCAGGCGCATGGCCGGATAGCCGTTGTAGCGCGTGGCCTGCATCTGGCCGGTGATCCAGTGGGTGGTGGCAAAGGCCGACAGCGGCACGCTCTGACCCTTGACGTTGGTGACATTCAAGCGCAGCAGGTCTTCCGGTTGCATGCGAGCCTGGGCTTCCGCTTGCACAACCACACGTTGCAGGCGGCCGTTGCTCGGGAAGTCATTGACATAGGCCGAACCCAGCTGGGTGCCGATGACGGCAGCCACGGCGTCGAAGTTCACGCCGAGCGCAGCCGCCTTGTCACGGTCGATGTCCAGCTGCAGCTGCGGCGCATCTTCCAGACCGTCCGGGCGCATGCCGGTGATCAGCTTGCTCTTGCTGGCCATGCCCATCAGCTGGTTGCGCGCGTTCAGCAAGGCCTCGTGGCCCAGGCCGCCGCGGTCCTGCAAGCGCAGGGCGAAGCCGGTGGCCGTGCCCAGTTCAGGAATCGGCGGCGGCGAGAGAGGGAAGATAAAGGCATCACGCACCGCCATCATCGCGCCGAAGGCACGACCGGCCAGGGCCGAAGCGCTGTGCTGCGGGCCAACGCGCTCTTCCCAGGGTTTGAGCGGCACGAACACCAGGGCGGCGTTCTGGCCTTGTCCGGAGAAGGAGAAGCCAATCACGCCCACGGTGTTCTGCACCTCGGGCTGCGCCAGCATGAAGTCTTCGACTTGCTTGACCGCCGCCTCAGTGCGGTTGGCCGTGGCACCCGGAGGCAGCTGCACATTGACGATCAGATAACCCTGATCTTCGTTGGGCAGGAAGGAGGTGGGCATGCGGGTGTACATCAGGCCGACGGCGGCGACGATGACGCCGTAGACCAGCAGCATGCGGCCGCTGCGCTTGAGCAGCTTGGCCACCCAGCCTTCATAGCCCTTGGCCGTGCGCGAGAAGCCGCGGTTGAACCAGCCGAAGAAACCGGTCTTGGCGTGGCCGTGGCCGGCTTCCACCGGCTTGAGCAAGGTGGCGCACAGGGCCGGGGTCAGGGTCAACGCCATCAGGGCCGACAGCAGCATGGAGGCCACCATGGCCAGCGAGAACTGGCGGTAGATATTGCCCACCGAACCCGCGAAGAAAGCCATGGGCACGAAGACCGAGACCAGGACCACGGTGATGCCGATGATGGCACCCGAGATCTGGCCCATGGCCTTGCGGGTGGCCTGCAGCGGCGGCAGCCCTTCCTCGTTCATGATGCGCTCGACGTTCTCCACCACCACGATGGCGTCGTCCACCAAGATGCCGATGGCCAGCACCATGCCGAACAGGGTCAGCACGTTGATGGAGAAACCCATCCACAACATGATGGCGAAGGTGCCCAGCAGGGCGATCGGCACCACGATGGTCGGAATCAGGGTGTAGCGCCAGTTCTGCAGGAACAGGAACATCACCAGGAAGACCAGGACCACGGCCTCGACCAGGGTCTCAACCACTTGCGTGATCGAGATCTTGACGAACTTGGACGAGTCGTAAGGCACCTCGTAGGCCACGCCCTCGGGGAAGTAGGCTTGCAGCTCGGCCATGCGCTCCTTGACCGCAGTGGCCGCGGCCAGGGCGTTACCGCCCGGGGCCAGCTGGATGCCGATGCCGGTGGCCGGCTTGCCGTTCAGGCGCGAGTAGGAGCCATAGTTCTGACCACCAAGCTCGACGCGAGCCACATCCTTGAGGCGCACGCTGGAGCCGTCGGTGTTGGCGCGCAAGACGATGTTCTTGAACTGCTCGGCGCTCTCCAGCTGCCCCTTGACCACCACGGTGGCCGACATGGTCTGCTCGGACAGATTGGGCAGTTCGCCGATGGAGCCGGCCGGCACCAGCGCGTTTTGCGCGCGGATGGCGGCATTGACCTCGGCCGGGCTCATGTTGAAGGACAGCAGCTTGGCCGGGTCCAGCCAGATGCGCATCGCACGCTCGGTGCCGAACAGCTGGGCCTGGCCGATGCCGGGCAGACGCTGCAGCTCGGGGATGATGTTGCGCGCGGCATAGTCACCCAGGGCCTTGGTGTCCAGCGTGCCCGTCTTGCTGGACAGCATGACGAAGAGCAGGAAGTTGTTGCCGGCCTTGTCGATGCGCACGCCCTGTTGCGTCACCGCAGCGGGCAGGCGCGGCGAGGCGCGGCTCAGGCGGTTCTGCACCTCCACCTGGGCCAGCTCCAGATTGGTGCCGGGCTCGAAAGTGACGGTGATGGCGCCGGTGCCGTTGGCCTGGCTGACCGATTCCAGATAGGCCAGCTTGGGCGCGCCATTGAGCTCCTGCTCGATGACGGAGATGACGCTTTCGTCCAGGGTCCGGGCGGATGCGCCAGGGTAAACCACATTGATGGACAGAGCGGGCGGCGCGACCGTGGGGTACTGCGCCACCGGCAGCTTGGTGATGGAGACCGCGCCGAAGACCAGGATGAACAGTGCGATCACCCAGGCAAAGACCGGCCGGTCAATGAAGAAACGTGCCATGTTGTGAACCTCTGATTAGCGGCTGGCGGCCGAGGCCGGAGCGGCGGGTGCGGCCGATGCCGCGGGCGCCGAGGCGGCCGCAGCCGCAGACCAAGGCACCGGCGTGACCGGCGCACCGGGCACAAACATCTTCTGGAAACCGTCGACGATGACCTGCTCGCCCGGCTTCAAGCCATCCAGCACCACCCATTGGTTGCCCTGGGCGCTGCCGACCTTGACCATTCGCGGTTCGGGCTTGTTGCCGGCACCGACCAGCAGGACCGAATCGCCCTGGTTGCTGCGCTTGACCGCCTGTTGCGGCAGCAGGATGCCGGCCGGCAGCTCGCCTTGCGACAGGCGAACGCGCACATACTGGCCGGGCAAGAGCTGACCCTCGGCATTGGGCACTTCGGCGCGCAGGCTGACCTGGCCCGATGCGGCATCGACGCTCAAGTCGGTGAACAGCAGGCGGCCGGGCTTGGCCAGCTCGCTGCCATCGTCCAGGACGACGCGAACCTGGGCGGCCTGGGCACCGGCAGCGCGCAGCTTGCCGCCGGCCAGGGCGCGGCGCAGCTGCTGCACTTCATTGGCGCTCTGCGTGAAGTTGACGTAGACGCTGCCGGTTTGCTGGATCAGGGCCAGCTGGGTGGCTTCCGCAGCGCTGACCAGGGCGCCTTCGGTCACCAGAGCACGGCCGATGCGGCCCGAGATCGGCGCCGTGACAGCGGCGTAGCCGAGGTTGAGCTTGGCGCTCTGCACGGCGGCCTTGCCAGCGGCCACATCGGCCTCGGCGGCCTTGGCGGCGGCCACGCTGCTCAGGTACTCCTGCTGGCTGATGGCGCGGGCCTCGACCAGGGGCTTGTTGCGCTCGGCCTGGGCGGCGGCCTGGGCCAGATTGGCTTGCGCCTTGGCCAGGCTGGCCTGGGCGCTGTCGAGCGCAGCCTGGTACGGCGCCGGATCGATCTGGAACAAGACCTGGCCGGCCTTGACCTCGGAGCCTTCGGTGAACAGGCGCTTGAGCACCACGCCGTTGACGCGGGCGCGCACCTGGGCCGTGCGTTGGGCTTCCACCCGGCCCGGCAGCTCGGTCTGCAGGCCCACGGCCTGCAGCTCGGTCTTGACCACGCCGACCGGCGCCGGGGGGGGGAGGCCGCCACCACCACCCCGGCCGGACGCTGACTTTTTCCCCCCCCCCCCCCCCCCCCCCCCCCCCCCCCCCCCCCCCCCCACCGCCCGGGCCGGCAGCGGCCTTGTCACCGCCGCCGCAGCCAGTCAACACCGCGGCCACGGCAATGGCCAATGGCAGCACATACAGCGCACGGGCACGCAGGGCCTCGCGAGCGGAATTGGGGGCTTCAGGAGATTGAAGTTGGGAGGGCAGCATCGGGCTTGTCCTTTGATGTGGCAGAGCGTGCATCGCAGTGGGGGCGATCGAGGAAGGGTGATGTGGCGTGTCGGGCATCTTGCTTCAGATCAAGCGCCGGCGACACATGTCAGGCACGCTCGGACCTTGGGGCTGTTGCAGAACGGTCGGCAGTATATACATACATTCGCGCATGTATGTTAAATCGCGTAAAATCCCTACACCATGGCCCGGAAAACCAAACAAGAAGCACAAGAAACACGCATGAGCTTGCTCGACGCGGCGGAACAGCTGTTCCAGCAGCGCGGCGTCTCGCGCTGTTCCTTGCAGGACATCGCCCTCAGCGCCGGGGTCACCCGCGGGGCGATCTATTGGCATTTCAAGGACAAGGCCGAGCTCTTCGACGCCATGATGGATCGCGCCACCATGCCCCTGGAAGAAGGCATGGATATGAATGTCGATGCCAAAGGCGTGCTCAGCCTGCGCGATCTGCGCTGGGGCCTGGTCAACGTCTTTTACTCGGCCATGCACAACGAGCGCACCCGGCGTGTGTTCGAGATCGCCATGCAAAAAGTCGAGTACACCGGCGAGATGCAGGCGCTCAAGGAGCGCAAGCTGCAATCGCACCGCAACTGGCGCGAGCAGAACCGCCTGTGTTTTGAGCACGCCATCGAGATCGGCCAGCTGCCACCGAGCCTGAACACCAGCCGTGCGGCCGTCGCCCTGGTGGCCCTGGTGGACGGCTTGCTGCATCAATGGATCATGGACCCCGAGTCCTTTGACCTCATGGATGTGGGGCAGACCGCCATCGAGGGCTTTCTCAACAGCCTGAGCCACAGCCCGGCCGCCTGCGCCGAACCCCTGCTGCCGCCGATGACCGAGGAAGAGATTGCCCGCCTCGGCCAGCAAGGCATTTGCCAGGGATTGAAGCGCGAAGATTGAGTTGCGCTGGCGTGCCGACCGGCTCTGCAAGGCCCAGGCGCCCTGCCCCCGGCCGCATTTCCACACGGAATACCCCGCAAATTTAACGGCTGCTCTCGGGTTTGCCCTCAGGCCTGGGACAATCGCGGGTTGCTCTTTCGGAAACTGCCGCCGTGTCCGCACACCCCACCATCACCCCGCCGAAACCCCAAAAAGCCCTGACGGCCTACCGCCCGTTCTGGGCCAAGCGATTTGGCGTCGCCCCCTTCCTGCCCATGAGCCGGGCCGAGATGGAGCAGCTGGGCTGGGATTCCTGCGACATCATCATCGTCACCGGTGATGCGTATGTGGACCACCCCAGCTTCGGCATGGCGGTGATCGGGCGCACGCTGGAGGCCCAGGGCTTCCGCGTCGGCATCATCGCCCAGCCCGACTGGCAGAGCGCCGATCCCTTCAAGGTGCTGGGCAAGCCGAACCTGTTCTTCGGCATTGCGGCCGGCAATATGGATTCGATGATCAACCGCTACACGGCCGATCGGAAAATCCGCAGCGACGATGCCTACACGCCCGGCGGCCTGGGCGGTGCACGGCCGGACCGCGCCACCCTGGTCTACACCCAGCGCTGCAAGGAAGCCTGGAATGATGTGCCCATTGTCATCGGCGGCATCGAGGCCTCGCTGCGCCGCATTGCCCATTACGACTACTGGCAGGACAAGGTCCGCCGCTCGGTGCTGGTGGACTCGAAGGCCGATCTGCTGGTCTACGGCAATGCCGAGCGCGCCATCGTCGAAATCGCCCACCGCCTGGCGGCGCGCCAGCCGGTCGAGAGCATCACCGATGTGCGCGGCACGGCCTTCATGCGCCGCACCGACGATCCGACTTCGTCCGAGTGGTTCGAGCTGGATTCGTCCAACGTGGACCAGCCCGGGCGCATCGACACCCTGATCAGCCCTTACCAGACCATTGAAGAAACGGCCGAGAGCAAGGCCGCCTCCTGCGTGACCGGCCAGGTGAAGGCGCCCGGTCTGGAAGACGGCGCCAAGCCCATCGCCATCGTGCGCAAGCCGCAGGCGACCGCACCCAGCGGCAAGATCCAGATGCCGCCGCGCGAGCGCACCGTGATCCGCTTGCCAGCTTATGAACAGGTCAAGAGCGACCCGGTGCTCTACGCCCATGCCAACCGCGTGCTCCATCTGGAAACCAACCCCGGCAATGCCCGCGCCCTGGTGCAGCGCCACGGCGACCGCGACGTCTGGATCAACCCGCCGCCGATCCCGCTGTCGACGCCGGAGATGGACCATGTCTTCGACCTGAACTACGCCCGCGCGCCCCACCCGCGCTATGCCGACGAAAACGGCAGCCATGACGGCGCGACCAAGATCCCGGCCTGGGAGATGATCCGCTTCAGCGTCAACATCATGCGCGGCTGCTTCGGCGGCTGCACCTTCTGCTCGATCACCGAGCACGAGGGCCGCATCATCCAGAGCCGCAGCGAAGACTCGGTGATCCGCGAGATCGAAGAGATGCGCGACAAGGTCAAGGGCTTCACCGGCGTGGTGTCCGACCTCGGCGGCCCGACCGCCAATATGTACCGCATCGGCTGCAAGAGCCCCGAGATCGAGGCCGCCTGCCGCAAACCCAGCTGCGTCTACCCGGGCATCTGCCAGAACCTCAACACCGACCATGGGCCGCTGATCCAGATGTACCGCCGCGCGCGGGCGCTGCGCGGCGTCAAGAAGATCCTGATCGGCTCGGGCCTGCGCTACGACCTGGCCATCAAGTCGCCCGAGTATGTGAAGGAGCTGGTCACCCACCATGTGGGCGGCTACCTCAAGATCGCACCCGAGCACACCGAGGGCGGCCCGCTGTCCAAGATGATGAAGCCCGGCATCGGCACCTACGACAAGTTCAAGCAGATGTTCGAGAAGGCCAGCGAAGAGGCCGGCAAGAAGCAGTACCTGATCCCCTACTTCATCGCCGCCCACCCCGGCACCTCGGACGAGGACATGATGAACCTCGCGGTCTGGCTGAAGAAGAACGGCTTCCGCGCCGACCAGGTGCAGACCTTCTACCCCAGCCCCATGGCCACGGCCACGGCCATGTACCACTCGGGCAAGAACCCGCTGAAGAAGATCACCCGCAGCGCCGAGACCAGCGAAACCGTGGACATTGTCCGCGGCGAGCGCCGCCGTCGCCTGCACAAGGCCTTCCTGCGCTACCACGATGCCAACAACTGGCCCATGCTGCGCGAGGCGCTCAAGACCCTGGGCCGTGAGGACCTGATCGGCAATGGCAAGCACCACCTGATCCCGACCTACCAGCCGGTGACCGACGGCAGCTACGAAAGTGCCCGCCGCAAGAACTCCACGCCCACCGGCGTGCGCACCTCGGTGGCCAAGCCCCTGGCCAAACAAGGTTTGAAGCACCCCGGCTCAAGCCCCCAGACCCCGCGCCAGGGTCAGGTCTTGACCCAGCACACCGGTCTGCCGCCGCGCGACAACGGCAGCCGCTCGGCCGGCAAGGCGGCACCCCAGCGCGTCAGCGGCAAGCTGGGCAGCCCGCAGCCCGCTCGTTCGCCGGCCCCGGGCACGCGCACGACGGCGGGCGGCAAAGCGCCGGTCACCGCCTCGCGCGGCGTCAAGCGGCCGCGCTGAGCGCGCGGCGCCGGGTGCTCAAAGCCCGGTGTCGGACGCCGCGCTGGCCGCGCTCGGGCGCCGGCCTTCAAGCCCTGCGCCTGCCCGGCTGAACTCCCGCCACAGCCGCGCGACCCGCAGACCCAGGCGCAACCAGCCGAGCACAGACTCGACCGGGCCGTTCGCGGCCTGTGCTGCGCTGCCCGCGTGCATGCGGCGTCGTGCCGCCCAACCAAGACCCAAGGCCGCCAGGGCGACGAGGCCTGAACTCCACCAGCCGCGGGCGCCCGCGTTGCCCAGCTCTGAGCTCCCGGCCATGAAGCTTCGCGCCATCTGAAGCGGCTGCATCAGCTCACGGACGCTGCCGCCCAGTTCGGCGCGCAGCTCGATATTGCGCAAGCGCAGGGCCAGTTGGCGCTGCTGCAGCTCTTGAAGTTCGCGTTGAAACAACATGGCGATCAACCTCCGAGGCTGGCGCGGTCGCGCGCCAGTTCCGCCAACGTGGCTGCGAACAAGCCGCTGGGCCGGCTCAGCTGGGCCCGCGCGCCGCGCCAGGCCCAGGCGGCCAGCAGGGCATAGGCCGACATCAAGCCCAAGGCCGCCCAGCCCCGCCAAGCCTCAGGGCAGAACATCAGCACCGCCAAGCTGGCCATGAACAGGGCGCCACCGGCCAGCAGCAAGGCCAGCAGCATCTGCACCAGCGCGCCGAAGAGGCGCAACTTCTCGGCCTCCAGCTCGGTGGACAGCAGCTCGAGGCGGGTCTGTAAGAGCTCCATCAACTGCGCCGGCAAGCGCGTCAGCGGGCCGGGGGCCGGAGGGGCTGGCGGCGGCAGGGCCCCGCCTGCCTGCGCTTCGGGCTCAGGCAGCGAACCGGGCATGGTCATCGTGGTCTCCCATATGTGATCGTCTTGTCGTGCTTTTGTGGCGATCAGAGGCGAGCAAATGCTCTATAACCCCAACCTGCATGTGTCGTGAGTGCCACCAAATAGGCACTTGCGCGCATGGCGACCGGGTACAGAATGAAATACCCTTACGCTATTGTCAATCCATAGGCTGGAGCACAGGCCCTCATGCGCGAGACAAACAGTCCGGCCATGCCCAACGAAGAGGGCGACGACGATCTGCTGGAGTTCCTGGACAGCCCCGAGCACACGGACGCGAACGACGCCCATCTGGTTCATCCCTGGCGCGTGCTGATCGTCGACGACGACGGTGATGTCCACAAGGCCACCGAGCTGGCCATGCAAGGCCTGCTGGTGGAAGGCCTGCCCCTGAGCTTTCTGCATGCCACCTCGGCGGCCGAAGCACGCCAGGTGCTGGCCTGCGAGCCCGATCTGGCGGTCGTGCTGCTGGATGTGGTGATGGAATCCGAAGACGCCGGCCTGCAGCTGGTGCGCTACATCCGCGAGGAACTCAAGCTCGGTGCCGTGCGCATCGTGCTGCGCACCGGCCAGCCCGGCTACGCTCCTGAAATCGAGACGGTTCAGGCCTACGACATCAACGACTACAAGACCAAGTCCGAGCTGACACGCACCCGGCTCTACACGGTGCTGACCGCCGCCATCCGCTCCTACCGCCAGATCTGCGCGCTGGAAGCCAACCGCCGCGGCCTGGAACTGATCGTCGATGCCAGCACCGAGCTGAGCCGCCTGCGCGGCCTGCACCGTTTTGCCGAGGGCGTGGTCACCCAGCTCTGCGCCATGCTGGGCATCCTGCCCGAGGGCCTGGTCTGCGCCCAGGTCGGCGTGGACAACGACGCCGAAGTCCGCGTGATTGCCGCGGCGGGTCAGTACAGCGGCATGATCAATTCACCGCTCTCGGCCGTGCAGATCAAGACCGTACGCGAGCGTCTGCAGCAATGCCTGGAGCAGCGCCAGAACATCTACGACGAAGGCACCTGCCTGTATTTCGGCATGAGCAACGGCCGGCCCATGGCGGCCTGGGTCGATGTGGGCCGCGACCTCAGCGACACCGACCAGCAGCTCCTGCGTGCCTTCTGCTCCAACATCTCGGTCGGCTTCGAAAATGTGGTGCTCTACGGCCAGCTGCTGGACCAGGCCTACAACGACCAGCTGCTGCACCTACCCAACCGCAACCGCTTTGTCGAGCTGCTGGACAAGAACCTCAAGGACCCGGCCGATGTCACCCTGGCCTTGATCGACATCGACGACTTCTCCGACATCAACGACGCCTTCGGCCACCACTTTGGCGACCAGGTGCTGCGTGCCGTGGTGCTGCGCCTGGGCGAAGCCCTGGGCCTGAACACGGCCATGGCCCGGGTCGGCGCCGACACCTTTGGCCTGCTGGGCCCGAGCGAGCATGTCAGCGCCGACAACATCCAGCGCGTCTTCCTGGAGCCATTTTCCGTCTCGGGCGAACGCCTGCAGCTCTCGGCCACCACCGGCCTGGTGCGGCTGACCGAGTCCGCCGCCGTGGGCTCGGAGTTGCTGCTCGACGCGCAGATCGCGCTCAAGCAGGCCAAGTCTCAGCACCGCGGCTCGTCCCAGTATTTCTCCTCGGCCATGGGCACCGATGCGCGCGAGCGCTTCAAGCTGCTCAAAGGCCTGCGCGCCGGCTTCGAGGAAAACCGCCTGTTCGTGGTCTACCAACCCCAGGTGCGCCTGTCCGACGCCAAAGCCATCGGCGCCGAAGCGCTGCTGCGCTGGCGCACCGAGGAAGGCAATTTCGTGCCGCCGGACCAGTTCATCCCGCTGGCCGAAAAATCAGGGCTGATTATCAGCATCGGTGAGTTCGTGCTGCGCACCTCCTGCCACCAGCTCAAGCGCATGCTGGATCTGGGACATGAGGACTTCCGCATGTGCGTCAACGTCTCACTGGCGCAGTTCCGCCACCCCGGTTTCATGGAGGTGCTGACCAGCGCACTGCGCGACACCGGTGTGAACGGGCGCAATCTGGAGCTGGAGATCACCGAATCCATGGCCATGGAGGACACGGAGCTGGTGATGCACATCCTGGCCGACATCAAGCACTGCGGTGTCAGCGTGGCCATCGATGACTTCGGCACCGGCTTCTCCTCGCTCAGCCATCTGCGCCAGCTCGATGTGGACCGGCTCAAGATCGACCGCGCCTTTGTGCGCGAAGCCCAGACTTCCAGCGCCGGTTCGACCATCGCGCAAATGGTCATCAACCTCGGCCGCGGCCTCAATCTGACCGTGATCGCCGAAGGCATCGAAACCGAAGAGCAGCGCCAGCAACTGCTGGAACTCGGCTGCCACGAAGGCCAGGGCTATTTGTTCGCCCGGCCCATGCAGGCCGATCAGCTGGAGCGCTGGATGGAGCAGCCCGCCGCCCTGGGCTGAGGCCTGCAGCGGCAGCCGGCACGGCCTCAACAAGAAAAAAGCCCCGCAGCACCAACGCTGCGGGGCTTTTTCTTGGCGCAGAAAGTTCAGCGGCGGGCGATCAACATGCCCAGCAAGAGGCCGACACCGGCGGCCACGCCGATGGACTGCCAGGGGTTCTCGTGCACGTAATGGTCGGTGGCGCGGCCCGCAGCCTTGGCCTTCTCCACCGCAGCGTCCTGCAAATCATGCAGATTGCGTTTGGCCCGGTCCAGGCTGTCCTGCACCTTGGCGCGCAACTCGCTCGCGCCCTCGCCGGCCGAACCGGCGGTGGCTCGCAGCAAGCTCTCGGCTTCGGCGACCACCGCATGCAGATCGCTCATCAAACGGTCTTTCTGGGACTGGTTCAAGCTGGACATGGTTGTACCTCCTGGTTGGGATTGATGCTCAACAAACGCGTACACGGGCTCACAAGCACGCCCGGCTCTCTGCGCAGCCCAGGCCAGGGCTGCGCGTCTTCAGTTGAACAAGGCTTCGGCCGGCACGTACTCGTAACCCAAATCTCGGGCCACTGCCTCATAAGTCAAGTGCCCCTGGGCCACATTCAAGCCGGCGCAGAGATGCGGGTTGTCGATCAAGGCCTGTTTCCAGCCCTTGTCGGCCAGTGCCACCGCATGACCGATGGTGGCATTGTTGAGGGCAAAGGTCGAGGTGCGGGCCACTGCACCGGGCATATTGGCCACGCAGTAGTGCACCACGCCGTCCACCACAAAGGTCGGATCGGCGTGGGTGGTGGCATGCGAGGTCTCGAAGCAGCCGCCCTGGTCGATGGCCACATCCACCACCACGGCGCCCTTCTTCATGCGCGAGACCATGCTGCGCGTCACCAGTTTCGGTGCGGCGGCGCCCGGGATCAGCACACCGCCGATCACCAGGTCCGCCGCCAGCACCGCCTCCTCCACGCTTTGTACATTGGAATACTGGGTGCAGATGCGGTTGCCGAAGACCAGGTCGAGCTGGCGCAGGCGATCGACGTTCTTGTCCAGCACCGTCACCCGGGCACCCAGGCCGACGGCCATCTGCAGTGCATGGCTGCCCACCACGCCGGCACCGATCACCACCACATGGGCCGGCGCCACGCCGGGCACGCCGCCCAGCAGCACGCCCATGCCACCCTTGCTCTTCTCCAGATGCGCCGCACCGGCCTGGATGGACATGCGCCCGGCCACCTCGCTCATGGGCGCCAGCAGGGGCAGGCCGCCGCCCGGGCCGGTCACGGTCTCGTAGGCGATGCAGATGGCGCCGCTCTTGACCAGGGCCGCGGTCTGCTCCGGGTCCGGGGCCAGGTGCAGATAGGTGTAGAGGATCTGCCCCTCGCGCAGCATGGCGCATTCCTGCGGCTGCGGCTCCTTGACCTTCACAATCATCTCGGCCTTGGCAAAGATGCTGGCCGCGTCGGCCGCGATCTGCGCGCCGGCGGCGATGTACTGCTCGTCACTCAGGCCGATGGCGGCACCGGCCTGGGTCTGCACCAGCACCTGGTGGCCGCGACTGGTCAACTCGCGCACGCTGGCCGGGGTCAGGCCAACGCGGTACTCATGGTTCTTGATTTCCTTGGGGCAGCCGATCAACATGGTTCTTGTCTCCGTGGCTCTGAGGCCTTGTTGGGGTGCACCTTTGTACGCCGCCTGCCTTGCGAAGTGAAGTGAAATTCATGACACTTCAGATCGATAAGCCCCGCTAATGCGGCAAGCCGACGGAGCCCTTCGTCGCCCATTCACCCCCTCCAGCCAGGAAACCTCCATGCCCCCCAGCAAGATCCTCGTCACCCAGGGCGGCGGCCCCACCGCGGTCATCAATCAATCCATGGTCGGCGTGGTGCTGGAGGCGCGCCGGCAGGCCGGGGTCAGCGCCGTCTACGGCGCCCGCCACGGCGTGCGCGGCATCTTGAACGAGGACTTTGTGGACCTGGCCCAGGAGACCAGCCACAACCTCGAGCTGGTCGCACAAACCCCCTCATCGGCCCTGGGCTCCACCCGCGACAAGCCCGACGCGGCCTACTGCCACAAGATCTTCCAGGTGCTGCAGGCCCACGGCATCACCCATTTCTTCAATATCGGCGGCAACGACTCCTCCGACAGCACCCGCATCATCAGCGAGGAAGCCGCGGCCGCGAACTACCCGCTGCGCTGCATCCACATCCCCAAGACCATCGACAACGATCTGGTGCTGAACGACCACACACCCGGCTTTGCCTCGGCCGCGCGCTTTGTCGCGCAGGCCTTTGCCGGCGCCAACCTCGACAACGCGGCCCTGCCCGGCGTCTATGTCGGCGTGGTCATGGGCCGACATGCGGGCTTTCTGACCGCGGCCTCGGCCCTGGGCAAGAAGTTCCCCGACGACGGCCCGCACCTGATTTACCTGCCCGAGCGGGTGTTCGAGCTGGAGCGCTTTCTGGCCGATGTGAAGACCATGTTCGAGCGCCACGGCCGCTGCGTGATCGCCGTGTCCGAAGGCATCCACGATGCCAGCGGGCAGCCGATTGCTGCGCAGCTGGCCAAGATTCTTGAGCGCGATGCCCATGGCAATGTGCAGCTCTCCGGCAACGGCGCCCTGGCCGATCTGCTCTGCGAGGAGATCAAAAGCCGCCTGGGCATCAAGCGCGTGCGCGGTGACACCTTCGGCTATCTGCAGCGCAGCTTCATCGGCTGCGTCTCTGATGTGGACCAGCGCGAGGCGCGCGAGGTGGGCGAGAAAGCCGTGCAGTTCGCCTTCCACGGTGCGGGTGGCCGCAGCTCCGGCTCGGTGGCGATCAAGCGCACCGGCACCTACTCGGTGGACTACGAACTGCTGCCCCTGGCCGATGTGGCCGGCAAGACCCGGGTGATGGAAGACGAGTTCATCAGCCCCTGCGGCACCCATGTCACCGATGCCTTCCGCCTTTATCTGCGGCCATTGCTGGGCTCGGGCATGCCGGACGCTTTCCGCCTGCGGCCCAACGCCGTGCCCAAGATCCTGAATCGCGGCTGAGCTCGCGCGCGCCAAACAAAGCCAGGGCCGGCCGCGGCAAGCCCTGGCTCGCACCGGAGCGGCCCGGCTTCGTTACAGTCAGCCTTCCACTCCCGCCTGGAACGCATTGCGCCGCTGACCCATGAAGCCCACACCTCTCCCGCTGAACAAAGTCTTGCCCGGCAGCAGCCGCCTGGTCCTGGGCTGCATGAGCCTGGGCGGGCCCTGGGACGCCCAGGACATCGGCGAGGCCGACATCGCCCAGGCCCACGCGGCGCTGGACGCGGCCAGGTCCATCGGCATCACCATCTTCGACCATGCCGACATCTACAAGCGCGGCCGGGCCGAGCGCTGCTTTGGCGCCCTGCTGCGCCGCCAGCCCTCGCTGCGTGATGGGCTCATCCTGCAGAGCAAGTGCGGCATCCGTTTTGCCGATGACGCGGGCCCGGGGCGTTACGACCTGTCAGCCGAGTACATCATTGCCTCGGTGCAGGGCAGCCTGGAACGCCTGGGCACGGACCATCTGGACCTGCTGCTGCTGCACCGGCCCGACCCCTTGATGGAGCCCGAGGAAATCGCCCAGGCCTTCCGCCAGCTCCAGGAGAGCGGCCAGGTGCGACATTTCGGGGTCTCGAACATGCAAGCCAGCCAGATGCGCTGGCTGCAGCAGGCTCTCGACCAACCCTTGGTGGCCAACCAGCTGGAGATGAGCCTGGGCAAGCTCGACTGGCTGGCCCAGGACAGCAGCTTCAACGACGGCCAGAGCGCCAGCGCCCTGCCCTGGGCTGGCACCTTGCAGCACTGCCAGGCCGAGGGGGTGCAGCTGCAGGCCTGGAGCCCCCTGGCCCAGGGCCGTTTCAGCGGTGCGGCAGCGCCGGACGATGCCCGCGGTCAGGCCACCTCTGCCCTGGTGCGCGAGTTGGCAGCTCGCTACCAGGCACCGCCTGAGAGCATCGTCCTGGCCTGGCTGCTGCGCCACCCGGCCGGCATCCAGCCGGTGATCGGCAGCAGCCAGCCCGAGCGCATTCTGGCCTGCGGCGCCGCGACTCAGTTGCAGCTGAGCCGCGAAGACTGGTACCGCCTCTACGTCAGCGCGCGGGGTCAGGCCTTGCCTTGAGGCGGGGCTTCAGAACGCCCGGCTGATGCTCAGCGCCACCACCGGCTGGCGCTTCTTCTGCACCAGAGGGCTGTTGCCGGCGTCGCCGCGCAGGCTGTTCAGGCCCAGGCGGGCGCTGAAGGTCCAGTCGCTGTCCACCGGCACCATGGCTTGGGCGAACACGCCCAGGCTGCTCAGACCGGCCTTGACCTGGTGCTGGCGCAACTGGGACGCGGCGGCCTGCACCGCGTTGACACCGAACAAGGCCTGACCCAGGCGCTTGTCCATGGCCTCGGCACTGACACCCACGGCCAGGGCCAGGCTGCGCGTGGCCAGCAGACCATAGCTGGCATCGAACTGCAGACTGTGGCCACCTTTGAGGTCCTTGGCGCCCTGGCGACCCTGCACCAAGGTGCCCAGGCGGGAGTTGCTGCTGATCTGCACGGTGAAGCGCTCCAGCTGCCATTCGGCCGCCAGACGCAGGGCGGCGGCGAACTTGACTTCGTCGAGCGCGGCCCAGCTTGCGGGCATGTCCTTGCGGCGGCGCCAGTGCGGGTCCAGCACCAGCGCGGCGCTGAGGTTCAGGCCCTCGGCCGGGCGCCAATCGGCGCCCACACCTTGCAAGGTGCTGGCAAAGAAATGCTCACCGAAGCGCGCCTCGATCAAGGGCGCGGCCAGCAGTTGCTGGCGATCGGCGCCCGGATAGCGCGGCAGGCTGATGGCTGCCACACCCCAGCGGGGACCGTGGGCGGGGCCACCGGAGGCCTGGCTGGGGGCTGCACCGGCCTGGGGCGCCTGGGCCGAAGCGGCGGAGCTGGCGGCCAGGGCCGCCGTGAAGAGGGCCGTCAAGGCCAGAGATTGCATCGGTTTCATCGTCGTGTCGTTCGCTCTACATCAAGGTCAAGAGGGCTGCGTCGCCCCGCGGGGCAGGCAGTTCGTCAAGGGCAATTCAGTGTCTGGCGCTGCGCATGAAGGCGACATGAAGCGCCTGGTGGCCCGGGGCGCGCATCGCACGCCAGGGCCCTCAAGGCATGCCGGCCATAGCCTCTTCGGTGCGTGGCCGCAGCGAGCCCGAACCCGGCATCCACAGCTGCAGCATCGGCTGGCCGGCATAGCTGACATCGCCCGAGCCATAGAGGCTGATCTGCAACTGCTCCAGCCGGCCCAGATCTGCATCGCCACTGCCGTAGGCGCGCAAGGTGGCACGCTGCCCCTGCAGCCCGGCCGCACGCACATCACCGCTGCCCGACATCACCCATTCCTGCTGCACGGCGCGCCCTGTGCCCACGCTCACCCCGCCCGAGGCGCGCAGGCGAGCCTCCAGCTGTTCGGCACGCAAGCTGGCCATCTGCACCTGGCCCGAAGCACTCAGATGCAGGCCCAGGCGCTGTGCATGCACCTGACCCAGGTTCAGATGGCCCGAGCCATGCACATTCAGGTCCAGCTGACCGGCCTCCAGCTGCTCGACCCGCAGGCTGCCTGAACCGCTCAGCACGAGCTTGAGTCGCCCAGCCTGCAGTCGGCCGATCTGCACCTGGCTGGAGCCGCGCAACTCAATGGACTGCAGCGATTCGCTCGTCAGCTGCAAACGCAGCTGCGGCCGCGCCTGCAAGCCCAGATCGCTGGCCACCGTGCCCAGGGTCGGCGCCATCAGGTGCAGCGTCTCGCCGTCCACCCAGGCCCGCACGCGGCCGGCCGGCAGCTCCAGACTGGCCGCGTCCGCCGCGGCCAGCAGCTGCAGATCCATGGCACCGTCGAGCTGCAGTTTGCTGAATGCGGGCAGGGCCTGGCGGACCAGGGCCGGCGCAGCGGCCTGGCTCGCAAGGCCCGCCGCCGACTCCCGCGCCCAGACGCACGGGCCCAGCACAAGCCCGAACATGCCAATCAGGAACAGCAGGCGCCACCGCCGCGCACGAACGGGCCGGCCCTTTGGGCGTCGATGCAATGCACTGGGACAGGGGAAGGATGGTGCGTTCATGCCGGACTCCTCGCTCATGGGAATGAATGGGCTGGGCAGTGTCCGGGCATGGCGATGAAGCTCCGGTGAACACCTATCGACCAGCAGCGCGGCAGCCAGGAAGCGAAGATGAAGCGTCGATGAAGAAGCCGACGCAGTCGGCGCCGAAAGTCACGGTCGCCCTCCTAGAATCCGCCGCCACCGGGGCTGGCTGACACACACCCTGTGCGGCGCAAACCTCTCGCTCCCTTTCCCTTTCCGCCATGGCCAACATCCTGCTTGTCGAAGACGATCTGCCCCTGGGTAACTCCCTGCAACGCGTGCTGACCGTGGCCGGCCACCATGTGGTGTGGCTGCGCAATGGCGGAGATGCCCGGCGCTTCCTGGGCGATATGGAGTTTTCACTGCTGCTGCTGGACATCGGCCTTCCCGACGAGCTGGGGCTGGATGTGCTGGCCTGGTTCCGCCAGCTCGGGCGCCAGACGCCAGTGATGCTGCTGACCGCCCGCGACAGCGTCGGTGAGCGCGTGCTGGGCCTGGACGCTGGCGCCGACGATTACCTGGGCAAGCCCTTCGCCATGGAGGAGCTGCTCTCGCGCGTGCGCGCCCTCCTGCGCCGCCACAGCGGCCAGGTCAGCAACACCTGGCAGCTGGGCCCCTTGAGCATCGACACCGCTCGCCGTCGCGTGCAGCTGAGCGGTCAGGAGGTGGCCTTGTCGGCCCGCGAGTACGACATCCTGCTGGCCCTGGCAGCCGAACCGGGCCGGGTGCTGACCCGTGCCCAGATCGAAGCGCGCCACCAGCTCAGCGACACCTTGGACAGCAATGCCACCGATGTGCATGTCTACAAGCTGCGCAAGAAGCTCGGCAACGAATGGATCGGCACCGTGCGCGGAGTGGGTTATGTACTGGATCTTCCCGGAGGCCAGGCATGAGCACCCCGGCCCACAAGATGCAGCCCGAAGGTGCCGCCGCAGCCCCCTACCCCTCACTGATCCAGCGCCTGATCGCCTGGCAGGCCCTGGCTCTGGTGCTGGCCTGGTTGGTGCTGGCCGGGATGCTGACCTGGCGCGGCGTGGCCTGGGGTGAAGCCGAGGTGCAGACGCGCATGCAGCGCATGGCCACGGTGCTGGCCAGTGCCGCCCTGAGCCCCGAACCCGAGCTGAAGCAACGCATGGACGCGACCGAGAGCGCTGTCATGGCCCTGCTCGGCCTCGACGAGGAGTTTGCCCAAGGACTGCGCTCGGCCTACCAGCTCTGGGATCGCGACGGCCGCCTGCTCTACCGCAGCGCCAATGCGCCCAGCAGCCGGCTGGACGCCCCACCGCCGCCCGGCCAAGCGCCGTTCTGGCAGGTGCAGCGCTCCGACCCGGGCCAAGGCATGGGCCGGGTGCTGCTGATTGCCGAGCCGCGCGAGATCGCCTTCAGCGCCGTGCTGCCGGTGCTGTGGCTGGTGCTGCAATCGCAGCTGGGCGTCTTCCTCTGGCACGGCCTGGTCATCTGGCTCAGCGTTCGCGTCGGTCTGCGCCCCTTGGCCCAGCTGGCCCAGCGCATCGCCAAACGGCGGGCGGGCGACACCGCGCCGGTGCAGGTGGACCGCCTGTATGCCGAGACCGCCCCGGTGCTGCGCGAACTCAACGAACTCTTGGCCCATGAAGCCCAGCGCCTGGACAAGGAGCGCCGCTTCCTGGCCGACGCCGCCCATGAATTGCGCACACCCCTGGCTGCCGTCAATGCACAGGCCCATCTGCTGCTCAGCGAGGAAGACGGCCAAGCCCGGCGCGAAGCGGCCGGCGCGCTCAAGCAAGGCATTGCCCGGGTCTCCCACCTCCTGGCCCAGCTGCTGACCCTGGCTCGGGCCGAAGCTGGCGCAAGCGCTCAGCCCGAGCAACGCAGCGAGCTCGACGCGGCCGACCTGCTGCGCGGCCGCGTGGCCCTGCTGGCCGGCCTGGCGCGACCGCGTGGCATCGAGCTGTCACTGACTGCGCCGGAGCAACTGCCCTTCCGCTTGGAGCGCGAAGGCTTTTGCTCCATTGTCGACAACCTGATCGACAACGCCATCCGCTACACCGCGCCGGGTGGCCGCGTCGAGATCAGCCTCAGCCTGCTGCCCGACCAGAGCCTGGAGTTCTGCGTGCGCGACAACGGCCGCGGCATCGCCCCCGATCAACGCGAGCGCGTGTTCGAGCGCTTCTACCGCGTGCCGGGCAGCAGCGAGCAGGGCACCGGCCTTGGCCTGGCCATCGTGCGGCGGATTGCCGATCGCGAGGGCGCAGAGCTGCGCTTTGTGGACGGCCTGGACCAGCGCGGCCTTGGGCTGTGCCTGCGCCTGCCGCCCGGCGCGGCGGCGACGGCCTGAACAGGCCCTAGCCCGGATGTTTCACGAGGTCGGCCCTGGCCGGTCTGCAGCACCGATGGGGCACGATGATCTCTCGCGTCGACCTGCGCTCCACTTTGGATCCTGGGCCTACGCGGGCTTGCGCGGCCCAGGCCTTGCCCCTAACGCCTCAACTCCTCGCCGATGCCACTGGGCATCGCCTGTGGCCGTCTCGGCGCCATTGGCTGCGACCTGGGCGCACGCAATTCCCGCGTCCCTCGTGAAATATCCGGGCTAGCTGCGCGGCGCCGCCTCCATGCAGCGAACAAACAGGCGCCGGTGCGCCAGCTGCTCGCTGCGCTCGCGATCCAGGCTGTAAACCGCCTCGACGATCTGCTGCACCTCGGCCGGCGGCCGCGACAGGCCGATGCCGCGCTGCGCGATCTGCGTGGCCTCGGCCAGGGATCTGCCCAGGGCCTTGTGCACCTCGGCCTGGGCGGCCAGATGCGAACGGCTGAAGCAGCGCTGGCTGTCAGACGACGCCAAGGTCGGCGCAAGAGTCGGCGCCGAAGGCAACACCTGACCCTGGGCTGCCAGGCATTGCTGCAGCTGGATCTGAGCCAGGCGGGCGGGATCGTGGCTGCTGGCCCAGGCATCGGCCAGCTCGCCGCGGCGTTGCTCGGCCTGTGGGTTGAGCGCGCCTTCGGTCAGATCGCGCCGCACCTCCTCGTCGCTGGCCTGCCCCAGCAGCTTGAAGCTCAGGCCGATCTGCAGATCGAGAGCCAGGCTCAGGCAGCGCCGGACCGGATTGAGCTGTTCCGACAGCGCCAGCTGCGGCCAGGCAGGCGGCGGTGGCTGCGAAGCACAGCCTTGCAAGGCCAGCGCCAGGGTCCCGAGCAGCAAGCTCAGCCCCTGCAGCGGCGCCAGGCCCGCATCCGCAGCGTATTGGCCGGCGCTGCGCAGGCGGCTCAGGTGTCCCTCGGTCATGGTCTTCCCTCTTGAATGGCGGGCCGGACGATTCACGCGCGGCCCGATGGACGAGCGGGCTCAGAAGCCCGGCAGCTCCTTCATCTCCACGGTCTTGTCGCTGAACTGGATGCGCTCAATGCTGCGCAAGACCAGGCGCGCGCCGTCCGGGCTGCCACTGAGCAGATGGGCGTCATGCTGACCCAGCGGCGGTGTCACCACAAAGCGGAAGGGCCCAAAGGCATTGACCCGGCTGAGCTTGGCCTGCTGGCTGGAAAAACCGAGCACCAGGGTGTCGCGCGCCAGCCCGCCATCGACCAGGGACAGCTTGTCGCTGGCGGTCTTGAGTTCGATCACATCATTCCCATTGCCGGCGTAGATCAGATTGACCGCCTGCGGCTTGCCCACGATGCGGTTGCCACCCTCGCCGCCATAAAAAGCCGCTTCGGCCTTGGCGGCATCGCTGCCCGAGCCAAACGCCGCCAGCTGGACGGTGGTGGGGGCATCCGTGCCGAGCGAGGCCGCACTGTGCTCCACCCGCAGGTCCACGAGTGCGGCGCCGGCATTGCCGCTGGTCTCCACCTTGACGAAGACAGAGCCATCACGCAAGGCCAGCAGAGGATAGGCGAGCTGACCCAGGCTGCCGATGCGATCGGGCTCATTCACACCCGCATAGAGCTGATAGCCAGCCTCGTCGTAGACGGTCAGATTGAATGACCAGTCATTGCTGCTGCTGAAGCGATAGAAGTTCCCCTTGCGCAAGACCACCCGGTACAGGCCCGCGCCCAGAACATCGGCGCGCTGCTCCCAACCATGGGCATTGGCCGGGGCCGGCTGGAACTGAGATGCGACCAAGGTCTTGGCTGCCTGTGCCGCGCTCTCGGTCAGACGCCACTCACTGTCGTAGGCCGTGGGCTTGGCAATATAGGGCGAATGGACCGCCAGAGCCGTTGATGAGGGCGGCGTGGTCGGCGTGGTCGGCGTGGTGGGTGTCGTCGGTGTCGTCGGTGTCGTCGGTGTCGTCGGCGTGGTCGGCGTGGTCGGTGTCGTCGGCGTGGTCGGCGTGGTCGGCGTGGTCGGTGTCGTCGGTGTGGTCGGTGTGGTCGGTGTGGTCGGTGTGGTCGGTGTGGTGGGTGTGGTGGGTGTGGTGGGTGTGGTGGGTGTCGTGGGTGTCGTGGGTGGCGCCGCGGTGGGGCTGTCTCCGCCGCCGCCACCGCAAGCGCTCAGCGCCCCAACCATCGTCAGGCAGGCCAGCGCCAGGCGCGAGCGGCTCTGGATCGAGGCCTGATCGTTCAACAACATCGTCATCTTCAAATCTCACTCCCTCGGTTCGTGATTGGATCTGTGGGGCCGGCGACTGGGCCCGGCGGGCGGTGCAGCCTTGCCCTGTGTTCAACGGCCCCCACGGCGCGCTGGCAGACAGCGGCCTTGCGGATGCGGGCGAGGACCGCACCGTCGTGTTTGTGAGTCAGGGCCGGTCCCAGCTCCAATCCAGGGGCAGCCAGCCTTGGCGGAACAGCTCCTGTTGTCGATGCCAGGCCGGGTCCTGCAGCTTGCAACGCCCGCCGTCTTCGGGCGCCCAGCTGCAACCCATGGGGGTGAGCGCGTTCTTCATGCGCTGGATCAGGGCCGCGTCCAGGGGCGCCTCGGGCGCCATGTCGGGGGCCAGCTGGCTCTTCAAGTGAATGAGCCGGCTCAGGGCCTGAGGCGCAGACCAGGAGGTCGTGGCATGGGGCACCGGCCCGAGATCCAGGCCATAGACAGAATCGGTGATCAGCGGTGGCGAGGCATTGACCTTGGGCGGAAAGCTGTCGTTCACCATGCCGGTGCTGATGAAGACATCGACCCAGCGCCGATCCTCCGCATTGGGCTCCAGCACTTCGGGCCGCTGTGCCCCGGTCACGCCATCGGCCGGCAGCTGCGCTGCGGCGGGATGAAACAAGCTCACGCGCACCCGGTTCGCCAGCGGCAAGGCCTCCAGGGGGTGACTGCCGGGCGACAACGCCACACCCGCGGCCTGAACACCCAGCACGCCGGGGCTCTCGAACAAGCTCGCATACAAGGGCCGGAAGGCCATGATCAAGCCCTGCGCCTCGCTGGCGCTGAGCGAACCGCCACAGGCCAGCGGTCCCCAGCTGTCCGGCAGGTTCGAGGTGTCCAGGCCGCCGGACAGATTGACGTAGTCGACCCCATGGCGCTGCATCACCGCACTCAGGCTTTGTGCCATGCGCTGCACGCCCTGCTCCAGCGCCGCCCAATCCTTGGCGCAGACGGCAGCACGGTGGGCACGCATCAGGGCCGTGATCGGGATCGGGTCCAACACCACAAAGCCCGCTTGCGGATTGGACTCGACCAGCTGAGCCAGCACCATATTGCCGTGCGGCACCCGATCGACCATGGCGAAGTCACGCGGCCCGCGCAACAAAGGCCGCAAGGCACTCAGCCAATCCGCCGGCACATATGTCGGCCGCTGCTGACCGCCGGCGTCGCGGTACTGAAACCCGTCGATGCCGCGCAGCAGCTCGGCACCCCAGCGAGGCGTGCTCTCGATCACCGGGTCATGGGCTTCCACCAGGCCGCTGCTTTCGCTGACGCGGTAATAGCCCAGCATGCGCGAGCGATAGCGCAGCGTGGCAGCGTGGCCGATGCCGCTGTCGACCAGCAAGATGGTCTGATCGGCGCGCAGCTTGGCAGGCAGCGCCTGTCCCTCGGAGAATCGGATCTTGCGCAGCGCTTCGCACCCACCCGTTTGGCTTTGCTGGCAATCCAAGGGCTCGATCCTGGCCTTCTGCTCGGCCACCCAGGCATCGACCTGCTGGCGCAGACGCGGCTTGTCGATGCCATCGGGCCCGGGCGCCGGCGCGGGACCGGGCGGCTGCACCGGCGGCGGCGCGGGGGGCGGCACCTCGCTTCCACCACCCGCACCACCTCCGCCGCCGCCGCAAGCCGCCAGGCAGGCACTGAACCCCCATGCCCAGAGCCCCGCGCTCCAGGGCCGGCGAGCGGCGGGCGCCAACCCCGGCACGGCGGCTTGGCTGTCAGATGTCAAGTTCCATGTCACGGCGGGCTCCTCTCACACCTCGTTCTGCATCTTCCTAACGCGCATCAGCAGCAGACAAGGCGCGGATGCAGGCGCTGCGCAGTCTAGGATGGTCGCTGTCATGGCCAGCCCATCGATGGCGTCGCCGGATCGCTGTTCGCCCGACTTTTGGGGGATGCCTGCGCCACGGTTCGCAGCCACGCCAGCCGAACGCTGAAGGACGCGCCAAAACGCTTGGGTCTGCAAGGCTGGCTCGTCCATGGCAGGATGCCGGCCTCGCCGCCCTGTTCACCTTCATCGCCCGCGCCACCTCGGCGGACGCCAGGTCGGCACGACACCCACCGAGGTGAGGATTCATCACCCATCAGCAAGGAGCAGCCCATGGCCCAGATGATCGAGTTCCAGCGCCCCGACGGCGCCCACAGCCCCGCCTACCTGGCCCTGGCCTCACGGCCCGATGCGCCGGGTTTGATCCTGTTGCAGGAATGGTGGGGGCTGAACGACAACATCCGCGCCACAGCCGACCGCTATGCGGCGGCCGGCTTTCACACCCTGGCGCCCGATCTCTACCGCGGCCGCCAGGCCAGCGATGCCGACGAGGCCAGCCACTTGATGAGTGGCCTGAGCTTTGCCGACGCCACCCACCAGGACCTGGCCGGCGCCCTGCGCCATCTGCACGAGCACTGCGGCAGCCCCAAGGTCGGGGTCAGCGGCTTTTGCATGGGCGGCGCGCTGACGGTGGCGGCCGCCGTGCATGTGAAGGGGCTGTCCGCAGCCAGCTGCTTCTACGGCATCCCGCCGGCGGATTTTGCGGCGCCGCAGGACGTGGCCATCCCCTTCCAGGGCCACTACGCCGACATCGATGACTGGTGCACGCCCGAAGCAGTGCGAGCCTTCGTGGCCCAGCTGCCGCCGGGCGCAGAAATCCACCACTACCCGGCCGCCCACGGCTTCTTCAACAGCAGCCGCGCCCATGTGTATGACGCGGCCTGTGCCGAGCAGGCCTGGCAGCGCACGCTGACTTTCCTGCGCGCGCGGCTGGGCTGAGACGCTCAGGCCTGGCGGCTCCGGCGACGGGCCTGCAGGCCGCGCCGGCCCAAGAGACCCAACAAACCCAGGCTCATCAAGACCACCGTGCCGGGCTCGGGCACCGGCGCCAGCTCCAGCTTGCCCAGCAGACCGTCACGCTCTTCGTCCGGGCCGGCGGTGAAGTAGAGCGCGTTGGCGTCGCCCAGGGCCACGCCGTTGCCAAAGGTCAGGCCCCAGATGCCGTCGATGCTGATCACCTCGCCCTGCGCATCGCGCAGATAGCCCAGCGATGCGCCGGTGTGCGCGTCATAGCCGGCGATGGTGCCGTCACCGAAGTTGGCCACCAGCAAGGCGCCGGCAAAGGCGCCAAAGCTCTGCGGCGCCATCGCCATGCCCCAGGGGGCGTTGAGCAGGCTGTGGTCAGAGAAATCCTGCAGCAAACGACCGTCGCGGTCGTAGGCGGCGATGCGGCCAAAGCCGGCGCCGGGGATCTCCTCGGTCGGCTCATCGATCTCGAAGGAGTTCTCGGCCCAGGCCACATAGACCCGGTCGCCCATCACCTGCACATTGAAGGGGTGGTAGCTGGCGGCCAGGCCCTCGGGCCGGGCAAAGCTGCCGGCGGCGGTGACGTCCTGCCATTGGTTGTCAAAGGTCTGGATGCGGCCGTTGGCAAAGTCAGCGGCGTAGAGGCGGTTGTCGGCCAGCTTCTGGCCCTGGGCATCCAGGCGCCAGGCATCGGTCGTCATGGCCACGCCGGTGTAGCCCGGTGCCACGCGCAGGCCTTGGGCGGCCGGCTGGATCAGGGAGTAATCCTTGACCACCACCGCCTCCAACATGCCGGGGTTGGTGCCGCTGCGCCAGGCATTGATGGTGCCATCCATGGTCACGAAGACGAACTTGGCCGAGCCTTCGATGACACCGGCGCTCTGGCCGTTGTTGTAGTTGACGGCCGGGCCGCCGACCTTGAATTCCAGCGGCTGGCCGGCCACATCGCTGGCAGCGTTGTAGACCTGACCGGTCACCTGGGCGACACCGTCACTGCCGGTGGAGAAGGGGTCGCGGTCACGCGCGCTGGTGACGATGGGCACGAGCTTGAGCCCGTCCTGATGCAGGGGCAGGCCGTTGACGTCGCCGATGTAGGTGGTGGTGGTGCCGGTGCCGGCATTGCTGGTCCAGATGTGGCCGCCAATGCCAGGCGGGCGCAAGGCAATGCCCCAGGGGTTGACCAGATCGGGGTCCACCAAGGCGGTGGGTTTGTACTTGTCGCTGTTGGCGACCAGATTGGTCTGCACAAAAGCATTCAGGCCCGAGCCAGAAGCTTGGGCCACGCCGCTGAGGGCGAAAGCGCCCAGGCAAGCCAGGGCAAGGCGGGACAGGGAGTGAGGCAGCATGATGGCGCGGGTCCGTCAGGGTTGGGCCGACAGGCTGGCTTGCACGCCAAGGAAAGGGGCTGGCTTGCCGTCGAAATTCAAAGTCAGGCGCCTGGAACGATCCCAGGCACAAGGAAGACATGCCCTCGGAACGCGTGGCACCGAGGGCTGCTACGGGGGCACCCGCAAGGGCACACCCGAGGCTTCAGACCACCGGCCCGGCGCTTGTAATGGCCGAGCCGGTGCTGAGGCGCTGCTCGCGCCATCGATCAGGCCTGCAGGCCCTTGCGGCGGCGAGCCACGAAGCCGACCAAACCCAGTCCGCCGAGCAGCAAGGCGTAGGTTTGCGGCTCCGGCACGGCCGTGATCTGCACCAGGCGGTCCACACCGCTGCTCGGGTGCTGCACATTGACGTAGGCCACATTCGGGTTGACTGTGTCGAAGTACAGACCGGTCGGCTCGGCGCCCACGGTGCTCAGGCTGGCCCACTTGCCCACGGCATCGGCCACACCGTCACCGTCGGCATCCTTGGCAAACCAGATGTCGGCCTTGCCACCGTCCTGGTCTTCGATGACGTAGATGTTGCCGTCGGCATCGATGGCCAGGTTGTCCGGGTTGCTCCAGGTGGCACCGACCTTCTGACCGGTGGCCATGTCGATGGTGTTGTTGTCAGCGAAGAGCTTGACCTCGTTGCTGTCCAGGTTCAGCGAGTAGACGCGGCCACGGCCGTTGCTGCTGCTGCCATCGTTGTCGGAGTCGGTGGTCGTGAAGTAGACGATCTGCTTGCCATTGGCCAGGGTGCGGATCTCCAGGTCTTCCGGACGGTTGTAGCCGGTGCCACGCACATTGGCATTGACCGCGGTGGCGCGGCCATCGATGGTGCCGTCGGCCAGCACGGTGGAGATACCAGCCAGGGCGCCGCCATTGGCGTTGGTGATGGCCACCCAGGAGGCGCCGCCGGTGATGGCGGAACCGTTGTTGCCTTCGAACTGGGCACCCGCACCGACCTTCAGCACAAAGGTCTGACCGGCTGCGAAGTAGTCATTGCCGTTGTTGGCATTGGGGTTGGCCGAGACGTACTTGAAGATCGAACCGCCATTGAGTTCGTCCACGAAGTACAGGTTGTTCTGCTGGTCGAAGGTCAGGCCTTCATGCGAGACACGCGGCAGGATGCTGCGCTGGATGAAGTTGCCGCCATTGGCCGTGGCCGTGGTGGCATTGGTCAGCTCGAACAGGCGGCCACGGGTGCTGCCGTTGCCCCAGGACTCTTCGGCCGTCAGATAGCTGCCCCAGGGCGTCCAGCGCGAAGCGTCACCGGCGACAAAACTCTGGGTGCCCGGCGCGACGATGGTCACGGTGCGAGTGGCGTAGTTGTTGTCCCACAGGTCCACGCGCTGCACGCCCGCGGTGTTGGTCTCGAAGGGCATGAAGAGGTAGCGGCCACGATCCGGACCGGTCTCGTTGGCGGTGATCATGTCCCAGGAGCCGGAGTTGCTGCCAGGCACCCGACCGTTCTGCGTGGCGCGGTCGGCCAGAATGGCCTGGCTGAAGTTGGTCGAAGAGAGCTTGAACGGGGCCGTCTCGGGCAAGGCGCCCGCGGCCACATTGCCGACCATGGGCGTGAAGTTGGAGAACTGGCTGAGTCCGGCGGACGCCGACTGGCTCAGAGCCAGCAAACCGAGGGCGGCAACAGCGGCCGACAGACGGGACAGAGTGAAGGACATGTGGGAATCTCCGGATTGGGACTTGCTTGAAGAACTGGCGATTGCTGTCTTGATTCAAGACCTGCAGCCGCCAGTGTCGGCAAGTGCCATGACCCGGCCATGACCCGCTTTCCCTCGATATATGCCGAATGGCTCATGCCCGCCGTCTGCGACGGGCCGGCGCTCAGGCGCCGCGTTTAGCGAGAATCGCCCGCGCCACGCGCGAGACCGGCGCTCTGGCCGTTGCTGTAGTTGACGGCCGGGCCGCTGACCTTGAATTCCAGCGGCTGGCCGGCCACATCGCTGGCGTCGTTGTAGAACTGACAGGTCACCTGGGCGACGCCGTAACTGCCGGTGGCGAAGGGGTCGAGGTCACGCGCGCTGGTGACGATGGGCACGAACTTGAGCCCGTCCTGATCGGCCTTGCCACCATCCCGGTCGTCGATGACGCAGCCGCCTTCAGCGCTTCTTCTCGCTAGCCTCTTGCTCGGCTACCAGTGCCTGGAAGGCCGGGAGCTGCCGCAACTGCGGATGCCGGGCCTTGATGATCACGATCAGGTTGCCGGCCAGACGGGTATTGCCCTGCTTCACACTGATCGCCAGCGCGGCCATCACGGCAGCCGGGTCGCTGGTGAGCGCCGGATTGAGTTCGTAGGCCTGCTCCAGCATGGTCTCGGCCTGTGCAAAGTCGCCAAGATTGACATGCGCCAGCATCAGCGCCTTGTAGTGGTCGTAGCGATCGCTGCTGGCCGGGCCGCGCAGCGCGGCCTGCAGGGCCTGGATTGCGAGCCGGTCCTCGCCGCTGGCCAGCAGGGCGAAGCCGTGCAGGGCCTGCGCTTCGGCGTCGTCCGGGTTCTGGCGGGTCAGGCTGGCCAGAGTCCGGAGCAACTCGGCCCAGCGCGCGGGCTCCTTGTCGGCATCGGTCTGCCAGTAGGTCAGCCACAGGCGGGCCAGACGGTGCTCACGGGCATACGCCTTGCCGCCCTCCGGCAGCGCGTCCAGCTGGGCCCGGGCGCCCGCGTGGTCGCCATTGAGCATCTGCACCTGGGCCAGTCGAATCTCGTAGATCCCACTGCCCTTGCAGCGGGCGCCTTCGGCCTGCCAACGCTTCAGCAGGGCCGGATAGCCGTTGTCCGCAGCCCGGGCCGCCCGGGCCTGGGCCACGATTTCAGCGGACAGCTGCTGGTAGACCCGATCGCAGGCCTGGGGCGTCTCCGCCCGAACAGCGCCAGCCAAGCACAGACCGGCCACGGCGGCCAGCACTCCGGCGCGCGCGCGCAGCTTCAAACTCATGGATTCTCCCCCAGATGATTGTTATCGCCCCGGCGCGCCGATGCGAACGCAGGGGGCTGGCGAGTGTAGCTCGGGCTGGGCCGCTCAGCCCTGGCGTTTGGCCAGCAGCGCCCGCGCCACGCGCGACACCGGCGGCCGCCCCAGCACGCCGGAGATGAAGGCGCCGGCGTCGACCAGGCGGTCCAGATCGATGCCGGTGTCAATGCCCAGACCATTCAGCATGAAGACCACATCCTCGCTGGCCACATTGCCGGTGGCGCCCTTGGCATAGGGGCAGCCGCCCAGGCCGGCGACGCTGGTGTCGAAGTGATGCACGCCCAGCTCCAGGCAGGCGTAGATATTGGCCAGGGCCTGGCCGTAGGTGTCGTGGAAATGACCACTGACCTCCACCAGCGGGTAATGCTTGAGCGCCCGCTCCATCGCAGCCTGCACCTTGCGCGGCGTGCCCACACCGATGGTGTCGGCCACGCCCAGGTGATCGACACCAATGCCCTTCATCAGCTGCACCACGCGCTCCACCTGATCGGCGCTGATGTCCCCCTCGTAAGGGCAGCCCATGGCGCAGGACAAGGCGCCGCGCACCTTGATGCCGGCCGCATGCGCGGCCTCCACCACGGGCACGAAACGCTCGATGCTCTCGGCGATGCTGCAGTTGATGTTCTTTTGGCTGAAGGCCTCAGACGCCGCTGCAAACACCACGATCTCGTCCGGCCGGGTCGCCAGGGCCGACTCAAAGCCCTTGAGATTGGGCGTCAGCACGGAATAGCGCACGCCGGGCTGGCGGTCGATGGCCGCCATCACCGCTGTGTTGTCCGCCATCTGCGGCACCCACTTCGGCGACACAAAGCTGGTGACCTCGATCTCCTTCAGGCCCGCCGCCTGCAGCAGGGCCACCAGCTGCGCTTTGTCCTCGGTGGACACCGCCTGTTTTTCGTTCTGCAGGCCATCGCGAGGACCGACATCGACGAGGGTGACGTGGGTAGGTAGCTTGCTCATTCAAAACTCCTCATTGCTGGGAAAGACTGCAGTCGGCATAAAGCGGACGTCTGCTGTATGGTTCGTTCTCGCTGCGGTGACTCGGCCCGCCGCCGGGCTCATGGTTCGCGGGTCGGCTCTGCGCGCCGACTCCCCTCGGTGCTCACTGCGCGGCTCAGCGGCGCCAAACTCCCTCCGTTCGCTGCGCTCACTGTGGTCAAA
>NZ_JBXAGJ010000007.1:0-242498 GCF_058794035.1 Roseateles sp. GW835-FHT13E02
TCTCGTTCCAGTTCCTTGATGCGCTGAGCCTCCGCAGTCGAGACACCGTCTCGCTGGCCGGCATCGACCTCGTGCTGCTTGACCCAGGTGTGCAAGGTCTGCGGCACGCAGCCGATCTTGTCGGCGATGGATTCGATGGCCGCCCACTGCGACGGATGCTCGCCACGGTGCTCCAGCACCATGCGCACGGCGCGCTCACGCACCTCGGGGGAAAACTTCGGGGACTTCTTCATGGCTCCATTCTCCAGAGTTGGAGCCTCCTCGAAACACGGGGCGATTCACGCCTGGGTCGCAGGCAGCTTGCACTGAGGAACAGGCGGCACATGCTCGGGGTCGTAGTCGATGCCCCGCGTCAGCACCGCCCACAGAAAGCGGGCGTTCTTGTTGGCCAGCGCCCCAGAGCTTTCTGCCACTGGAGTTCTGGCTCGGAACCAAGCCCACCCAGACGCTGAACTGGCGCGCACTTTTGAACTGGCGCATGTCACCGACGGCGGTCACCAAGGCTGAAGCGGTGAGATCGCCTACACCGTGCAACTGCGCGGTACGAGCGGAGGCCTGATCGGCATGCACATGCTGCTTGATCTGTTGATTACACCAGGCGATTTCATCGTGCAGCGCGCGCCAATGCGCCTGTGCTCGCTGCAATGCTAAGCGCATCACGCCGGGCAGTTCGTTGCTGGCGTTTTCCAGCACATCGTTGAGTGCACGACGCAAGGCATCAGGGCTTTGCGGGAAGACCAGCCCAAACTCAGCCAACCAGTGCGTGCGTGCCTGCTTCAACGTCAGCAGCATCAGGTCGGGTAATTTGCTGCTGAATTCTTCCGGCACGGCGCTGGGCACATGTTCCAGCCGATCCGCTTACGGCGCCGCGTTTCGTCGCGCTTCGCTTCGCAAGAAGCGGGTCGCAAGTTTCCAGACTGTCCTCCACAGTCCAGGTCTCGCATTGCATCGCATCGCACTGAATTGCGTTGCTTCGCATCACCCTTCGTCGCCTTGCCTGGTGTGGGCGCAGGAGCAGGGCTGGTGCGTGGATGCAAGTTTTCACAGGATCTAGGAGGCTTCATTCAGTATGGCGGCTTTGATGAACAAGGTGGCGATCGTCACCGGGGCGAGTTCGGGGATTGGGCGCGCGGCGGCGCTGTTGTTCGCGCGAGAAGGGGCGAGGGTGCTGGTGGCGGCGCGGCGAGAGGAGCCGCTTCAAGCCCTGGTCGAGGAGATTGCGAGCGCAGGCGGTCAGGCAGTGGCGATGGCTGGGGATGTGAGCGACGAGGCCGTGGCGCGCGAGCTGGTGGCGCGTGCGTGCGCCCAGTTCGGCGGGCTGGATGTGGCCTTCAACAATGCGGGGATTCTGGGTGAGATGGCGGCGGCGCCGGATTTGCCTCTTTCCGCTTGGGAAGCCACTTTACGGACCAATCTGACGAGCGCGTTTTTGGCGGCCAAGTTCCAACTGCCGGCGCTGGCGGCGCGTGGCGGCGGTTCGCTGATCTTCACATCGAGTTTTGTCGGCCACACCGTGGGCTTTCCAGGCATGTCGGCCTATGCGGCCAGCAAGTCAGGACTGATCGGACTGACGCAGTGCCTGGCCAGCGAATGGGGAGCACAGGGCATTCGGGTCAACGCCTTGTTGCCGGGCGGCACGGACACGCCCATGGGCCGACATGTGGCCAACACGCCAGAGGCCATGGCCCAGGTGCAGGGCCTGCACGCGCTGCGGCGCCTGGCCCATCCGGACGAGGTGGCCCGTTCGGCGCTGTATTTGGCTTCGGACGCTTCGAGCTTCACCACAGGCAGTGCTTTGCTGGTGGACGGGGGCGTGTCGATTCACCGGGGTTGAGAGCGGGGGGATGGAGCGGCATCCGGCCCATGAGAGAGGCCGGGGGGCTGTTTGCGAGGCCCATCTTCAGCCGGCGTGTCTGGCTTTATGCTCGTCGGGGCGACGTGCGCGGCGCGTTCGTCTGGAGGCCACCCTCGATCGTTTTGAGTTTTTGCTTTTTGTTTTTCGGTACCGGGCTCTCGCCGCGCCTACGGATCGCCAGTCATTTTTGCTCTTTCCTTTTCAAGCCCATGCTCTTGCGCATCCATCACGTCGCCATCATTTGCTCGGATTACGCCGTGTCCAAGCGCTTCTATACCGAAGTGCTGGGGCTGCGGGTGCTGGCCGAGCAGTACCGGGCGGAGCGACAGTCTTACAAACTCGATCTGGCGTTGCCGGATGGGGGGCAGATCGAGCTGTTCTCGTTTCCAGGCGCGCCCGCGCGGCCCTCGTATCCTGAGGCGCAGGGGTTGCGCCATCTGGCGTTTGAGGTTGAGGATGTGCATGCCTGCTGCGCAGCCTTGCGGGCGCAAGGTGTGGCTGTCGAACCGATTCGATTAGACGCCCACACGCAGCGGCGTTTCAGCTTCTTTGCGGACCCGGACGGGCTGCCTTTGGAGCTGTATGAGCGCTCGGTCCGGGAGGAAGTGGAGCCGGGCCAGCCCAGCGCCTGAGGGCGCGGATGCTCTGGTGAGCGATGGGAGGGCGGGGCGGCGGGCGCTCAGTCTTCGTGATGTTCGTCAGCGCTTGCGGGGCTGGCTGCGCGTGGTTTGCGCACGCCGGGCTTGGCAATCAGTTCGACGTAAAAGCTCTCCGCCTTCTCCGCGGCATAGGCATTGATGCGCTCGGTCAGCGCGCCTGGGTGGATGGACTCGGCCGTGGCGGCGCTGCTGCCGAACTTGCAGTCGAAATCCCAAAAGTCCACGCCAGCGGGGCGGGGCTTGTTCTGCTCGCGCTTGATGTATTTACGGATCTCGTGCTTGGTGGCTTCGAGCAGGCGGTCGGGGTGCTTGCCTTCGACGTGGAGGGGGTAGGTTTTTTTCAAGTGGGCTTTCTGGGCAAGTGGTGCCGGCCCGGGCGATGAGCGCACGGCGATGGCGAAACAGGGCGCGATTATCCCCTGGAGGCGCCCGCCAGTCGTCATGGAGCTTTTGCGCCGGGCTTGCCCTTCGATTCGGCGCTTCGGTGCCGGGGTTTGGGTCGATACTGGACTCAGAATAGCGCCATCCTCCTTGGCCGAGGACGTATGGGGTTGCCCGTGGCGCCCGGCGCGGCGATGGCGGCGCCGGTTCATCAAGGCATCATCATCGGCAACTTCTTTTTCTATCTCCAGGACGAGCAGCAGCAGATGGCGCACGACAGGCTGGGGGCCATGCGGGCCGGGGCACAGAGGACAGGGGGCATGCGCCGCGGCGCAGGTCTGTGTCCGCCTGGTGTGACGCTGCTCTTGGGCCTTGCGTTGCTGCTGGGCTTGGCGCAAGCACAGCCCGGGCACATGTCGGCCAGCCAGGTGGCGCCGCCTGGAAGCGCCGGTTCAGCAGCCAGTTCCGCGCTGCGCAGTTCGCACAGCGAAGTGCCCGATCTCTGGACGCAGTTGGAGCGGGTCGAGCGCGGCGGCACGGCCCGCGCTGCCCTCAATCTGCCGGTGCTGGCGGCCTTGGAGGGGCGCGCGGCCCCGGGCAGCCTGGAGCTCTTGGAGTTGCTGGCCCTGCGTGGTTCGGCCCTGGTGGAAACCAAGGACACGGTGGCCCTGCAGCCATTGCTGGATCGCCTGAAAGCCTGGCCCGACAGTCGCCATCACGCTGCGGCCCAGCTGGCCGAGGCCTGGGTGCGTGCGCAGCAACTCAATCGCGAGGGCAAGTCGGATCAGGCGCTCAAAGCCATGTCGACCTTGCCCACCGAATGGACGCCCGAGATCCCTCTGAGCCTGATGGTGCGTTTTCTGAGTCAGCTTTGCATCGCCGAATCCGAAGCTGGGCGGGTCGAGCAGGCGATCGCCCATGCCAATCAGGCCTTGCAGCTGGCCGAGCGCTCGCGGGCGTCCTGGCGCCGCGCGGCTGCGCTGTCCAGCCTGGCCTATGCCTTGCTGCGTGCCCAGCAGTTTGAGCGGGCTGCCTCGGTCATCGAAGAGGCGCTGCAAGAGGCCGGGCGCGACCCCGACCCCATGTTGCTCTACCGCGTGCACAACACACGCGCCATCATCCTGAGCCAGCTCAAGCGCTTTGACCGGGCCCAGGCCTCCATGCAGATGGCCTTGAGCGCCGCACGCGACAGCGGCTCGCTGACCTTGCAGTCGTTGGCCCTGGCCAACTTCGGCGATTTCTACCTGCGCCAAGGCAATTTCGCCAAGGCCCGCCAGTATTCCGAGGAAGGCCTGGCCCTGGCCCGCCGCAACGAAGACAGCAGCAACGAGGCCCTGGCCTTGCACAACCTCGGCATCGCCCTGATCCAGCTGCGCCAGGTGGAGCAGGGCAAGGGCTATGTCATGCAGTCCATCACCGTCAGCCAGGCCCAGGGCTTGAATGGCCAGGTGGCCGACAGCCTGCATGAGCTGGGCGATGCGCTGGAGCGCATGGGAGATCTGGGCGGCGCCGCCCATGCCTTTCAGCAGCACCGGCGCATGATCGACCAGCAGCTGCGCGAAGAAACCCGCAGCGCCGTGCTCGAGCTGCAAGCCCAGTACGACGACGACCGCCGTGCCAAGGAAATGGCCCTGCTCAACCGCGACCACAGCCTCAAGCTGGAGCAGCTGCGCGCCCGCGATCTGCAGCTGCAGCTCTGGGCGGCGGTGGGGGCGTGCGTGGTGCTGTCGGCCGTGCTCCTGGGCCTGGCCTACCAGCGCATCCGCAAGACCAATCTCGCGCTGGCGCACAGCAATGCAGCACTCAAGGTGCAGGGTGAGCGTGATCCACTCACCGGCCTGGCCAACCGGCGCCATTTTCAGACGGCCATCCGTCGCCTGGCCGAGCATGGCCAACTGCGCGCCTCGGTGTTTTTGATCGACATCGATCATTTCAAACGCATCAACGACAGCCATGGTCACGCGGTCGGTGACGCGGTGTTGATCGAGGTGGCCGAGCGCCTGCGCAGCTGCCTGCGCGACGAGGACTTGTTGGTGCGCTGGGGCGGCGAGGAGTTCCTGATCGTCATCGATGCGCGCCAGCCGGCGCAGATCGAGCACCTGGCCCAGCGGCTCTTGAACCAGATTGCCCAGGCCCCGGTGCGCTTCGGCCCGGGCCTGGCCCAGCTGCTGCCCATCAGCGCGTCCATGGGCTTTGCCAGCTTCCCGGTGGCGCCCCACGACTGGACGGTGGACTGGGAGCGCGCCATCGCCCTGGTGGACACCTTGATGTACATGGCCAAAGCCCATGGCCGCAATCGTGCCTTTGGTCTGCAGAGCCTGGGCGCCGGGCAGGCCTCGCTCGATGCTGCTGGCTGCCTGGCGCTGAGCGAGCGCATGGAGGAGGCCTGGCAGCAAGGCGAGCTGGCCCTCTTGCAGCTGCAAGGTCCAAGTTTGCCCGCCAGCCCGTCCGCGGTGCCGAGCGAGGGTGGGTTATGAGTCAGTCCATGCCCTCGCACCGGGTTCAGAGGGCCGCCCGAGCCGCGGTGCTGCTGGCCTCATGGCTGTCGCTGTCACCGCTGGCGGCCCAGGACACTCGGCCACCCGAGGCTGCCATGTCGGGGGCGGCGCCCGCGGCCAGCGCCGCGCGCTTGACGCCGACCGCCTGGCCCTACGAGCGCAGCTTCGACGATTCGCTGGAGCTGTTGCTGCGCCAGGGTTTCGATCGACCCGAGCAAGCCCTGCAGCGCGTGCGTGCGATGCAAAAGGACCGGGCCATGGCCCGCCACAGCCTGCCTCTGTTGCTGGCTGAAGGCCGGCTGCTGGTGCTGGCGGGTGAGTTCACGCCGGCCCAGGCCTTGGCCGATCGATTGGCGCAGCACCCCGAGGCGCGTGACGCCGCTCTGCTTTTGCAAGCCGAGTGGGCGGATCGCCAAGGCCAGGGCATTCGTGCCACAGCCCTGGCTCGCCAGGCTTTGGCCGGTTTGAGCTTGCACTGTCCCAGCTCGGCCAGCCTGCAAAGCGTCCAGGCCTCGGGGGCGGGTGGGCGCTCGGCCTTGCCGGCCGCCTGCGATTTCCGCCTCAGCTGGTCGGCCCTGCGCCTGATCGAGCGCAACCAGATCCGCTCGGGCACCTTGCCCTTGGCCGAGGCCACGGTGCAGTGGGCCTTGGCTCTGGCACAGGCCGGTGGCGACCGTCATCTGGCGGCCAACAGCATGGGCACCCTGGCCATGTTGGCGCAGATGCAGGATCAGGCTGAGCAAGCCAAGCGCTGGCTGGTCCAGGCCCGGCAGCTGGCCCAGGGCGATGCACTGGCGCTGTTCAAGGTCAAGAACTACGAGGCCTTCGTGGCCAGCCATCGCCAGGACCACGCGGCCAAGCTGCGCGCGCTGGAAGAGTGCGTGGAGCTGGCGCGTCAGGCCGACGCACCACGCTGGCTTGCACAGGCGCAAAGCAATCTGGCGGATGCCTACCTGCAGCTCAAGCAGCCGGCCCGGGCGCTGGAGGTGGCGCGCCAGGCCTTGCCTTTGTTCGAGCAGCGTGGCGACATCCGCATCCAGCGCACCATTCGTCACAATATGGCAGTGGCCTATGTGCAGCTGGGCGACTACGAGCAGGCCAAGCGCGAGGTGGCGCGCATCGAGGCCATGAGCCAGGGCCTGGTGGACCAGGGCCTGCGTGTACAGGAGCTGCGCGAGCTCGGCGAGGCCTGGACCGAAGCCGGCCAGTTCAAGGAAGGTCTGGCCGCTTACCACCTGGAGCGGCGCCTGAGTGCCGAGTTGGTCGAGATGAATCGCGCCAGCGCCTTGCAGCAGCTGCAGCTCAAGTACGACAGTGAGCGCAAGCAGCGCGATCTGGAGTTGTTGCAGCGCGACCAGGCTCTGGTGGACCATCAGCTCGCCAACCGCCAGCGGGTGCAGCAAGTGGGCGTGGCCGTGGCTTTGCTCTTGGGTCTGTCGCTCATTCTGGTGGCGGCCATGGTGCAGCGGGTACGGGCTGCCCACAAGCGATTGCGCGCCAACGAGCAACTGCTCAAGGCCCAGAGCGAGCGCGACCCCCTGACCGACCTGGCCAACCGCCGCCATTTCCTGGCCGTGATGCAGGAGCATGCGCGGCGCGAGTTCCACGGTGCCTTGCTGATGGTGGACATCGACCACTTCAAGCATGTCAACGACCAGCATGGCCATGGGGTCGGCGATGTGGTGATCTGCGAGGTGGCCCGGCGCCTGAGCCTGGCCGTGCGGGCCGAAGACCTGGTGGTGCGCTGGGGCGGCGAGGAGTTTCTGGTCTTCGCGCCGGGTATTGCGCCCGAGGACTTGCTGCCTTTGGCCCAGCGCGTGCTGCAAGGCATTGGTGGCGAGCCAGTGGCCAGCAGCGAGGGGCCGCTGCGCATCACCGTGTCCATCGGCTGCGCGCATTTCCCGCTCCAGCCCAGCGGCCTGCCGCAGCATTGGGAGCAGGCGGTCAACTGGGCCGATATGGCGCTCTACACCGCCAAATCACGCGGTCGCAACCGGGCTGCCGCCATCGTCACCGTCAAGGCCGGCGACCGCCAGGCCTTGCAGCAGATCGAGGCCGATTTTGACGCCGCCTGCTCCAGCGAGCGGGTGCAGCTGCAGCAGGTGCTGGGCCCCGGGGCCTGATCCCGAATCTCAGTCCTTGCGGGCCGGCGCTTCCGGCGTATCGACACCGTAGCGGTCGGCCTGGCGATCGCCGCGCACCCAATGGGTGTAGACATCGGGCGTGATGGGCAGCATTTCGGCGTTCCATTGCTCCCACAGGGCGCGCATCGTGGCCAGGCGTTCTGCTTGAGCCGATGCCAGATTGGCGCGCTCGCGCGGATCGCGGCTGAGGTCGAACAGGAATTCATGCTGGCGGATGCGCAGGTACTTCATCGAGCCCTCGCGCAGCGCCCGCTGGCCCTGGGCCTTGTAACGCCAGAACAGGCGGCGCGCCTGGAGCGGCTCTCGGCCTTGCAACACAGGCAGCAAATCGATGCCGTCGCTGGCCAGGGCGGGCGCCGGCGCGCCGGCGGCGGCCAGCAAGGTGGGCAGCATGTCCATGCTGATGGCGGTTTGTTCACTGACGCCAGCCTGCAGCCGCGCCGGCCAGCGCAGGATCAGGGGAACACGGATGCCGCCTTCCAGCAGCTCGGTTTTCTGGCCGCTGAAAGGCCAGGTGCGCGAGAAGCGTTCGCCGCCGTTGTCGCTGGTGAAGACCACCAGGGTGTTGTCCTCCAGCCCTTGCTCGCGCAAGGCTTGCAGCACCCGGCCGATGCCGCGGTCCATGGCCTGCACCATGCGGCCGTAGGTCTCCAGGCTGCCGCCGTCGTGGTGCAGCAGGCTCTTGAGCTGCCCGGCCAGGGCGGCATCCTCCGGGCCTTCCCAGGGCCAGTGCGGCGCGGTGTAGTGCAGGCTCAGGAACAGGGGGCGAGGGTCGGTCTTGCAGGCCTGGATCACTTCGACCGCCCGGCTGCTCAGCAGGTCGGTGTAGTAGCCCTGGGTGTCGAGCAGGCGCTCGCCGTCCCAGAAATCGACCTGCGCTTTGGGGCCGGTGCTGTCCTTGTGATTGAAGTAGTCGATGCCGCCGCCGAGATTGCCGTAGAAGCTTTCGTAGCCGCTTTTCAGCGGGCCGAAGGCTGGTGGGTGGCCGAGATGCCATTTGCCGACCAGGGCCGTGCGGTAGCCGGCTGCGTGCAGCTGTCCAGGCAGGGTGGGGTGATCGGGAGGCAGACCGTGGGGCGAGTTGCGGCTGGGAATAGGCTCTTCCAGGCCCACGCGCAGGCGGTACTGGTAGCGGCCGGTGATCAGCGCCGTGCGCGTGGCCGAGCAGACCGGTGAATTGGCATAGGCCTGGGTCAGGCGCTGGCCTTGAGCGGCCAGGCGGTCCAGCACCGGAGTGCTGAAATCGGTCTGACCATAGCAGCCGAGATCACCCCAGCCCAGGTCGTCGGCCATGATGAAGACGATGTGGGGCGCTGCGCCGGCCGGCTTGGCGGGGTCGGCCGCCTGGGCCGAGGCCGAGCCGGCCCCCAGGCCCAAACCGGCCGCGGCGCCCAGGCTGCGCTCCAGCCAGTCGCGTCGGCTCCAGTGGCCTCGGTGGGTGGGTGAATCGCTCATGCCTGTCTCCGCGGGGATGCAAAGCCGGGCATGCTAGCGCCGGCGTCGGGCCCAGCCCCCCGGGGATTCACTGGTAGCTGCGCAGAATGGCGTTCAGCCGGCCTGATTTCTGCAGCTGCTCCATGGCCCGGCGCAGGGCGCGCAGCGTCTCTTCCGGCAGATCGCGGCGGGCGTACAAGCTGTAGTTCTTTTCGTTGACGACAAAGGGCGGCGCGAAGCTGGCGCGATCGATGCCGGTCTGGCGCAGGGCGTAGCTGAGCAGGTAGTCGGAGGAGATCACGGCGTCGAGCCGCTCCAGGGCCAGCATGCGCACGCCCTGGAAGGGGTCGGCCATGGGGAATTTCTGGATCGCTTCGTCGTTGTTGATGCTCTCGTCGTAGAAGGCCCCGCGGGCCACGCCCAGCAGGCGGCCGCGCAGCTGGCTGACCTGGCTGATGCCGGCGGCTTTGCGCGTCAGCACCACGAACTTGAAGCTGTGAAAGGGCATGACCTTTTGGGCCAGGGCGTCCAACTCGGGGCCGTCGACGCCCACCACCAGATCGGCGCTGCCGTCCTTCAGCCCCAGGGCCAGGCGCACGTAGACGGCGGAGTTGATGCTGACGGCGAGCTCGGCCTGCTGGGCCAGGGCATTCATGATCTCGATGTGCATGCCGGGCCGTTGGGCCTCGCCGCGCAGGGTGTAGGGCGCCACATCGTTGATCAGCACGCGCAGCGGCGCCGGCGGCAGGGCCGGCGCAGCGGCCACGGCACCTTGTGCCGCCGCAGGGCGGCCGGACCACAGCAAGCACAGCGCCAGCAGCGCTGCCCGGCAGGAAGGGCGCAATTCAACACGCATGCGGCAGTTTAGTGCCGCTCTTTCTTCGCCTTGCGCTGACCTGCGCTGCCCTGGCACCTACTCGCTCAGCAGCAGCACACTGGCGCAGGCCGGCAGTTGCAGGCGCAGGCGGTGTCCGCCATCGAGCAGCTCCAGCGCCACCGGACCCGCATGCCCCGGCTGAACGCCGCGCCACTGGCGCACCTGCAGGGGCAGCTGCCAGACGGGGATCTCCAAGCTCAGGGCTTGATCACCGCGGTTCACAGCCACGACCGTGGCTTCCCAATCGGTGTGGCGTGCAAACACCAGGGCCTCGTCGCTCACCGCCAGGGTCTGCACCGCGCCGTGGCGCCATTCGCCGCGGCTCTGGCGCAGCTGGATCAGCGCGCGGTAGTGCTGGAACAGGGGCAGGTTCCACTGCGCGCGGTCCCAGGGGAAGGGCCGGCGGCAGTCGGGGTCCTGGCCGCCGGGCAGGCCGATCTCGTCCCCGTAGTAGACACAGGGCGCGCCCGGGCTGGTGAAGAGCAGGGTGGCGGCCAGGGCCATGCGGGCCGTGTCTTCGCCCAGCAGGGTGAAGAAACGCGAGGTGTCGTGGCTGTCCAGCAGATTCAGCTGGGCCAGCTGGTTGGCATAGGGGATGGTGGCGCGGCCGCGCGCCAGCCAGCGCTCGAAGGCCACGGTGCTCAGGCGGATCGGCTGGTAGGCCACGTCCAGCCCGGCCAGCCAGGCGCGCACCGGGTGGGCGAAGCCGTAGTAGTTCATGGCCCCGTCTTCCTGCTCGCCCTGCAGCCAGCGCGTGGCCTCGGCAAAATGCTCGCCCAACACGTAGGCTTGGCCGTTCTCCTGCTTGATGGCCTGGCGGAACTCGCGCACAAACTGGGCGTTGTTGCGCGCGCCCGGGCCTTCGCCCAGCATGTGGATGACGTCGAGGCGCCAGCCGTCCACAGCATAGGGTGGGCGCAGCCAGTGGCGCAGCACGGCGTCGGGCCCGGCGTAGATGGCCTGGCGCAGCGCGGCCGAGCTGAAATCCAGTACCGGCAGGGAGTCATAACCCTTCCAGCCCAGCGGCCGGCCCTGGCCGTCGAAGGCATAGAAGCTGCGGTAGGGCGAATGGATCGACTGCGCCGCGCCCAGCTCCGCATGCACGCCGGTCTGGTTGAACCAGGGGTGGTTGACGCCGGTGTGGTTGACCACCGCATCCAACACGAGCCTCATGCCGCGCGCGGCGGTGGCCTCGCGCAGCTCGACCAGGGCGCGGTTGCCGCCCAGCTGTGCGTCGACCTTGAAGTAGTCGTCGCAGTCGTATTTGTGGTTGCTGCCTGAGCTGAAGATGGGGTTCAGGTAGAGGGCGCTGATACCCAGCTCCTGCTGCAGATAGTCGAGCTTTTCGGTGATGCCAGGCAGGTCGCCGCCGTAAAAGCTGTTGGCCGCATGGGCCGGGTCCACCGGCTCATGCCAGGCCGGTTCCACCACCGCGCGGCCCGCCTGGCCGGGCAAGACCTGACCCTGGCGGCTGGGCGGCCGCTCGCTGTGCTCGCCGGCATGAAAGCGATCGGGGAAGATTTGATAGAAAACATGCTCGCGCACCCAGTCGGGCGGCTGGTGCTGGCGATTCAGGCGGAAATGCAGGCTTTCTGGCGGCAGGTGCTCATGCGCGCCATCGGCCGCCAGCCAATGCTGCGTGCCATCGAGCAGCACCTTGAAGGCATAGAGCGTCAGCGCATCGCCGTGGTTCCAGGGCAGCCAGGCCTGCCAGCGGTGCAGCTGGCCCTGGCGCCCGACGTAGTGCATGGTGATCAGCTGCTCTTCGTTGTCGGGCTGGCTGCGCAGATAGACCTGGTCCAGCTGTTCACGTTCGCTGAGCAGGCTGATCTCGCAACCTTCGGGGCCGCGCTGCACCCAGGGGCTGATCTGCGGATGGACCAGGAGCAGCGGATGGGAATCAAGCAGCATTGGCGGGTCTTTCGGGTTCTCGGTCTTGGGGCGGCCCGGGCAGGCCGATCCGGGCCGGCATTCTGCGCAGAGCCCGGCCCCTGATGCGTCCGCCCCGGGGGTGGAATCTGGGGTGGAGGCAAGGCGAGGGCCGGCGCTCAGCGCGGCACGGTGCGAGCCCGCTGCATGGCTTCTTCGCGCGAGCTGATGTGCAGTTTGGCGTAAAGCCGGTTGATGTGGGTCTTGACCGTGGTGACCGAGACGAAAAGCTGGGCGGCGATCTGCTCGTTGCTGAGCTCGCTGCCGATCAGCTGCAGCACCTGCCACTCGCGCCGGGTCAGGCCGAAGGGCGGCGGGTTGGTGTGCTCATCGGCGCGGCTCGCGGGCTGATTGTTCGGGCGAGGGGTGTTGCGCTGGGTCTCGGGCATGAGCGAGGCTTGAGTCGGCCCGCCTCGCAAGACCTGCAACCAGTGGCGCGCGTTCTGGCGCGCCAGCGGGTGGTGGACGATGGCCGGCTGGGCCAGCAGGGCGGCCAGCGGCCCGACCAGCTTGGGCGCCAGCAGGCGCACGCGGTTCAGCGTCTCGTTCAGCTGCTGGGCGCTGCGCAGGGCCTGCAGGCCATCTCGCAGGGCGTCCAGCCCGGCGCCGCCGGCCGGCTGGCTCAGCGCCCTCAGCAGCGCCTGCTGCCAGGCCAGTCGCTGCAGCCCGCGGGCCTGCATGGCTTCGGCCCAGGCCACGAGGCGCGCATCCGGCCAGGGGCGGGCGGCCAGCAAGGCGGCGCAACCCTGCAGCCAGGCGCGCTCGAAATCGAACAGCGAGGCCGCCGTGGGCACGAGGGCGGCGGCGCTGTCTTCGCCCGGGTTCAGTGCCGCCCAATGCAGCAGGCGTGGCATCTGGTGTTGCAGTGAAGCGAGGTGGATCTGCGCTTGCAGCAAGCGGTTGCGCCAGCGCTTGCAGTAAAAGGTGTGGCTGTCGCGCTGGCTCAGGGCCTCGATCTGTCGCGCAGCCGCCTCGACCTCGCCGCTGTTCAAGCCCGCCTGCGCCTGGTCCACCAGGCGCGGGAAGGCGAAATAGTCCTCGGCCGGCAGCGGGCCATCCAGCAAGCCCAGCTGCTGCCGCAGGGCCTGAGCCTGCGCGGCGAAGAAACGGGCGCTCTCGCCGGGCTCGGCCCCGGCCTCGTCGTCCAGCTCCAGATGCACCTCGGCCAGGGCTTCCAGGGCTTCGATCTGCAGCAGGCTGCAGTCGTCGCGACGCGCGCCCTTGAGTGCCGCCGTCAGCGGCGCGAGGGCGGCGCGCGGCTGGCCGGCCGCCAGCCAGGCTCGGCCTAGGGTGGCCCGGGCCATCAGGGCCGGCAGGATCAGGTCATTGGGGAAGGCCGCGATGGCCGCTTGGGCCTCGGCCACGGCGCGGCTGCTTTGGTCAAACGCCAGGGCGACGCGGGCTTGCAAGGTGGCGCGCAAGCCCTCGTTCAGCCCTTCAGCCGCCGGCAGCAGGCGTTCCACCGTGTGGGGCTCGCCCACGGCTTCGATGGTCCAGGCCAGGCGCAGTCCCAGCAGCTCGCCGCGCTGCAGCGCGGGCTGCAGCAGATTGGGTTTCAGCAAGCGGCCCGCCAGCTCCTGCTGCGGGCCCAGCAGCAGGGCCCAGCCAGCGCGCTCCAGCACCTGCAGCTGCAGGCCGGCCCAGCCGTGCTCCAGCGCCAGGCGCGCCGCCAGCAGGGGCTGGGGGCTGCGCAGCAAAAGTTCCACCGCGCGGCTCAGCATGGCGTCGAAGCTGGCGGGCTCCCGCTCGCGCCAGCGCTGCACGGCGCTCAGGCCCTCGGCCACCTGGTCCGCGCCGCCGGCGGTCAGGGGCGGCAGCTCGCGCGGAGCACAGGCCAGCGCGGCAGCCAGCAGGGCCGGGTCCTGCGCGCCGGGCTCACCGCCGAGCAGGGCCTGCAAGGCCAGGCGCCGGCTGGCCAGGTCCAGGCTGGGCGGGAGGGCCGTGGGGGTGACAGAGGGGCTCAGCAAGGGGCGGGCAGGGGGCTGGGGTGGTGTGAGTGAAGCCGGGGCCGCCAGCGTGCGAGGCCTCGGGCGGTGCGCTCGCCGCACCGGGATCGACAAGTTCCACTCCGGGGGTGGATGCCGGGCCGCGGCGCAGTGGCAACAATGCGCTGACGCAAAGTCTACGTTCAATCGGCGCTGGGGCTTTGCGACCTGGCCGTACGCTGCTTCCTCAGCCGGCCTGTTTCACCGTTCTTGCTGCCCTTTCGCCTTGTCGTCTGCCTCCACCCCGCATCCCCAGCCCCGCCTGCTCAGCCTGGCCTGGCCCTTGTTCACCGAGCTGGGCCTGGGCATCGCCATCGGCCTGCTGGGCACGGCCCTGGCCGCCGCCATCTCGGACACGGCCGGCGCGGCCTTCGCCCTGGCCAACCATGTCTCGGCCATGCTGTTCATCCTGTTTCGCATCATCGGTGCCGGGGTCAGCGTGGTCTTGACCCAAAGCCTGGGGGCTGGCCGGCGCGATGCCGCCGATGCGGTGGCGCGCGCGGTGCTGGGCGCCAGCAGCTGGATTGGCGCCTTCAGCGCCTCGGTGGCCTTGCTGTTCGCCGGGCCGCTGCTGCGCTTGCTCAATGCCCCGCCCGAGGTGCTGCCTCTGGCCCAGCCGTTCTTGCAGGCCCTGGCGCCGGCGCTGCTGCTCGATGCCTGGAATGCCTCGATGAGCAGCGTGATGCGCGCGCACCTGCGCAGCCGAGAAGCGCTGGCCGTGGTGGTGGTGATGCATTCGGTGCATCTGATGCTGGCCTGGCCGCTGATGCAGGGCTGGGGGCCCTTGCCGGCGCTGGGCCTGCCTGGTTTTGCCGTGGCGCTCGGCTTGAGCCGGGCGGTGGGCTTGAGCCTGCATCTGATGCTGTGGCGGGCGCGTCTGGATCTGCGGCCGCAGCGCAGCGATTGGTGGCGGCTGCCGCGCCGGGAGCTGTCGGCGGTCTTGCACATCGGGCTGCCCGGCGCGGCCGAGAACATCGCTTACCGGCTGGCCTTCATGGTCAGCGTGGCGGTGGCCGCGCTCTGGGGCGCCGGGGCCCTGGCCACCCATGCGTACGTGTCGCAGCTGATGTACGGCATCTTGCTTTTCGGCCTGGCCACCGGCTTTGCCGTCGAGATCGTGGTGGGGCACTTGATTGGCGCGGGGCAGCTGCACGCGGCCAACCGCCTCGTGCGGCGGGCGCTGGCGCGCGGCCTGGTGGTCAGTGTGGGGGTGGCTTTGAGTGCGGCCCTGGCCGGGCCCTGGCTGCTGGGTTTGTTCACGACGGACGCGGTCATCATTCGAGCCGGCAGCGTGCTGCTGTGGCTGACCGTGCTGCTGGAGCCGGGGCGCACCTTCAATCTGGTGGTGATCAACGCCTTGCGCGCGGCCGGCGACGCCCGCTATCCGGTGATGGCGGGGGCTGCATCCATGCTGTTGGTGCTGGCGGGCGGCGCCTGGTTCTTGGGCGCGTTTTGCGGCCTGGGCCTGCCTGGGGTGTGGCTGGCCTATGTGCTGGACGAGTGGATTCGCGGCCTCCTGATGTGGCGCCGCTGGAACACTTTGGCCTGGGTGCCCATGGCGCGGGCTGCACACAGGCGCTTGCGCTCGGCATGATTTGGCAGCGCGGCACACTTCGCCGTGCGTCGCGTCCGGCCCGCTGCGATACTGGTGGGGATGAGCCTGAAGCCCGAATTCCGCGTTTTGTTCCACGGTTTCCTGGCGGTCCTCTGGCTGGCCGTCAGCGGTCTGCCAGCGCAGGCGCAGGCATCCGAGCACGCAGCCCCAGCTGCGGCACCCGTGCCTGCGGCTTCGGCTGCCTCGGCCGTGCGGCTGCAGCCGGGCTCCGACGAACCCGACCTTGAAGAACTGCTGCGCCAGGAATTGCGCGAAGTACCGCGCGAGGTCGAGGTTTCGGCGGCTTCCCGCTTCGCCCAGAGCGCCGCGCAGGCCCCAGCCGTCACCTATGTGGTCACGGCGGCCGAGATCCAGCGCTACGGCATGCGCAGCCTGGCCGACATCCTGCGCGCCATGCCGGGCATCCACATCAGTTTTGATGGCGGCTTCAGCTACATCGGTGCCCGCGGCCTGGGCCGGCCGGCCGATTTCAACAGCCGTTTGCTGGTGCTGCTGGACGGCATGCGGGTCAATGAGAACATCTACGACGCGGCCCTGATCGACGGCGACTTCTTTGCCGATGTTGACCTGATCGACCGGGTCGAGTACGCGCCTGGGCCGGGTTCTGCGGTCTACGGCAACAACGCCTTCCTGGGCGTGGTCAATGTGATCACCAAGCGGGTGGACAAGCTGCGTGGCTTCCAGCTGCGCAGCAGCCTCGACTCCGAGGGACAAAAGCGCCTGCGTGCCAGCTGGGGCTGGCGTGGCGAGTCGGGCTGGGAGGGCTGGCTTTCGAGCAGCCAGATGCAGCACAGCCGCCGCTCGCTCATGAACGAATACCCGCCCGAACATGAGTCGGCCCTGCGCGCGCTCAAGTGGGCGCGTGATCAGCGCGTGCTGGGTGGTGTGCGGGGGGACGGCATCAGCCTGCAGGCTGGCTTCAGCAGCGTGCGCGAGGGTCTGCCGTATTTCTTGACCGAGGACACCTGGGATCTGGGCCAGTACAACAGCCGCGGGGTCAACACTTTTTACGCCCTCGACTACGAGCGCAGTCTTGGAGCTCACTGGGATCTGGCCTTGCATCTCTCGGGCAAGCGGGTGGATTTCCAGAAGCACTCGCCCTTTCTCGATGGCCCGGACACGGTGTCGTTCTACAACGAGCGCAGTCTGGGGCGCTGGATCAACGGTGATCTGCGCCTGAGTACCCAGCTGTGGGCGGGGCACAAGCTGATGTTCGGCTTGGAGTACCAGCGAGACCTGGTTCAGCGCGTCTCTGCTGGTGCCGACGCTTACGGGGATCTCTTTGTCTTCGAAGGCGGCAACCGCCGCAACGGTCTGTTTGTGCAGGATGAATGGCGGCTCAATGATGCGCATCTGCTGGTCCTGGGCCTGCGCCAGGACCGTGCTCGCATTGGCGGCAGCAGCTGGAATCCGCGTCTGGCCTGGATCTGGCGGGCCCGGCCCGATGCCAGCTTCAAGCTGCTGTACGGCAGCGCCTTCCGGGCCGCCAATCTGTTCGAGTTCCAGGTCAACGAGCCGCGTGCCTTGCCGACACCGGAACCCGAGCGCGTGCGCAGCCTGGAGGCCGCCTGGGATCAGGCGCTCAGCCCGCAGCTGCAACTGCGGGCGTCGGCCTTTGTGTCGCGCTTGCGAAACCTGATCAGTCTCGATGATTCGCCCCAGCCTTACTTCATCAACAGCCCGCGCCTGCGCACCGAGGGGCTGGAGCTCGGCCTGGAAAAACGTTGGGACCAGGGCGCGCAGCTGCGAGCCTCGCTGTCGCTGCAGCGCACCCGCGACCCGCAAGGTCAGGGCCTGAGCAACTCGCCCCACGCCTTGCTCAAGCTGCACTACAGCAGGCCGCTGCTGGGCGACCGGCTGCAGCTCGGGTGGCAGCTGCAAGCCACCAGTCGGCGCCATACCGACGGCGAGGATTTGCCGGGTTATGTCGTGCAGAACCTGAACCTGCTCTGGCGGCCGGCGTCCGGTCATGAGCTGAGCCTCGGCCTCTACAACCTGACCCAGACTCGCTATTTCGATCAGCCCGTGGTGCAAGGCTACCCCTTGCCCCAGCCGCGGCGGAGCGCTCAGCTGAGCTGGACCTGGAGCTTCGAGTGATGACGAAGCGCCTGCCTGCCGCGACCCTGCAGCGCCGACGCCGCCAGGCGCTGGCCCTGCTGGCGCTGCTCGCCTCGGCCCTGAGCCCGGTGCGCGCCGGCCTGGGCCTCGACGATGCGCAGCTCAAGGCCGCCTTCATTTACCGCTTCGCCCAGTTCACCCAGTGGCCCGGGCCGCCGCCGCAGGAATTCAGCTACTGCGTGGCGAGCGCACCGGCGCTGCGCGAGGCCATGTCAGGCCTGCCACAGAAGCCCCATGCCGTGGCGACGGTCAAGGTGCGCAGCGTCAGCGAACCGCAGCAGGCCCTGGGCTGCCAGGTGCTGGTGCTGGGCCTGAGCGAGCGGGCCGATCTGCTGCGTTGGCAGCAGGCCTTGGGGGCCGAGCCGGTGCTGGTGGTGGGCGACAGCGCCGAGGCTTTTCGTGCCGGCGTGTCGATCGCCTTGCTGGTGGAGCCCAATGGCCTGGCCTTTCGTATCAACCACAGCGAAGCCAAGCGCCGCGGCCTGAGCCTGAGCTCGCAGATGCTCAAGCTGGCGCGCGAGGTGAAGTAGCACCGGGCGCCGATTGCGCGGGTCGTGTCGGCCACATGGTCCGTTTGCACCGGGCCTGCTTCACCGCCTTGTCACCCCTGGCTTGAAGAATGCGCCGCGTACGCAGGCCCCTGCTCCTGCGCCCCACGGAGCCTTCTTCCTCATGATCACCAAGACTTTTGCCCGCGCCCCGGGCGCCCTGAATACGCTGGTTCTGGCCCTGACCCTGGCGGCCGCTGCCACCTCGGCCCAAGCCCAAAGCAACACCCTGATCGGCTGGGCCAAGATGCCCGCCAATACCTTCTCGGACGGCCCGACCTCGGGCCAGTTCGCCTCGGGCGCCGGCGGCAACCCGCTGCCCTTGCTGAACAAGCAGCCGGTGCAAGGCTTCTCGGCCGTGCTGAATGGCCCGAGCGCCGGCAGCTACCTCTTCATGCCCGACAACGGCTTCGGCACCCAAGGCAACTCGGCCGACACCTTGCTGCGCATGTACGCCGTGACGCCCGACTTCAAGACCATCTCGGGCGGCAGCGGCACGATCTCGGCTGCCAGCTACCAGACCGGCGCCAGCCTGCCGGCCTTCAACGCCGACAGTCGCATCACCCTGGCCGACCCGGACCGCAAGCTGGGTTTCAAGATCCAGGCCGACTACACCAACTATTACAACAACGCTGCCAACCCCCTGGTCGATGCCAGCATCCGCTCGGGCCGATTGCTGACCGGCGCTGATTTCGACATCGAGTCGGTGCGCAAGGACAAGAACGGCAATCTCTGGTTCGGCGACGAGTTCGGCCCCTTCCTGGTCAAGGCTGATGCCACGGGCAAGGTGCTGCGCACCGAAGTCGGCCTGCCTGGCGTGATGGCACCGCAAAACCCGCACCTCAACGGCGGCGTGGCCAATCTGCCGGGCTCGGGTGGCTTCGAAGGCATGGCCATCAACCCGGCCGGCGACAAGCTCTACACCTTGATGGAAAAGAGCGTGGCCGGCGACGCAGCCGGCACCCTGCGCATCAATGAGTTCAGCATCGACAGCGAGAGCTACACCGGCGCCAGCTTCCGCTACAAGCTCGATGCTGCGGGCGTGGCCATCGGCGACATGACGGCGCTGAACGACCATGAGTTCATCGTCATCGAACGCAACAACGCCACCGCCACCGCTGGCGGCACCCCCTTCAAGAAGCTGTTCCGCATCGACATCAATCGCGTCGATGCCCAGGGTTATGTCAGCAAGACCGAGCTGGTCGATCTGATGAACATTGCCGATCCGAACGATCTCAACGGAGACGGCAAGACCACCTTCACTTTCCCCTTTGTCACCATCGAAAGCGTGTTGGTGCTGGACGAGAACACCTTGCTGATCGCCAACGACAACAACTACCCCGGCACGGGTGGCCGTGATCTGGGTTCGGACCCGACCGAGTTTCTGAAGATCCAGCTGGCTAACCCGGTGCCGGAGCCCAGCAGCTATGCCATGTTGCTGGGTGGTCTGGGTCTGATGGGCGCCTGGCTGCGCCGCCGCAAGCTGGCCTGAGCGGACCCAGCAAGGAGGGAGGGGGGGCTGGCGCCCCGAACCAAGAAAAACAGGCCGGTCATCCGGCCTGTTTTTTTGCTCGCCCGCGTCAGGCTGGCTGCAGATCAAGATTGGGCCATTGTTCGGCCTGAATTTCGAAGCGGTGGTACCAGTCGGACGGCAGGGTACCGGCCCAGACCCGGTTGTGGTGGGGCTGCAGGCGTTTCTTGCCGAAGGTCAGCCGGGCTTCGGCCAGGGCCAGCAGGCTGTTGGCATTCCAGTCGCCACCGGCCGGGCTGGCCGCGGCGCCGAGTGAAATGGTCAAGGGCGCCGGACCGTCCAGATCGGCGCAAGCCGCTTGCACGGCGGCGCGCAGCGCTTCGGCCTTCTCGTGGGCGGCCGCCAGATCGGTGGCTGGTAACAGCATCACGAATTCATCGCCGCCGAGATGCACCAGGCTGCCGCCCGCGGGTTGTTGGGCTTTGAGCAGTTCGGCCACACGCAGCAGCACGGCTTGCGCCTGGGCCTGTCCCTGGTCTTCCAGATAGGCTTTGAAATGGTCGAGGTCCATGGTCAGCACCGCCAGCGGCTGGCCCGCAGCGCGTGCGGCCGCGGCCGCCTGATCCAGATGACCTTGCAGGGCCGTGCGGTCCAGCAAGCCGTTCAACTCCAGTGTGTCGGCAATGAGATTGGGCATATCAGCGCTCTCCGGTCTAAGGAACGACCCCATCCTAAGCAGGGGGCCGAACCCGGAGCATGCTCCTTTTCCCGTGGGTCGCCAGCGGCCGGTGCGCCCTTTTCTTGCGCCAGATCAGCGGCTGTGCGAGGTCAGGCGGGCCAAGGGCGAGGCCAGGCTGACGCCGGGCGCAGCCCGCCGTGCGCCGCTGCGCGCCGGGCTGGCTTCTGCGCTGGATTCTTCCAACCGGTCTTGCGGGCTGGCCGCGATCAGGCCGGCCGGGTCGCGCTGCATGGCCACGCCGACCGCCAGGATGTCGATCACCAGCAGGTGCAGGATGCGGCTGACCATGGGCAGGTGGGTGGAGACATCCTCGACATGGTCGATGATCAGGGCGACATCGGCCTTGCGGGCCAGCGGCGATTGGCCGGCCGTGATGGCGACCACATAGGCGCCGCGCGCCTTGGCTTTTTCCACCACCTCCAGCAGCTCGGGCAAGCGGCCGCTGTTGCTGATGACCACGGCCACATCGCCGGGCTTGAGCACATTGGCGGCCAGCAGCTGCAGGCGCGGGTCGGTGTAGGAGCAGCTGGACATGCCAAAGCGCAGGAACTTGAATTCCGCATCCTGCGCCACCACGCCGTAGTGGCCGACGGCATAGAACTCGATGCGCCCGGCCTTGAGCAGCAGGGCGACCGCACGGTCGATCATCTCGCGGTTGAGCTGGCTGCGCACCTGCAGGATGGCCGATGCGGTGTTGCCCAAGACCTTGGCGCCCAGCTCCAGCATGGAGTCGTCGCCCTTGACCTGGGTGTGGGTGACGGGCACGGTGCCGGTCAGGCCCGAGGCCAGGCGCAGCTTGAAGTCCGACAGGCCCTCGCAGCCCAGGGTGCGACAGAAGCGGATGACGGTGGGCTGGCTGACGTTGGCGGCGCGGGCGATTTCGACAATGGGGTCGTTCAGGGCCGAGCGCGGGTGGGCCAGCACATGGTCGGCCACGCGGGCCTCGGCCGGTGACAAGCCCGGGCGGGCGCGGCGGATCTGGCCCAGCAGGCCGGCGCCGGGCGCTTCTTCCAGCGTGGCCAGCTGGGCTTGCAGAATCGCCGAGGCGCCTTTGAAGGTGGCGTGCTCGGCGGTGATGACGAAGGTCGGGATGCCGGCCACATAGTCGCTGAAGCGGCCTTTGTCCTCGAAGCGGGCGCGGAAGCTGGAGCGGTCGAAAGCCTCACCCAGGCGCGGCACGATGCCGCCGCCGATGTAGACGCCGCCCAGGGCGCCCAGGGTCACCGCCAGATTGGAGGCGGCCGTGCCCAGCAGGCCGCAGAAGACTTCCAGGGTTTCGACGCACAAGGCGTCGCTGGCATCCAGAGCGCGCTGGGTGATCTTGGGCGCATCCAATTCCTCGGCCTCCTGGCCGGCATGCTCGGCCAGGGCGCGGTAGATCAGCTCCAGGCCGGGTCCAGAGAGCAGGCGCTCAAAAGACACATGGTCGTACTGCTTCCAGGCGTGGCGCAGGATGGCGATCTCGCGCTCGTCGCGCGGTGCGAAATTGGTGTGGCCGCCCTCGGTGCCCAGGGCGATCCAGCCGTCACCGGCCGGGATCAGGCCTGACACGCCCAGGCCCGAGCCCGAGCCCAGCAGGCCGATCACGCTGGGCATGCGCGCCTCGCCACCGCCGACCTGGCGCACATCGGCGGGTGAGAGCCGCGGCAAGGCCATGGCCAGGGCCGTGAAGTCATTGACCACGACCAGGGTGTCGAAACCCAGGCGCTGGCGCATCTCTTCGATCGAGAACTGCCAGTGGTAGTTGGTCATGCGCACCTGGTCGCCCTCGACCGGGTTGGCGATGGCGATGGCGGCGTGGGCGATATGGGGGGTGTCGGCCAAGCCCTTGAGATAGGCGCTCACAGCGGCATGGAAATCGGCGTGCTCGGCGCAGCGCAGGGAGGCGATCCGGCTGAACTCGCCCGGCGACGTCTCCAGAGCGAAGCGCGCGTAAGTGCCGCCAATGTCGGCAATCAGGCGGGGGGCGTCAAACGGAGGCAGAGAGGACATCGGCGTGGGCATCCAGGCAAGGGGGCAGGGCAGCTGCGCATTATCAGGGCCGCTCCTGGGCAGGGTAAGCCGGGCAGTCCCTGCCATGCCAGCAGCCCGGCAGCTTCGGTGTGCGCAGGGTGCCCGCAGGCTTGCAGCGGCAAGCACATATGGGGATGATTTCAACTTGAAGTTGTAGCTTCACTACTTTTTGAGAAGGCGGCAAACCTGGCTTGTTGGCCGTGTTTTGTGCGCTTCACTCAGTAGTCAAGGGGCTTCTGACATGGGAATCGCCTCACGGGTGGCGAGTTTTTGCCATGCTTCGGGTAGTCGCTCTTGCTATGTGAATGTAGTTTTGCTACCTTTTGCCTGTGCGAGGAGCGGGCTCAAGGGGCTGGCCGCGCAAGAACATGAGACGCAGCCGCCTTCCGGGTGGTCTGCCGCGAACGGGGACCGAGGATGCAGCGAGTAGATGTGATGGGCGTGGTTCTGGGGCTGAGGCCGGATCAGGGTGCGTGCGCATGAGTGCGATTGCGCCGCGTGCATCGGCTGCTGAGGCGCCGGCCTACCCGAGTCTGGTGGCGGATGTCGGTGGCACCAATGCCCGTTTCGGCTGGCTGGCGCAGGCCGGCGCTGCGGTGACGGACGTGCAGGTGCTGCCGGTGCGTGAGCATCGCAGCCCTTTGTCGGCCGTGCAGGCCTATCTGGCGCTACAGCAGGAGCGCCTGGGTGCGGCCTATCAGGCGCCACGCCGGCTGGCGTTTGCTCTGGCCACCTCGGTCGGGGGTGATCGCCTGGAGCTGACCAATGCGCACTGGAGCTTTTCGCGCAGCGAGCTGCAGGCGCAGCTGGGGCTGTCCAGCCTTCTGGTGCTCAATGATTTCGAGGCCCTGGCCTTGTCGCTGCCGCGCTTGTCGGCGGCGCAGCTGCGCCAGTGGGGTGGTGCGCGGGTGCTGCCGGGTGAGGGTCTGGGGGCGGCGGGTGCCTTGGCCGTGATTGGCCCGGGCACCGGCCTCGGCGTGGCCGGTGTGCTGCCTTCGCGCCACGGCTGGATGGCCTTGCCGGGTGAGGGTGGGCACATGACGCTGGCGCCGGCCGATGGCTTTGAGAGCGAGTTGCTGGCCCGGGTGCGCACCGAGTTTGCGCATGTCTCTGCCGAGCGCCTGCTCTCGGGCATCGGTCTGCCGGTGCTGCATCAGGCGGTGCGGGCGGTCTTGGGTGCGCCGCTCACCGAGGCGCTGAGCACCGAGCAGATCGTCGAGCGCGGCCTGACCGGCGCGGATGCCTTTTGCGAGCGCAGCCTGGCCACCTTCTGTGCCTTGCTGGGCGGCTTCGCCGGCAATGTGGCACTGGCGCTGGGCGCGCGTGGTGGGGTCTATATCGGCGGCGGCATCGTGCCGCGCCTTGGCGACTACTTCTTTGCCTCGCAGTTCCGTGAGCGCTTTGAAGCCAAGGGGCGCTTCCGTGCCTATCTGGAGGAGATCCCGGTGGCCTTGATCACCGACACCCTGGCGGCGCTCAGTGGTGCAGCCCTGGCCTTGGAGCAGCAAGATGCGATGCGCCTGTAGTTGGATGTAGTTGAATTACAAGCTGCATGACTTTCAGCCTCGGTGATGACCCTGATCTGGACTGAGAGTGGTATTAAAAACGCGTTAAATCAGCGGTTTTTTCAGAAACAAGCATCTAAAAATGGTTGCTTGAACGCAAAACTAGGGTTTACGTTTGTTGGTCTGAAAATCTAGTTTTGATACAAACTAGTTCAGACATCAGGTTCAAAGTCATGGCATCCGGCGCACCAGCGGCGGGGCAGGGCGGCGAAGGGTTCGTTGGTTCGGTCGTTGTTGAGTACGTAGCAAGCAGTCGAGATTCAGGAGACAAAAGATGAGTACTTCCGCAGAGAAGCGCAAGCAGGCCCTGGCAGTGCAGCGCGAAATTTTCAAAATCAACCCGGTGGCCGTGGGCTGCAGCCTGTTGATGTTGGCCACGGGTGCGTTTGCCCAACAATCGCCGGCCAAACTGGACACTGTGCAGGTGACCGGTATCCGCAAGGGCATCGAGGACGCCATCTCGGTCAAGAAGAACAGCGACTCCATCGTCGAGTCGATTTCTTCCGAAGACATCGGCAAGCTGCCTGACAACAGCATTGCCGAGTCTCTGGCTCGCCTGCCGGGTCTCTCGGCCCAGCGCGTGGCCGGCCGGGCTCAGGTGATCAGCGTGCGCGGCCTGTCGCCCGATTTCGCCACCAGCCTGCTCAACGGCCGTGAGCTGGTCAGCACCGGTGACAACCGCAGCGTCGAGTTCGACCAGTACCCCTCGGAGCTGCTCAGCGGCGTGACCGTGTACAAGACCCCCGACGCCGGCCTGATCGGCCAAGGTCTGTCGGGCACCCTGGACATGCAGACCGTGCGTCCGCTGAACTTCGGCAGCCGTGTCGTGGCCCTGAACGCCCGCGGCCAGCGCAATTCGCTCGGCGCCGCCGGCAATGCCAAGGCCACCGGCAACCGCTTCAGCGCCAGCTACATCGACCAGTACGCCGATCGCACGGTCGGTCTGGTGCTGGGCTATTCGCACCAGGAAACGCCGATCCAGGAAAACCAGGTCGGCCTGTACGAGCCCTGGGAAGCCGTGGGCAATGGCTGGCGTCCGGGCGTGGCGGCAGGCACCTTCTATTCGAACGGGATTAAGGCCCTGCGCCGCACCGGCTTCACCAAGCGTGACGCCTTGATGGCGACCCTGGAAGTCCGCGCCTCCAAGGCCTGGACCAGCGTGCTGGACGTGTTCCACACCACGGCCAAGCAGGAAGACACGGCCAACCAGTTCGAAGTGAACCTGGGCGACTACAACGGCACCAACGGCGCTTACCGCATCGACATCAGCAACGCACAGGTCAACGGCAACGGCACCTTCATCGGTGGCTCGGCGGCCAATCTGTTCCCGCTGGTGCGTGGCATGTACAACAAGCGCGAGGACAAGATCGACGCTGCTGGCTGGAACAACAAGTTCAGCTTTGGCGATGTGAAGGTCACCGCCGATGTCAGCTATTCCAAGGCCAAGCGCGATGAGCTGAACCTGGAGAACAACACCCAGCTGGCGCCGGTCGGTGCGACCTCGGCCTGGCTGGACACTCTGAAGCTCAACTATGCGACCGGTGGCTTCTCCACCCTGGCGCCCACGCTGAGCTATGCCGATCCGACCAAGCTGCTGCTGCGCGGCACGATTTACGGTTCGGGCTACGGCAAGGTGCCCAGCGTGGAAGACGAGCTCAAGAGCTTCAAGCTGGCCGCCACCATGCCGGCGCCGTCTCTGCTGAGCGGCATCTTCTCGGATGTCGAGGTCGGCCTGAATTACGCCGATCGCTCCAAGAAGAAGCGCCAGCCCGAAGGCAATATCAACCTGGGCAAGCAGGGCGAGACCGCCATCGGCTCTGAATTCCAGTACGGTCTGGTGGACCTGGGCTTTGCCGGCATTGGCAACATTCCGGCCTGGAACGTGCCCGGCGCCGTGGCCAAGTACATGACCTTCGAGCCCAGCTCGACGGCCGCGAACTACCTGATCGCCAAGTCCTGGGATGTCAACGAGAAGATCACCACCGGCTTCCTGAAGGGCTTCATTGACTCCAAGTGGGGCGGTGTGGATGTGCGCGGCAATATCGGCCTGCAGCTCCAGCGCGTGGACCAGTCCTCGGACGCCATCCGCCTGACCGGTGGCGAGAACCCCAAGCCGGTTCACGACGGCAAGACCTACACCGACGCTCTGCCCAGCATGAACCTGGCCTTCGGTCTGAGCAATGACCAGACCGTGCGTGTCGGCCTGGCCAAGCAAGTGGCCCGCCCGCGTGTGGATCAGCTGCGCTCGGCCATCGAGTTTGGCGTGGGTGACACCGTGAACTCGCAAGGCTTCCGCGAGCCCGGCGCCAGCGGTGGCAATGCCAAGGTCGACCCCTGGCGCGCCGTGGCCTTCGACCTGTCCTACGAGAAGTACTTCGGCAACAAGGCTTACGTTGCTGCCGCCTACTTCTACAAGGACCTGAAGAGCTACATCTACACCCAGAAGATCTCGAACTATGACTTCTCGGCCTACCTGCCCGATGTCAAGCCGATCCTGGGTCCCGATGGCAAGCCTCTGCCGATTCAGCCCACCGGCACCTACACCGCGCCGGAGAACGGCAAGGGCGGCCGCCTGTCGGGTGTGGAGCTTTCGGCCTCGCTGCCCCTGTCCTTGCTGACGCCGGCTTTGAGCGGCTTCGGCATCCAGGCCAGCGCCAGCTTCACCAGCAGCGGCATCAAGATCCGCGATCCGGAAAGCGCCTCCAGCGTGGGCAGCGGCGACATCACCCTGCCGGGTCTGTCCAAGCGCGTCACCAACCTGACGGCCTACTATGAGAAAGACGGCTTCGAGTTCCGCATCAGCAACCGCCGCCGCTCGGACTTCATCGGTGAAATCGGCAACTTCAATGGCGCTCGCACCCTGCGTTATGTGGTGGGTGAGAACATCACCGACGCGCAGATCGGCTACAGCTTCAACGATGGCGCCTTCAAGGGCCTGGGCTTGACACTGCAGGTGAACAACCTCGGTGACGCGGCGTACCAGACCTATGCTGGCACCAAGGATCGCCCGCTTGAGTACATCAAGTGGGGTCGCAGCTGGTTGGTGGGCGCGAGCTACAAGTTCTGAACCCTGCCTTGACCGCAACCCCTGCCGGCCGCCCAGCCCGCAGGGGTTTTTACTTTTGGGTAGGCCCAAGCCTCGGGCCCACAGGACCAGGAAACGCTGAATGAACGACGACCACTCCACCGCATCCGCTGCTCCCACCTGGCGCCGGCGCCAACTGCTCCAGGCGGCTGGCGCCGCTGCGGCCGCGTCGGCGGCTTCGGTCTGGCCCGGGTCGTGTGCCTGGGCGGCGGAACTGCCGGACGCCGGCCGCTTCATCCGGCCGGCGCAGATGACCGGCGCCGCGCTCTCGCCCGATGGTCAGCGCCTCGCCCTGCGTACGACCGGCCCGCATGGCCGCTGGATGCTCAGCGTCCTGCTGCTGGACACCTTGGCGCCCACCGTGGTCTACAGCAGCGAAGGCGCTGATGTGGGCCGCTTTCTCTGGGTCAACAAGGAGCGCCTGGTCTTTGATTTGCAAGATCGCGAAACGCCCGAGGGCCGGCAGGATGCGGCGCCCGGTCTGTTTGCTGTCGATCACGATGGCAGCCGCTTTCGGCAGCTGGTCGAGCGCCAGCGGGTGCTGGTTCGCAGCGGCAACGAAGTCCGCAGCCTGGAGCCTTGGAACACCTTTCTGCTCCATGGTGACACCCAGCGCCGAGGCGATGAGGTGCTGGTGGTGCGCCCCGAGGCTTACACCGACAAGGAGCTGGGGCATTTCAAGCTCCTGCGTCTGAACACGGTGACGGGTCGCAGCCGCGAGATCGACAGCCTGCCGCAGGCGCAGAGCTGGTGGTTCGATGCCGCTGGCCATCTGCGCCTGCAGCGCACGCTGGAGACCCCGGCTGCCACCTCTGGCGAACGCGCAGCGGCCCCGCGCGGCCGCTACCTTTGGCGTGATTTGGGCAGCGCCTCCGACAAGGAGGCCTGGTGCCCGATCGCCGAGTTCAACCCCATCACCGGCGAGGGCGACTTCCGCGTGCGCCACCTCGGCGCCGACGGCAAGCTCTACGTCAGCGCCCGCCGCCAGGGCGCCGACAAGCTGGCCTGCTGGCTTCTCGATCCAGTCAACGGCCAATGGTCAGAGGCGCCCCTGGCCCAGCATGCGCAGTTCGACATCGATGCCGAGGTGATCACGCGTCAGGACCGGGTGCTGGGTCTGCGCTTCAGCATCGACGCCGAGGTCACGCAGTGGCTGGATGCGGACTTGCAGGCCGTGCAGGCCCAGGTCGACAAGGTGCTGCCGCGCACCGCCAATCGCCTGTCTGTGCCTTGGAGCGGAGATGCGCCCTGGGTGCTGATCGAGGCCTCGGCCGACATCCAGCCCACGCTCTATTTCCTCTACAACCGCCAGACCCGCAAGTACACCCGACTGGGCAGCGAGCGGCCTGATGTCGAGGCCAAGCAGATGGCCGCCATGGACCTGCACCGCCTCAAGGCGCGTGACGGCCTGGAGCTGCCCGCCTGGCTGACCCTGCCCAAGAGCAAGAACCTGGCCGACAAGCCGCGCCTGCCCCTGGTGGTGCTGATCCACGGTGGCCCCTGGGTGCGCGGCCCGGCCTGGGCCTGGGACCCCTATGTGCAATTCCTGGCCGCGCGTGGTTATGCCGTGCTGCAGCCGCAGTTCCGCGGCACCTTGGGGCTGGGTCAGAAGCACGAGCGCGCCAGCTGGAAGCAGTGGGGCCAGGCCATGCAGGACGACATCAGCGACGCCACCCGCTGGGCCATTGAACAAGGCGTGGCCGACCCTGCCCGCATCGCCCTCATGGGCGCCAGCTACGGCGGCTACTCGGCCCTGATGGGCCTGGTGCGCGAGCCGGCCTTGTACCGCTGCGCCGTGGCCTGGGTGGGTGTGACCGATTTGAATCTGCTCTACAGCGTCAGCTGGAGCGACACCTCGGATGCCATCAAGCAGCACGGCATGCCTTTGCTGCTGGGCGATCCGGTCAAGGACGCGGCCCTGCTGCGCGCCCAGTCGCCGCTCAGCCATGCGGCGGCGATTCGCCATCCGCTGCTGCTGGCTTACGGTGAGAAAGACCGGCGCGTGCCCCTGATCCACGGTGAGGCCTTCCGCAAGGCCTTGCAGGCCGCGCCTGGCCGCGCGCCCGACAGCCTGGAGTGGCAGGTCTATGCCGACGAAGGCCATGGCTGGCGCGCGCCCGCCAACGACATCGATTTCTGGAATCGTGCCGCGCGTTTTCTGGATCGCCACCTGGCGGAGGTTCGCAGCTGAGCCTCCCGCCATAACGTTCTCCAGAACGCTCTACAGTCCGGCCATGAGCATCGATTCCTCCGCCCTTGCGGCCCTGGCCGGCCGCTACTCTCAAGGCCCGAAGTACATGATTGCGCCGGCGCCGAGCCGCGCGCAGTGGCAGCAGGCGGCCGAGCTGGCCTTGCGCGCGCCCGACCATGGCGGCCTGCGGCCGTTTCGCTTTGTGCTGGTGTCCGAGGATCAGCGTGCGTTGCTGGCCGAACTCTTTGTCAATGCCGCTCGGCGCTGGGGCCAGAGTGAGGCCGAAGATCTGCAGCGCGCCCACGACCGCGCCTGGAACGGGCCCGGCCTGGCCGCCTTGATCGTGCGCCTGCGCGAAGGCGAGCCCGAGGTGCCGGCCCATGAGCAGCTGCTTTGTGCCGGGGCGGGTTTGATGAACTTCCTCAATGCCCTGCATTTGATGGGTTATGCCGCCAAGACCTTGAGCGGTGCCGCTCTGCGCGACCCGGCGCTGCAGGCGGCCTTTTGCCAACCCGGCGAGCAGCTGCTGGCCTGGGTGCTGGCCGGCACGCCGCTCAAGCCGGCCCTGCCGCGCGCGAAGCCCGGGATTGCATCGCCGGCCCAGGCTCTGTCGCAGGCCGAGGTCTGTTCGGACTGGACGCCACCGGTCTCCTGAGTGATTCCGGTCTTTGCTGTGGTTTTGCCCGAATCGTGGTTCGGGTGGGCCATGCGGGTCCGGGCTGTGCCCGTGTTCATGGGAGAGGGAGGAGTCGCCGCTGCGCGGCCTTGATGGACGTGGATCTGGGTGACTTCAAACCTCGCAATGACCGTTTGGGTCACGCCGCCGGTGATCAGGTGCTGGCGGAAGCGGCTCGGCGCATGGCGAGTACGGTGCGAACCGTGGACACCGTGCCTCGCTCAAACGGGGGGGAGTTCGTGGTCTTGCAGGACGAGATTCGCAATGGAGTTGATGACTCGGGCTTGAGCGCTGCTTCTGTCGGCAGTGATCCGTCTGGACCCGTGAGCCGGACGGAGATGCGGCCCGTGGGCAGGGATCACATCTGCTTGAACAAATGGTTGTAGGCCTCGGCCACGGGCAGGATGTCTGCGTGGTCCTTGAGCCGGACCTGCAGGCGGCCGCGGAAGTCGCGGATGACGCTGGCCACGGCCGCCACATTGAGCAGGGTGGAGCGGTGGATCTGCCAGAACTGCTGCGGATCGAGTTCTTCGACCAGCTCCTTCAGCGGCTTGCGGATCAGGGCCTCGGAATCGCGCAGGACCAGGCGCGTGTACTTGCTGTCGGATTGGAAGTACAGCACCTCATCCACCGTGATCAGGCGCAGGGTTTGACCCACCGAGGCGTTGATCCAGCGCAGCGGCGTGCGTGAGGCGCTGGGCTCGGCGGGGGCCGCAGGCTGCCAGGCACGCTCCTGACCCGTCGCCGGACTGGCGAGCCGGGCCTTGAGCCGGCCGATGGCGGTGAACAGCCGGCTGGGTTCCAGAGGCTTGAGCAAGTAGTCCACCGCGCCATGATCGAAGGCGGCGATGGCATGCTCGTCAAAGGCGGTGATGAACACCACATGGCTGCGCGTACCCACCTGCCGCGCCACATCGAGACCATTGGCGCCGGGCATCTGGATGTCCAGGAACAGCACATCGGGCGCATGCAGATCCAGCAAGCGCAGGGCTTCGATGCCGTCGGCGGCCTCACCCACGATGCTCAGCTCGGGCCAGAGCTGGGCCAGGCGCTCGACCAGCTCCTGGCGCAAGGTGTGCTCATCTTCGGCGACCACGGCGGTCGGTGCGCTCAGGGATCTCATGGGGGCAGTTCCAGGGTGAAGTGGGTATGGCCGGTCGTGCTGTAACAGCGCAGGCGCGCGAGCCCGGCGCTGCAGTCGCGCAAGCGGGCCGCCAGTTCTTGCAAGCTGGCGTCGTCGCCGCAGAGGCCCGGCAAGGACAGCTTCAGCGTCAGGCTCAGGCCTTGCTCGCCTGCGCCGAAGCCGCGCGCCGCCAACTGAGCCTGCGTGGGCAGGCTGTGTTGGCGCTGCCACGCCAGGCGCAAAGCGCGTTGCAGCAAGGGCAGCAGCAGCATGGGCGGCAGCGTCCGCTGGCGCAGTGACTCGGGCCAGTCGGCGCTGAACTGTACCGGGCTGCGGTGGCGGTCGGACATGACGGCGAGGTAGCTGTCCAGCAGTTCGGTCTCGATCTCGAGGCGGCTGCCGCTTTCACGAAGGCGGGGCAGGGCCACGCGCAGGTGGCGGATCAGACGCTCCAGCCGCGCGGGAGCTTCGGCGCTGCTGTCCTGGTAGGCCTGCTCGACATCGACCAGGGTATCGAACAGAAGCTCCGGTTCTACCTGGGCTTGCAAGGCGGCGAGACGGCTGGCCAGGGCCTGGCGGGCCATGGCGCTGTGGCGCAGCAGCAGCTGGTCCAGCTGTGCTTGCGCCTGGGTCTGGCGCCGCTGCATCTCGGTCAGCGCGACCAGCAGGCCACAAGGGATCAGGGCGTACAGCGCGCCGCTGAGCCATTGCTGCCAGCCGAGCGGTGGCCGTGTCATCCCCTTGCGTTGCCAGAGCAGGGCTTCGTAATCGGGCCAGGCCAGCCCATGAATCACGCCCTGCGCCAGGCCTTGTCCCAACAGAGCGCCGGCCACGGTGGCGGCCACCAGCAGCCAGATCCGGCGCCCGCCCTCAAGCTGGCTGCGCAGCACCGGCAGCCAGGTCAGCAGCAAGCCCAGCAGCACCAGCTGTGGTTTCAGCAGCTCGCGTGCCACGGCCAGTTGCCAGCCCGGCACATCGCTGACATGCACCAGCTCGGGCAGGTCGATCAGGCCGTAGAGCAGGGCCAGCAACAGGCCTGACAGGGCTTCGCGTGGCGTCAGCGAGCGCCATGCGGCCCAGGTCCGGGAGGCCAGGCGGCTCATGCCGGCAGGCCCGGGCGGGTCGCCGTACCCGGATGTGACCGGTGGGCGGATGGAGGCGCCTGCTGGATCATGTTCGAGGCCATGCTTGAACCCCTGTTCAGGGGCAGTTGCAAGCGCACCCGCACGCCGCGCGGTTCGGCGGCTTCCAGCACCAGGGCGGCGCGATCCCCGAACAGGGCGCTCAGGCGCGCCCGCGTGTTGGCCAGGCCGACGCCGGAGCCGCCTTGGCCGCTGAAGCCTCGGCCGTCGTCCAGCACCTGCACGCAGAGCTGCTCGCCCTCGGCCTCGGCGCTGATGTGGATGTTGCCGCCCTCGGGCAGGGGAGCGAGGCCATGTTTGATGGCGTTCTCCACCAAGGTGGGCAGCACCAGCGTGGGCAGGCTGGCATCGCGCAGCCCAGGCTCGACCGAGACCGTGAAGCGCAGGCGCTCACCCATGCGCATCCGCAGCACGCTCAGATAGTTGCAGACCAGATCCAGCTCCTGACCCAGGGTCGACTCGCTGCGGCGCATGGCGGGCAGGGCGGCACGCAGATAGGCGATCAGTGCTTGCAGCATGTCACGGCCGCGTTCCGGTGCGGTCTCGTACAGGCGTTTGACATGGGCCAGGGTGTTGAACAGGAAATGAGGTTCGATCTGGGCCTGCAAGGCGCTCAGCTGGGCCTCCAGCTGTTGCCCCCTCAGACGCTCTTGTTCGCGGGCATTGGCGGCCAGTTGTTGGTGCAAAGCCTGGTGCCTGTGGGTGAAGAGCAGCAGGGCATAGGCCGCCCCGCCGATCATGATCCAGAGCAGGGAGGTGGAAAACACCCAGCTCCATTTGAAGACGGCCTCCGGGTTGTCCAGGCGACCGATGACATGGCGCAGCAGCACGCTGACCGGCGCGGCCAGGCCTAGGGCCAGGCCGCGCCAGCGGAGGGCGGGGCCGCAGTGCTTGCGGTGCTGCAGCCAGGCTTCCACCAGTGCAATGGCCAGCAGCAGGGTGAAGCCGGTGATCAGGTTCTGTCGGGTGAAGCGCACCCAGAGATGCACCCAGCTTTCCAGTGAATCCTCCGGCTTGTACCAATGCAGGGCGCGCGAGGTGGCGACCAGCAAGCACAGGTAGTAGACGGCGGCCACCACCCGCAGCTGGACGATTTGCAGAAAAACCTGGCGGCCGCTTTTCGGGCCAGCGCTGCGGGTGTCGTTGAAGGCCATGGACATGGCCGGCATTCTCGCGGCTGGACAAGACCGCTGCTGTGGCATGCGACGAATGCCGCCCCGCGCGGACCAAAGGCGGTTTTTGCGGCGCGGCGGCGCCCGGTCTGCCGCCGTTGGCGGCGCCGCGAGCGCCTCGCGCCCGGTTTCAGCGGCTGATCAGCACCCGCCCGCCGTGAGCGGGCAGGGTCAGCGTCAGCCTCGCGCCCTCGGCCCGCGGCGCCACGCGCGCGGTTCCGGTGTTCAGAGCCTCTCGCCAGGCGCGGCCTTGCAGAGCGGTCGGCAGCGTCAGCTGGACACGGCGCGGCCTGGCCGCATTGTTCATGGCCGTGAGGGCCCAGGTCTCGCCGTCCTGTCGCGCCAGCACGATGACCTTGGCATCCAGGTGCAGCGGCGCACTGAGGCTGCCGTGGCGCAGCACGGGCTCGGCATGGCGCAGGGCGGTCAGTCGCTTGAAGTCGGCCAGCAGGGCCAGGTCCGGCCGGCCGCCTTCGTCGGCCCAGGGGTAGGGCGCGCGGTTGTAGGGGTCCTCACCGCCGCCCAGGCCGACTTCGTCGCCGTAGTAAATCGTCGGTGCGCCGGGGAAGACCATCTGGAAGAACACCGCCAGGCGCAGGCGCTGCTTGGCCAGGCTCAGGGCTTGGGCGCTGCGCTGCTGGGCGCTGGCGCCGGGCTCATCCGAATAGCCAAAGTGGTGCAGGGCACGGGCCTGGTCGTGGCTGGAGAGCAGGTTCATCAGCGCGTAGAAGGCCTGGGGCGGGTAGGCCTCGCGCATCAGTTCGATCTGGGCGTAGAGCTTTCTCGCATCGCCGCCGGCCGCGTACTCGAGCACGGCATTGCGGAAGATGTAGTTCATCGTCGAATCGAACATATCGCCGAGGAAATACTTGCTGGCATCGAACCAGGTCTCGGCCACGGTCAGCGCATCGGGCGTCGTCGCCTTCACCACCTGGCGCCATTCGCGCCAGAAGTCGTCGGGCACCCAGGGCGCCACATCCATGCGCCAGCCGGCGGCGCCGAAGTCCAGCCATTGCCGGGTCACCGAGTCAGGCGCACGGTAGGCAAACTCGCGAAAAGCGGGCGAGTTCTTGTCCAGCTCGGGCAGGTCTTTCACCCCCGTCCAGCCCTGGTACTGGTCCTCGGGCTTGGCCTGGCTGGGGTCGAGCTTGAACCAGCTGGCGTAGATCGAGTCGGGGTTAAGCCGGCCGCCGTCGAAGGCGCCGCCGGGCTTGAAATTCCCAAAGCGGTTGAAGTAGGGCGAGTCGCTGCCGACGTGGTTGAGCGAGGTGTCCGGGATGACGCGCATGCCGCGCTTGGCGGCCTCCAGCGTCAGGCGCTTGAAGTCCTCGTTGCTGCCGAAGGCCGGGTCGATCTGCTTGTAGTCGCCGGTGTCGTACTTGTGGTTGCTGGCCGCGCGGAAGACCGGCGTCATGTAGATCGTGTTGGCGCCGAGCTCGCGGATGTAGTCGAGCTTTTCGATGATGCCGGCCAGGTCGCCGCCGAAGAAATCGTTGTTGTAGACGCCGTCCGAACCGTCGCCGCTGCCTGGTTTGTAGGGCTTGCTCAGCCAGCGGCTGTGGCGCTCCACGCCCTGGTATTGGTAGTGCTCGCGTCCCGGCTGCGGGTCGTTGCTGCGGTCGCCGTTGCGGAAGCGCTCGGGGAAGATGGAGTAGTAGACGATGTCGCGCGCCCAGTCGGGCACTTTGAAGTCGGCGGCGTAGACGGTCTGGCGGTAGCGGCGAATCTGTCGCGGGTTCTCGGGTCGCAGGTCCAAGGGCAGCAGGTCCACGCTGCCAGCGCCCATGCTGCCTTTTTCGCGGGTCCAGAACACCGGATCGCGGTTGTTGTGGAACACATAGTTCTTGCCGGAGATCTCCACCTCGAAGTGGTAGCCGTAGATGGCCGGCTCCGCGAGCACCACGGTGCTGCTCCAGCGCTCGCGGCCCGCTTTGCTTCCGCCTTCCTTTTGCAGAGGCAGGCGCTGCACCTCGCTGTACTCGAGCAGCTCCTGATTGCCCTCCAGCCGCCGCTTGGCGACCACGAGGCTGGCGCGCTGCACGCCGGGCAGGGCGCTCAGACTGAGGCGCAGCGGCGTGCCGGGCGTGACGGCGCCAAACGGTGCTTTGTGTTGCAGATCGCGCGAGTCAAAGCGCAGGCTCAGGGCCACCGGGTCTGTGACGCTGGGCGCGCTGCGGAGCTGGGGCGGTTTGCCGGCAAAGGGCTGGATGGCCAGGCTGCCGCTTTTGTCCGTCAGGCGCAGCACCAGCTTGTGCATGCCGCCCTTGAAGCGCTGGTTCAGCGACGGGCCTTTGAGCTGCAGGCGAGCGGCCGAGCCGCCGAAGTCGGCATCGGGTGACCAGTCTTCGTCGGCGATCTTGAAGCTCTGCTCGCCTTGCAGCTTCAGGTAGAGCTCATAACGGTCACAGACATAGACCAAGCGATGGGCATCGCTCGCGCTCCAGTTGTTGAAGCTGCCGCGCAGGAACAGCTCGCGTGTGCCCAAGGGGCTGGGCGTGCAGTTGGAGCTGGCTTGGGCCGGGCTGTGGATCAGGGGCAGGGCGAGCAGCGCAGCCAGCAGCGCGCCACGCATCACCCTTTCACCCCACCGGCCGTCAGGCCCGAGACGATCCAGCGCTGGGCCAGCAGGAAGACTGCCGTGATGGGCAGGCCCGAGAGCACGGCCGCGGCGGCGAAATCGCCCCAGAGGAAGCGTTGGTCATGCAGAAAATACTTGGAGCCCACGGCCAGGGTCAGATTGCCCTCTTCGCGCAGCAGCACCGAGGCGACCGGATACTCGATGATGGTGCCGATGAAGGCCAGCACAAACACCACCATCAGGATGGGCAAGGCCATGGGAAGCAGCACCATGCGGAAGGCCTGCCAGTGCGTGGCCCCGTCGACCTTGGCGCATTCCTCGATCTCGACCGGAATCGTTTCGAAGTAGCCCTTGATGGTCCAGATGTGGGTGGCAACGCCGCCGAGGTAGGCCAGCACCAGGCCGCCGTGGGTCTCCAGGCCCAGGGCCGGCACGAAGTTGCCCAGGGTTTCAAAGATCGCGTAGATCGCCACCAAGGCCAGCACCGGCGGGAACATCTGCAGCAGCAGCATGCTGTTGAGGATGGGCGTCTTGAAACGGAACTGCAGGCGGGCAAAGCCAAAGGCTGCGGTGGTGGAAATCGCCACGATCAGAAAGGCCGAGAGGGTCGCCACCTTGACCGAATTCCACAGCCAGGTCAGCACCGGAAAGGGCGGCTGAACCAGGCTGCCATCGGCCGCCTGGTAGGGGATGCCCAGAGCCAGCTTCCAGTGCTCCAGGCTGATCTCGCTGGGGATCAGCTGGCCGGTTGCGAAATTGCCCGGGCGCAGCGAGATGCTGACGATGGCCAGCAGCGGGAACAGGGTCAGGGCCAGGAAGACCCACATCAGCCCATGCGCGGCCCAGACCTGCCAGCGCGCCTTTTTGCCTCGAACGATGGCCATTAGCGGCTCCCCCAGACGACGGGTGTGTTTGTCATCATCATGATCGTCATGAATTGGCTTTGCGCATCAGGCGCAGATTGATCAGGGACATGGCCGCCACCAGGAAGAAGATCAGGGTGGAGATGGCTGCGGCCAAGCCGAAGTCCGAGCCTGAGTCCTTGAAGGCGATGCGGTAGGTGTAGGACACCAGGATGTCGGTCTGCCCGGCCGGGATCTTGGTCGAGAGGAAATCGGGCCGGCCGTCCGTCAGGAGCGCGATCAGCACGAAGTTGTTGAAGTTGAAGGCAAAGGCGCTGACCAGCAGGGGTGCCAGCGGCTTGATGACCAGGGGCGCGGTGATCTTGAAGAAGTTGGTCAGCGGGCCGGCGCCGGCAATCGCCGAGGCTTCGTACAAATCGGCCGGGATGCTCTTCAGCAGGCCGGCGCAGAGAATCATGATGTAGGGGTAGCCCAGCCAGACGTTGACGATCAGCAGCATCACCTTGGCCAGCAGCGGGTCGGCAAACCAGGCCGGCTTGATGCCAAGCAGGGCATCGAGGATGGCGTTGATCTCGCCGAAGTTCTGGTTGAACAGGCCCTTGAACACCAGGATGGAGATGAAGCCCGGCACCGCGTAAGGCAGGAAGAGCAGGGTGCGGTAGGTGCCGCGGAACTTGAGGTCGTCCCAGTTCAAGAGCACGGCCAGCAGCATGCCGATGGCGGTGGCGCAGAGCACGGTCAGGGCCGAGAACAAGACAGTCCAGCTGAAGATGGCGAGAAAGGGGCCGCGGAACTCCGCGTCCATCACCATGCGCGTGTAGTTGCGCCAGCCCACCACGACCTTGAAGCCGGGCTGCTGCACCTCGCCAGCGGCGCTTTCGAAATAGCCGGTTTGCAGATTCGGGCTGAAGCGGGTCTGGTCGGCCAGGCGCAGCAGGCTGCCATCGTCCAGTGCCTGCCAATGGCGGCTGATGGCGCCGAACTCGCGCAGTCCCAGATAACGCAGCTCCTGCGCGGCGCCGGGCAGGCGCAGCTTGAGCTGCATCAGGGCCTCACGGTGCTCGATCAGCTCCCGCAGGGGCAGGGCTTGCTGCAGCGGTGCGGTCAGGGGTTGCTGGGCGGACTGCGCGGGCAGCATGTCCACGCTCAGTTCCTGGCGGGTGGTCTTCAGGGCCAGGGCCGGCGAAACCCAGCTCGGGCTGCCGTCCTCGGCGCGCAGCACCAGGCGGAACTCCGGCCCATCGGCATGCAGGGTGAAGGCCTGGGTCTGGCCGGGCACCGCCTCGTGCTGGTCGAGCAGGTACTCACGCACCCGCTCCTGGCTCAGCAAATGCGCCGAGGAGTAGTTGGTGAAGCCGATCTGCGCCGTGTAAATCAGCGGGAAGGCGATGAAGATCAGCATGCCGGCAATGCCGGGGAAGAGGTAGCGCAGGGCAAACGCCGCCTGGCTGATGTAGATGTAGAACACCAGGACGAAGAAGCCCAGGGCGCCCAGGGCCAGCCAGGTCTGGCCGGCGGCATGCATCAGGAACACCAGGTAGAGCGAGGCCAGGCCGGCCGCGCCGGTCAGCGGCCAACGCAGGCGCTGGGCCAGGCGTTCCAGGCGGCTGGGCGGCAAGCGGGTGTAGACGCCGCGGCCCGGGGTGGAGGCGTGCGCAGGAGCTGCGTCCGAAGGCGAGAGGCTGGCGGGCGGATTCATGGACGGGTTCACTTGGTGTTCAGCAACATGCGGCCCGCGGCGCCGTCGAGGGCGTCCTTGGGCGATTGCAGGCCGTTGGTGATGGCTTCCAGCGCGGCGTCCATGGCGGTCCAGAAGCGGCCGACTTCGGGGATGTTGGGGATGGCTTCGCCGAGGCGGGCGTTCTCCATGCTGGCGCGGATCAGCGGGTTGACCGCCAGCTCCGCATAAAAGGCCTTGTTGGCCGGCACGCCGATGGGCACATCGGCATCGAGCACCTTGAGCGCCTCGGGTCGCATCAGGTGGTTCTCGATGAACTCGCGCGCCAGGTCTTTCTGGCGCGAGGGCGCGGCAATCATGCAGCCCAGCACGCCGACAAAGGGCTTGGAATACTGGCCGGCCTTCACGCCGGGAATCGGCGCCACGCCGAAATCGATCTTGGCCCGGCGGGCGTTGTCCCAAGCCCAGGGGCCGGAGATCATCATGGCCACCTCGCCGCGGGCGAAGCCGCTTTCCATCTCGGCGTAGCGGGCGCCCTTGGGCATCTGGCCTTCGCGCAGCAGGCGCGCGATCATCTCGGCGCCTGCCAGCGCGCCGGCATTGTTGACGCCGACCTTGCTGCTGTCGAACTCGCCTTGGGCATCGCGGGCAAAGATCTGCCCGCCCGCGCCGGCCAGCAGCGACCAGCTGAAGAAGCTCTTGTTGTAGTCCCAGAGGATGGCGTGCTTGCGGCCGCCGGATTCGGCCTGCAGGCGCTTGTCCAGGGCGATCACCTCGTCGAAAGTCTTGGGCGGTGTCGGTACCAGGGCCTTGTTGTAGATCAGGCCGGTGGTTTCGATGGCGATGGGGTAACCCCAGAGCTTGCCCTGGTAGGCGAAGGCCTTCCAGGCGCTCTCTTCCACCTCGTCGTAGAGCTTTTTGCTCGGGCGCAGCGGGGTCAGCAGGCCCGATTTGGCCCATTCACCGACCCGGTCATGCGGCCAGCAGAACACATCGGGGCCCTTGCCGGCGCCGGCGGCTTGCTGGAACTTGTCGGTGGCGTCCACCGGGTGCTCGACCACGACCTTGACGCCGGAGGCCTTCTCGAAGGCATCTCCGACTTTTTGCAGGCCGTTGTAGGCCTTGTCACCATTGATCCAGACCAGCAGCTTGTGGTTCTTGGCCGCCAGCGCGGGCTGGGTGGCCAGCAAGGCCGCGGCCAGCAGCCAGAGTTTCGGGGCGCGCGTGCTGATCATGTCGGCGATCCGCTCAGGCGTTGGAAGGCCTGGCCCTGGGCATCGAAGAGATAGCAGGCCTCGGGCGGCAGGCCCAGGCGGATGTCCTGGCCCGATTTGATGCGGGTGCGTCCGTCGAATTCACAGGTCAGCGCGTCCTCGACGCCGGGGTAGGCGCAGTAGGCATGGGTGGCGCTGCCCAGCGACTCGACAAAAGTGACGGTGGACTGGATCGCGTTGTCCTCGCCGCCGACCACAAAGTGCTCGGGCCGCAGGCCCAGGGTCAGCTTGTCACCGGCTTGGGCGCGGGAGGCGTCGACGGTGGCGCGGATGTGGGTGCCGGAGGCGAGGCGGACGAGAGCTTCGGAATTGGTCCCCCGGACCAGTTCAGCTTCCAGGAAATTCATCTTGGGGGAGCCGATGAAGCCGGCGACGAAGAGATTGCGCGGGTGTTCGTAGAGCTCCAGCGGCGTGCCCACCTGTTCGATCTTGCCGGCCGAGAGCACGACGATGCGGTCGGCCAGGGTCATGGCCTCCACCTGATCGTGGGTCACGTAGACCATGGTGGTCTTGAGGTCCTCGTGCAGCTTGGCGAACTCGTAGCGCATGCGCACGCGCAGGGCGGCGTCGAGGTTGGACAGGGGCTCGTCGAACAAGAACACCTCGGGCTTGCGCACGATGGCGCGGCCGATGGCCACGCGCTGGCGTTGGCCGCCGCTCAAGTCCTTGGGCTTGCGGTCCAGCAGGTGCTCGATGTGCAGGATGCGCGCGGCGTTCTTGACGGCGGCGTCGATCTCGGCCGGCGGCACCTTGGCCAGCTTGAGGCCGAAGGCCATGTTGTCGTAGAGATTCATATGCGGGTAGAGCGCATAACTCTGGAACACCATGGCAATGCCGCGCTCGGCCGGCGGCACCTCGTTGACCAAGCGGCCACCGATGCGCAACTCGCCGCCGGTGATCTCTTCCAGGCCGGCGATGGTGCGCAGCAGGGTCGATTTGCCGCAGCCTGAGGGGCCGACAAAGACCATGAATTCGCCGTCGCGGATCTCCAGATCAATGCCGTGCAGGATCTTGATGCTGCCGTAGGCCTTGCTCACGCCGCTGAGTTGAACGTCCGCCACTTGCTGTCTCCGGGGTGCTGCCCTGTTCAGGGCGGCGCCGCTGTGTCTTGTATGTGCTTGTGTGTTCCTGGCCGGCAAGCGCTTGCCGTTTCAGGCCTGATTTGTAGACAATATACAGCGTCAAAACTACTTGAACAACCGCGGTAACCCGATTGATCCAAGTTCAAAACAAGTAAAATCAATGACTTGCGTTGATCATCGGGATAACCCGATGTAGTGAAACTACACAAAACTACGGGCGTCGGCGATACTTTTGCCAACGCGACGCCGGATGCCGCCGCAGCCGGCCGTGTGGTGGCCAGAGGAAGGCCCTCTGGCGGCCTCGCATTCTTGCTCTGTCGCCCCTGTGGCGCACTGATGAACACCCTTTGATGAACACCGGCGGTCGCGGGCGCGTTTCACGCCTGCTTGCAGCCAGTCCGCCCCTTCAACCGATCGCCGCCATGTCTCAGCTCGCCACCCTTGTTTCATCCCCGCTGACCTCGCTTGCGAAAGCCGTGCCCATGAACGACTCTGCCTCCAGCGCCCTGACTTCCTCGGCCTCCCCCGAGCTGCGCGCCGCCTTTGCCGCCGCCTACCGGGAGGCGCAGCGCCAGAACCTGGGCCAAAGCTCCGCCTCCCTGGCCTTGCGTGCTGCTGCCACGGCCTGCCGCCAGGTCTTGGCCGAGCGCTGGGCCCAGACTCAAGCGCAGGATGCGCAGCGCCCGGTCGCTGGCGAGGTCGTGCGCCGCGTGCACTACCTGTCCATGGAGTTCCTGATGGGCCGGGCGCTGAGCAATGCCCTGGCCGCCCTGGGCCTTCAGGGTGATCTGCAAGCGCTGCTGGCGACTGAGGGCCTGAGCCTGGGCGAGGTGCTGGAGCGCGAGCCCGATGCGGCGCTCGGCAATGGCGGCCTGGGCCGCCTGGCCGCCTGCTTCCTCGATTCTTTTGCTGAGCTGGGTCTGCCGTCTTTCGGCTACGGTCTGCGCTACCAGTACGGCATGTTCGCCCAAGCCATTCAGGACGGCCGCCAGGTCGAGGCACCGGACGACTGGATGCGCCTCGGCGCACCCTGGGAAGTGCGCCGCGAGCAGATCCGCTACCGCGTCGGCTTCGGTGGCCGGGTCGAGCTGGACGCAGGAGGCCAGCGCCGCTGGCTGCCGGCCGAGTTGCTGGAGGCCCAGGCCTTTGACTTCATCGTGCCGGCCCACCACAGCGAGCGCGTGTCCACCCTGCGCCAGTGGCAGGCCAGCGCCGTGGCGCCGATCGACTTCAAGGCCTTCTGCCAGGGTGACTACGCCGCGGCCGCGCGCCACCGCGTCGCCGCCGATGCCCTGAACTGGGTGCTCTACCCGGACGACAGCAGCGAAGCCGGCCGCGAGTTGCGTCTCAAGCAAGAGGCCTTCCTGGTCAGCGCCTCGCTGCAAGACCTGCTGGCCCGCCACTTGGCCGAGGGCGCGCCCCTGCATGAGCTGGGCCGCCGCAATGCCATCCATCTGAACGACACCCATCCCGCGCTGGCGCCGGCCGAGCTGATGCGCCTGCTGCTGGATGAGCAGGGCCTGGGCTGGGACGAGGCCTGGGCCATCACCCGCCAGGCGGTCTCCTACACCAACCACACCTTGATGCCCGAGGCCCTGGAGACCTGGCCGGTGCGCATGTTCGAGGCCTTGCTGCCTCGCCACCTCGAGATCATTTACGAGATCAACCACCGCTTCCTGAGCGAGCTGCGCCAGCGCTTCCCCGGCGACGAGGGCTTGCTGGCCCGCGTCTCGCTGATCGACGAAGGCAGCCCCTTCGGCGGTGAGCGCCGCGTGCGCATGGCGGCCCTGTCCATCGTCGCCTCGCACCGCGTCAACGGCGTGGCGGCCCTGCATTCCGAGTTGATGGTGCAGACCATTTTTGCGGACTACGCGGCCATCTTCCCCGAGCGTTTCCACAACGTCACCAACGGCGTCACGCCGCGCCGCTGGCTGCAGCAGGCCAACCCGGCGCTCTCCAGCCTCATCGATGGCCGCATCGGCATCGCCTGGCGCCAGGACCTGGCAGGCTTGGCTCAACTCAAGTCAGCTGCCGATGACGCTGAATTCGGCCGTCAGTTCATGGCCGTCAAGCGCGCCAACAAGCAGCGCCTGGCCGAGCGGGTGCGCGCGGAGCTGGGCCTGGTGATCAACCCGGACAGCCTCTTCGATGTGCAGATCAAGCGCATCCACGAGTACAAGCGCCAGCTGCTCAACATCCTGCATGTGATCGCGCGCTACCAGGCCATCATCGCCAATCCGCAAGCCAACTGGACCCCGCGCACGGTGCTGATCGCCGGCAAGGCCGCATCGGCCTATGTGGCGGCCAAGTCCATCATCCAGCTGGCCCATGATGTGGGCCGCGTGGTCAACAGCGACCCGCGTGTGGGTGACAAGCTCAAGCTCGTCTTCCTGCCCAATTACGGTGTGTCGCTGGCCGAGACCATCATCCCGGCGGCCGATCTGTCCGAGCAGATTTCCACCGCCGGCACCGAGGCCTCGGGCACCGGCAATATGAAGTTCGCCCTCAACGGCGCGCTGACCATCGGCACCTGGGATGGCGCCAATATCGAGATGGCCGAGGCCTTCGGCCCCGAGAACATGTTCTGCTTCGGCCTGCGCACCGAAGCCGTGGCGCAGATGAAGGCCCTGGGCTACGACCCGCGCCTTTTTGTCGAAGAAAACCGCCAGCTGGCCCAGGTGATGGAATCCATCGCCAGCGGTGCCTTCAGCGGCGGCGACCGCGAGCGCTACCGCGCCCTGGTCGACAGCCTGTTGGGCCGCGATGTCTACATGCTGATGGCCGACTTCAAGGACTATGTGGCCACCCAGGCCCGTGTCGACGCCTTGTTCGCCCAGCCCGAGGCCTGGGCCCGCCAGGCGGTGCTCAATGTGGCTGGCATGGGCTGGTTCTCGGCCGACCGCACGATCACCGAGTACGTCGATCGCGTCTGGTCGGTGAAGAGCTTGGGCTGAGCCTCCGTCAGCGCTTGGCCATGGCACTGATCTCCGCGCAAGACCTGGCCCTGCTGGCCCGTGGTGAGCACCCGCGGCCGCAGGAGTTGTTGGGTGCCCATGTCGGGCGTCTGGGGCGCAAGCATGGTGTGCGCTTTGCCGTCTGGGCGCCCAATGCCAGCCGGGTCAGCGTGGTCGGCAGTTTCAACCGCTGGGACGGCGAGGCCGATCCCCTCGTCAAGGATGAGGCATCAGGCGTGTGGCAGGGCTTTGCCACCGCCGCGCGCGCGGGCGATCTCTACAAATTCGAGATTCACGACCGCGCGGGGCAGCTGCTGCCGCTGAAGGCCGACCCCTTCGCGCGTGCGGCCGAGTTGCGCCCGGCCACGGCCAGCATCGTGGCGCCGGCCTTGCCGCTGCTCAAGACCCGGCCGCGTCTGAGCCTGGAGCGCGCGATGGCCAATGCGCGGCAGGCGCCGGTGGCCATCTACGAGGTCCATGCCGCCTCCTGGCGCCGTGGCACTGGAGCCTTCCCAAGCTGGGACGAGCTGGCCGCGCAGCTGCCGGCCTATGCCGCCAATCTCGGATTCACCCACATCGAGCTGATGCCCATCAGCGAGCATCCTTTTGATGGCAGCTGGGGCTACCAGACCCTGGGTCTGTTTGCGCCCAGCGCGCGCTTCGGCCCGCCCGAGGGCTTCGCCCGTTTTGTCGAGGCCTGCCATGCGCAGGGCCTGGGCCTGCTGCTCGACTGGGTGCCGGCGCATTTCCCCATGGACCCGCATGGCCTGGCGCAGTTCGACGGCACGGCGCTGTTTGAGTACGCCGATCCGCGCGAAGGTTTCCACCGCGACTGGAACACCGCCATCTACAACTTCGGCCGCTACGAGGTGCGCCAGTTCCTGGCCGGCAATGCGCTCTACTGGATGGAGCGTTGGGGCGTGGATGGCTTGCGCGTCGATGCGGTGGCCTCCATGCTTTACCGCGACTACTCCCGCCCGGCGGGCGAGTGGCTGCCCAATGTGGACGGCGGGCGCGAGAACCTGGAGGCCATCAGCCTGTTTAAGCGCATCAACGAGCTGCTCGGCCAGGAGGCGCCCGGCGCCATCACCGTGGCCGAGGAGTCGACCAGCTTTCCCGGTGTCAGCGCACCGACTTATGCCGGCGGCCTGGGCTTTCACTACAAATGGAATATGGGTTGGATGAACGATTGCCTGCGCTATATGCAGGAAGATCCCATCCACCGCCGCTGGCACCACGACAAGCTGACCTTCGGCCTGGTCTACGCCTTCAGCGAGAACTTTGTGCTGCCGATCTCGCATGACGAGGTGGTGCATGGCAAGGGCTCCATGCTGGGCAAGATGCCTGGCGATGCCTGGCAGAAGTTCGCCAATCTGCGCGCCTTCTATGGTTTCATGTGGGGCCATCCGGGCAAGAAGCTGCTCTTCATGGGCCAGGAGTTTGCTCAGCCCAGCGAGTGGAACCATGATGCCGAATTGCCCTGGCATCTGCTGGACGATGCGCAGGGCCACCATGCCGGCATGCAGCGCCTGGTGCGCGACCTGAATCTGCTCTACCGCCGCGAGCCGGCCCTGCATCGCCTGGACTGCGAGGCCCGCGGTTTCGAGTGGCTGCAGGCCGAGGACCGCGAGCAGTCGGTGCTGGCCTGGGCGCGGCACGATGAAGGTGAAGAGGGCGAGCGCCGCACGGTGCTGGTGGTCTGCAACTTCACGCCGGTGCCGCGGCCCGGCTATCGCCTAGCGCTGCCGCTGGCCCTTGCCGCAGGTGGCCCGTGGCGCGAACTGCTCAACACCGATTCCGCCCACTACGGCGGCAGCAATCTGGGCAATCTCGATGCCGGCTTGCAGGCCGAGGCCGATGGCAGCCTGGTGCTGACTCTGCCGCCGCTGTCGGTCCTGTTCCTGGGGCGGGAGAAGTCATGACGCTGGGCTTGAATCGACGCGAGGCCTTGATGAAGACGGGGGCGGTCTTGAGCGGCGCGGTCTTGGGTTCTGCCGCGTCGGCCGAGCCGATTCAAGCAAGCCCAGAGGCCCAGGTGCAGCTCGGCCGCCTGGAACGCTGGGCGCCGTTCCCCTCGCGCGCCGTGCCGCCGCGCCCGGTCGAAGTCTGGCTGCCGCCCGGCTACGACGGCCGCCGCCCGCATGCGGTGCTTTACATGCACGACGGCCAGATGTTGTTCGACCCGCGCAGCACCTGGAACGGCCAGGCCTGGAAGGTCGATCAGGTGGCTGCGCCCCTGATCGCCACGGGCCAGCTGCGTGACTTCATCGTCGTCGGCATCTGGAATCGGCCCGAGTTTCGCCACGCCGAGTTCTTCCCGCAGGCCTACGACCAGGCTTTGAAAGATTCGCCCACGGCCCAGCGCTACCGCGCCGAGCGCATCAAGCATCCGGTGATGTCGGATGCCTACTTGCGTTTCATCGTCGAGGAACTCAAGCCCGCCGTGGATGCGCGTTATGCCACCGCGCCCGGCCGTGAGTCCACCTTTCTGATGGGCTCTAGCATGGGCGGCATGATCAGCGTCTACGGCCTCTGCGAATACTCCCAGGTCTTCGGCGCTGCGGCCGCGCTGAGCACGCACTGGATCGGCAGCTTCGAGCGCAACCGCGAGATCCCCGCCGCCGCGCTGGCCTACCTGCGCCGCAAGCTGCCGCCACCGGGCCAGCTGCGCCTCTACATGGACCGCGGCACGGCGGATCTGGATGCGCAGTACGACGATGCGCAAGCCCAGGTCGATGCGCTGATGGCCGAGCTGGGCCACCGAGCCCCGCAGCTGCAGTCCCGGGTGTTTGAAGGCCAAGGCCACAATGAGTTGGCTTGGTCTGCCCGCTTGGCCCAGCCCCTGAGCTTTCTACTGGGCGCCAGCGCCTGAGCTTGACGATGATGATGACGACGAGCACTGCATTCCGTTTGCCCGAGGCCCTGGAGCCCGGCCGCCATGAGCCTTTGGGCGCCCATGTGCGCGATGGCGGCATCAATTTCGCCGTGTTCTCCGAGCATGCGCAGGCCATCGAGCTCTGCGTCTTTGATGCCGCCGGCCAGCGCGAGCTGCGCCGCTACCGCCTGCAGGGCCCGCAGGACGGCATCTTCCAGGGCTTTCTGCCCGGCCTGGGTGCCGGCCTGGTCTACGGTCTGCGCGCTCACGGCCCGTACCAGCCCGAGGCCGGCCATCGTTTCAATGCCCATAAGCTGCTGCTCGATCCCTATGCCCGCGAGATCGTCGGTCACTTTGGCTGGCATGCCGAGCACCACGGTTATGAGCTGGGCCACCCGGATGGCGCGCGCTCCTTCGACCGCCGCGACAACGCCGCCCAGGCGCTGAAGGCGCGCGTGCCCGCACCGCTGGCCGGGCTCAGCCCGCGCCGCTCGGCGCCGCGCCACGCGCTGCAGGATGTGGTGCTCTACGAGGTCCATGTCAAAGGCTTCTCGCAGCAGATGGCCGAGATCCCGCCCGAGCTGCGGGGCAGCTATGCCGCCCTGGCGCATCCGGCGGCGATTGCGCATTTCAAGGCCTTGGGCGTGACGACCCTGTCCCTGCTGCCGGTGCACTACGCGCTGGACGAGCCGCATCTGGCCGGCACCGGCCTGCGCAACTACTGGGGCTACAACTCCCTGGGCTTTTTCGCACCCGACCCGCGCCTGGCGCAGCCGGCCCACCGCGAGGACGCCAGCGCCGTGGCGGCCGAGTTTCGCGCCACGGTGCAGGCCTTGCACGAAGCGGGGCTGGAGGTGGTGCTGGACGTGGTCTACAACCACACGCCCGAGGGCAATGAGTTCGGCCCGACGATTTCCTTCCGCGGCCTCGATCACAAGAGCTACTACCGCCTGGTGGCCGAAGACCTGAGCCGCTGCGAGAACCACAGCGCCTGCGGCAACACCCTCAACACCGCGCACCCGCGCGTGGCGCAGCTGGTGCTCGATTCGCTGCGCTTCTGGGTGCAGGAGATGGGGGTGGATGGCTTCCGCTTCGACCTGGCCCCGGTGCTGGGCCGCACCCGCCACGGTTTCGATGGCAACGCCGCCTTCTTCATGGCCCTGCGTCAGGACCCGGTGCTGGCCGGTGTGCACCTGATCGCCGAGCCCTGGGATGCGGGCTATGACGGCTACCAGCTGGGCCGTTTTCCGGGCCGCTTCCTCGAGTGGAACGACAAGTTTCGCGATGCCGTGCGGGGTTACTGGCTGGGCGCCGGCGGAGCCGGTGGCACCGGCCGGGGCGAGTTCGCGCGCCGCTTCACCGCCTCCAGCGATGTCTTTCACCATGGCCAGCGAAGCCCGCTCGCTTCGGTCAACTTTGTGGCCTGCCACGACGGCTACACGCTCAACGATCTGGTCAGCTACTCGCGCAAGCACAACGAGGCCAATGGCGAGAACAATCGCGATGGCCGCGACGGCGAGCTCTGCGCCAACTTCGGCGTCGAAGGGCCGAGCGACGATGCCAGCATCCGCCGCCGCCGCGAGCGCGCCCGCCGCGCCATGCTCGCCACTTTGCTGCTGGCCCAGGGCACGCCCATGCTCAATGCCGGCGACGAGATCGCCAACAGCCAGGGCGGCAACAACAACGCCTACTGCCAGGACAACGCCCTGGGCTGGCTGGACTGGCCGCAGGCCGACCGCAGCCTGGCGGCCTTTGTCGGCCGCCTCACGGCCCTGCGCCGCGCCCACCCGCTGCTGCGCCAGCCGCATTGGTTTGGCGAGGCTGCTTCTACTTCTGGCACATCCGGCGCGGCCAGCCTGCGCTGGCTGAGCCCGCACGGCCACGCCATGCAGGTGCAAGACTGGCACCACGGCGGCGAGCTGGCCTTTGCCGGCCTGCTGCAAGGTGAAGCAGCCGAGCCTTTGTTGCTTCTGCTCTTCAATCCCGCGGAGGCTCTGCAGGCTTTCGCCTTGCCGCCCGGGCCGTGGCGCTTGGCTCTGGACAGCAGCGGCGAGCTGGCCGAGCATGGCGAGCATAGCAGCACGCTGGCCGCACCGGCTTGCAGCCTGCTGGTGCTGAGCCAGGCGCCGGAAGCCCCTCTTTCCTGACTCTCTTCTTTTTTGTTTCCCCACGAGAACCCACCCCATGGACCTCACCCAACGCAGCGCCGGTGTGCTGCTGCACATCACCTCCTTGCCCGGCCCGCACGGCATGGGCGATTTCGGCCCCGATGCGTACGCCTACGTCGACTGGCTGGCCAGCGCCGGCCAGCGCCTGTGGCAGCTGCTGCCGACCACGCCCATCGGCCCCGGCGATTCGCCCTACCAAGGCGTGTCGGCCTTTGCCGGCTGCCCCTGGATGGTGGCCTTCGAGCCCCTGGTGGCCAAGGGTTGGCTGGCCGCGCCGCAGCTGCCCGAGGGCGGCTTTGAGGCCCACAAGGTGGACTACGGCCGCGTCCTGCCCTGGCGCGAGCAGCAGCTGCGCCTGGCGGCCCAGGGCTTCTTCGCCCGCGCCAGCGCCGAGGACCGCGCCGCCTTTGCCGCCTGGTGCGCCGCCCCGGCTCAGGCCGATTGGCTGGACGACTACGCGCTCTTCATGGCCATCCGCTCGCCTTTGAGTGGCCAGGCCTGGTGGACCTGGGCGCCGGCCCTGGCGCGCCGCGAACCAGCCGCGCTGGCGCAGGCGCGCGAAAGCCATGCCGAGGAGTTCCGCTTCTGGCAGTTCGTGCAGTGGTGTTTTGACAGCCAGGTCAGCGCGCTCAAGGCTTACGCCAACAGCAAGGGTGTGCATCTGATGGGCGACTTGCCCATCTTCGTGGCCCACGACAGCGCCGACTGCTGGTCGCGCCCGGACCTCTACGAGCTGGACGAACAGTTCCAGACCGCCGTGGTCGCCGGCGTGCCGCCCGACGCCATGTCGGCCGAGGGCCAGCGCTGGGGCAACCCGCTCTACCGCTGGGACCGCATGGCCGCCGAAAACTACGCCTGGTGGACGGCCCGCGTGCGCCGCGCGCTGAGCCAGGCCGATGTCTTCCGCATCGACCATTTTCGCGGCTTTGCCGGCTACTACGAAATCCCCGGCGACAGCCCGGACGCCCGCCGAGGCCAATGGAAGACCGGCCCCGGCCAGGCCTTGTTCGACGCCATCGCCGCGGCCCTGGGCCCGCTGCCCATCGTGGCCGAGGATCTTGGTTTCATCACCGAGGACGTCCATGCCCTGCGCGAGGGTTGTGGCTTCCCGGGCATGAAGATCCTGCAGTTCGGCTTCGGCGGCGACGGCACGCATGAGTTCCTGCCCCAGAACTGGCCGCGCGCCAGCGTGGCCTACACCGGCACGCACGACAACGACACCGTGCACGGCTGGTGGCGCAGCGCTTCAGCGCGCGAGCGCGCGTTTGCCGGCGCCTACCTGCCTTGCAACGAGCACGATGTGCACTGGGCCATGATCCGCGCCTGCTGCAACTCGGTCGCCAATATCGCCGTCTTCCCCATGCAGGACGTGCTGGGCCTGGGCAGCGAGCACCGCATGAATGTGCCCGGCGTGCTCGGCGGCAACTGGGCCTGGCGCTTCAGCTGGGACATGGTCGGGGCCGAGCCCGGCCGCGTGCTGGGCCTGATCACGGCCGCCAGCGGCCGGGCTGATGTGGGCTTGATGCAGCTGCCGGCCTGACTGAGCGGCAGCGGGACACCTTCACTAGGGTTGACCCGTCCACACTCCTGGGGGATGGACGAGCCCGGCCGCGGCTGCGAAGCTTCCTTCCATTGCAGCGGGCACTCTCCAGGGACTGGACGAGGTCAGACGCCATCAAGAGCCGGGCTCCGCTGCCATGGCATTGAGCAGGGCAGGAGCAACCAGGGGAGCCGAAAGGCTCCCTTTGTTGTTGGGGCGTCATGTTTCTATGGGTTCAATTGAGTGGTCGATCATGCCGTGTGCAAGGAGCGGACTCATTCAGCTGGATCGACTCGACAGGGCAGTCGGTTCGGCGCACCTCGAAGCGATTCATATCGGGTGAGGCATCGGCGAGCGTGCCAAACGGCATGGATAGGGCGAGCCTGCTGGCGCCGATGACACAGGAAAGACAGGGGTGGGCAGGGGCGGCCGCGCTGCTCGATAAAACCCTGTGCTGTTTTTTCGGGGTTTTATTTGATAAGGTCCAGGTTAATAAGGTGAAGAAAATGATGATTCAGCGATCCTCAAAGAACAAGCTGCGAATGGAGTTGACGTCCAAGTGCATTTGGTCGCCTCATTGAATGTCGGGTGTCTCGATGCATGGGTTAAACAGACTCAGCCAAAACCAAAGGAATAGAAATGTCTTCACCAAAACAAGAATCTACGGACGCAGACACTAGTCGACCTCCGCAACCGGCGGATAGAGTCGGGCAAAAAAAGTGCCGCGACAATCTAGAACTAGATTCTGATATTGGTCTTGGATTTAGGCGTGTTCAAGAGGATTTTGAGCCCCTAGGTGCATATCTGTTTGGTGCGACAACGGTTTTCTACGAGTTCTTTCACGCCAATGGATACCAAATAACTAAGAGAAATTTTGAATCCGGGGCTATTTCAAAGCAGTTGAGTGTTCACCTTGGTTGGGTTTATGCGTTTTACGGGGAGGGCGATGAGCCTATTTATGTCGGGGAAACTGAGAGGTCTTTTGTCGACCGATTTTCAGAGCATGCCAGGAAAGGCTGGTGGCCAAATTGGACGCGAGCAAAGGTTTTGCCATGTCCTGAGAAGGGGTTGCGGAAGTACTTTGAGTCGATGGTTGGAATAGCGGGAGGCTATAGTGAGAATCGAGCTCAGCCATCTGATTCGGATGACTTCTTTGATCAAATTTTGAGATCACTCTTTGTTTTGGGGAGTAATCTAAACAATCAGCCGGAGGTTCCGTTGAGCATCTTTCGCACGCAGATTGAAATGGTCTCAGAACTGTTGGAATTGGGTTGCGGGGGAAGTGGGATTGGTTTGGAGATAAATCCAGCGTCAAGCCCTAAGTATTAAGTTAACTCCCTGATCGCCGCGCCATTAGCTGCAGCTCCTCATCAGTGCCTCGACAGGCAACGCTGACAGCGTTCGATGCCATCAAAAAACAAGAAAAATTTTGACGAGAAGATCCCAGAGAAAAACTAAAGCTAAGCGAACATTATAATTTGTTGAAGAACTCGGTCGCAAGGACTTGATATTTGGTGGTTGCCCCCGAGACTCCGCTAGCATCTCTTGCCACCAAAGTGGTGATAGTTTCGTTTGGCGCGGTTTGCCTGTCGTCGGTCGAGTTGAGTCTTTTGAAGCGTGGTGTGACGGCAGAAGCATTCTAGCTGGTGGCAATTTTTGACTCATGCCATACGCTCGTAAAATGAATATCACTGAAGTGGCTGCACTAGTTGGTGCACTTGCGTGGGCGCTCTCCATATTTTCAGGAGTGCGCTCGTGGTTCATAAAACCTACCTTGCGAATAATCACTCAGCCAACGCCTGAGGTGGGCTATACAACAGTGGGTCCAATCCTTAATTTCCGACTGGCGTTAACTGTTAAGCATCGAAATATTGTCGTCACGGGCGTGCGTATTAAGCTCACCCACGAGTCAGGAGAATAAACAGTTTTTTCTTGGCGTGGCATCATCCAGCGACTTGGTCAATTCAATGCCCCTCAGGTTGGTACAGTACCCTTCGAGAAGGAGCTCAACGTTTTGGCAATGAAGGCGAAAATTCGGGGTCAAGTCTTAAATGTTAAGTTATCCTCATCGCCGCGCCAGCAACTTCTGCTCCTGATGAACTCCGCGACAGGCGGCGGTGATGGCATTTTTGTCATCTGTAAAGACTGGACGCATTTTGATGAGTGGACGCCAGCTAGCAACTAAAGCCATGCGAGTCTGGTAGGCAAATGAAGAGTCCAGCGGCGGGGACTTAATATTTAAGACTTGACCCCGATTCCCCTACGGTGCTCAGGGAATTCAAAGAGCAGAGCCTGATTCCGTTTCGACCTCTCATTCGGGTTGATTACACGGACTACTACCGCGTTCAAGGTAGTTTGCAGTTTTTGGGTCACGAGCTTGTGCTCCTAGAAGAGGAATACATGACCAAGTACGCCGGGTGTTGCGTCAGTGAAGGTGGTGGCCTTGTGGTTCGACTGCTAGGGAGCACAGGCGAGCTTGCGGAGTTCGCAGTTGCCAATCGCTGCACTCTGCATGAGTACGAATCTTTGGAGAAATACCAGAGGGAATCAAATGTCAGATTTGTAGCACCGAGTGGCCGCTACGCCGAACTCTCATGCCGGGCACGAGATGAGGACGAGTGATGCCCAAGCCTGCATTGCAGACGATAAGCAATGAGGAGAGTTGCATTTGTGGCGCTGATGGGAGGCCTACTTGCTTCTGTCGCAACTGCGCAAACCGCCGCTGATCCGTCGTGCGAGTACCGGGCCAGGCGCAAGATTTCGTTTGCTTCGTCAAAATCGCATGATTTGCTGACCATTGGAATCGGTTCAGGCTCGTGCCATTCGGCGACCCTGACCATCGCCGTGGTCTCCGCTTCCGGGAGAACCTTGTATCGCTACAGTGCGCCGTTCAAGAGGCATACCGTTGTGCAATGGGATGATCCGAACTTGGTGTCGGTGGCAAAGAGTTTTGTGGATGACACCCTTTGGAATGCAGTTGTTCCGCACCAGCAGTTGCCCAAGGCAGTTCGACGGACAAAAGAGAACTTTTCTGACTTGGATGGCGATGAGTTGAAGATTCCAGAATCAAGACTCAAGCGCCTTTTGGCCATGCGGCAGCCAATCCTGTTTCATTCGACCCATTACGAGGCATATCAGTATATTGCCTACGATGCGAAGGCGGGTAGAGCGGTGGTGATAATCGTCGGCGGGTCTTGACTGTGCGAGGGCGCCAGCGAAAAAAAAGAACACGCGAGTCTGAAAGTTGAATGAAGAACGAAGAGGCAAGGGTCTGATAGTCAAGACTTGTCCCCGAACCCTGCATGACTCCGAGTTGTAAATGAAAGTTGAATTTCATGCCCTCTCTATTTCGCTACTTCTCAAAAGAACACGCCTCTGATTTTGTGGAGAGTGGAGTTGTTTTGCTTCGGTCTTTGTCTTACTTCCGAGACTACGAGGATGCAGGTGTTCGAGCGGATGAATTTGAAGGCACACTAGTTCACCAAACATCAGGTGGGCTACGAGTAAACAATCTCACGACCGGAGAGTCTGGGTCTCTGCCGTATCGACTAGAGTCAACTGCCAAAGAGGATGAAATTTTTGTTTACTGCATGAGCACCGAGCTTTGCCTGGAGATTGCTCGGCGGTTTAATGCAGAGGTAGCGATTGAAATTATCGACCCCACAAAGTTTCTGGCTCGCCTGAGGGCTTCGTTGTCGTTACGTCGGCGTTTTCGCGTCGACCACCTTGTACACGATGGCGTCCGTTACTACGGTTGGGAGGAACCGCCGATTGTCGATTGGGCGCTACCAGAGCGCATAGCCATGAGAAAGCCCATAACTTTTTCGTGGCAAAAGGAATACCGATTCGCTATCCCTACGGGAGATGCCTTTGGTGTAGAAAACGTGAGTGTCAGTCTCGTTCCAATTGGAGCCAAAAGGGCTGGCCGTGCAACAGCACATCCGCAACAGATATTGAAGTTGGGCAATCTTTCAAGAATCTGTCGGATTCACGCGCTATGAAATTTGACTATTCCGTCTTGACAGCAACCACAAACTGCGCTTGCAGTTGCCCTCCGCGACTCCGTCGTTCCGGTGGCCCCTCACGTCGTTAAGCACTCATCTATGCGCCCCGCGTTTCAATTCGCCATATCCATCACGTTACTCTGCCTCTCCGGGATAGCCTTTTGGTGCTGTGTTGATGGTGTTCTGTCAGGCGCGGTCCAGTTTCCAAGTAAACGCGAGAGCGTCCTGGTGCTCCGCGAAGCCAGCCCCAAAACGTTTTGGTCCTGTGTGGTGGTTTGGTTTGGCATAGGGCTCGGGATGGCCTGGTTGGCACTTGCGAGTTTCCGGGAGGCAACCGGTGCCAAGTGACAGTTCTTTTCAGTTGATCCGCCTCGGTGTCGCAGAATGACTCATGAAGTCAAACCTTGATTTGGGAGGGAATGGCCGATGTCGAGTCAAAGTCTGAACGCCCGCATCCCCGCGTACAAAAACGCATTCTCCAGCGGCGAACTCCAAAGAACCTACCAGGACTTGGTCGGTGTGGTTCAGAATTTAAGAACCGAATTCTCGAAGAGATACGAAACCGAGTTCTCGGTCGCGGCCGTTCTGCATGGGTACACCGATTTCACGTACTTCTATTTGCAGAATGAGTATCTCAAGAGCAAGAAGCTCAAGCTCGGCTTGGTTTTCAATCATCAGAAGGCAAACTTTGAGCTGTGGCTTCTGGGGCAAACCAAGGATGTGCAGATCCAGTATTGGAAAAAGCTGAGGGGCGCGAAGTGGGTGAACCCAGAGGCCATGCCGGCGTATTCGGTCTTTGAAGCGCCGCTGTTGGTTGATGCACCAGACTTTGACGATGCGGCGAAGCTGACGGAAACGGTATGCGGGCGATTTGAAACTCTGCTGCAGGAAATTTTGGAGTTGCTTGAGGCGAGCGAGTAACTGCATTGAACGAGCGAACCGTTTCCCGGCGTGCCCCAGTTCATTCGCGGTCACGGCCGGCCACCCTCGCCCTTGAGACGCGCCCGCACCCCACACGCCTCCTCGCAGCCGCAGCGCCGGTTACACCCAAGTTCTTTCTGCGCCCGCAGCGGTGCAAGCCCTAGGCAAAAGCGTTCGGGAGAGCGCCTACCATTCGCGCGCTTCTCATCCCTATGCCCATGAACACGACCGAAATTTTCCTGATCGCCATGCTCATCATCCTGAGCGTGCCTTACCTGGTGTGGCGCTTGTTCAGGACCGACCATTTCGCGCCCCTGGTGGTGGTGCAGATCATTGCCGGCATCTTGCTGGGCCCGGGTGTGCTGGGGGCCGCGTTTCCCGAGTACTACCGGTTCGTCTTCAACCCGGCGGTGATCCAGTCGCTCAACGGCATTGCCTGGTGGGCGGTGATGCTGTTTGTGTGGATAGCCGGCATTGAGTTGGACCTCAAGGCCGCCTGGCAGCACCGACGCGAGAGCGGCATCACGGCCGGCCTGGCCTTGGGCATGCCCTTGCTCTTCGGCTGCGGCGCGGCCCTGCTGATGCTGGCGGGCTCGGGCTGGATCGGCCCCAAGGCCCTGGACTGGCAGTTCGTGCTGGGCGTGGGCATGGCCTGCGCGGTCACGGCCTTGCCCATCCTGATCCTGCTGATGGAAAAAATGGACATCCTGCGCCAGCCCCTGGGCCAGCGCATCCTGCGCTACGCCAGCGTGGACGATGTGGCGATCTGGGGCGTGCTGGCCCTGATCCTGATGGACTGGAGCCGCGTCGGCAAGCAACTCGCCTTTGTGCTGGCCTTCATCGTGATAGGCAGCTTGTTCCGCCGCCTGATGGCGCGCCTGAGCGCCAGCGACCGCTGGTTCGTCAGCCTGATCTGGCTGGCCCTGTGCGGCTTTGGCGCCGACTGGTCGGGCCTGCATTACATGGTCGGCGCCTTCCTGGCCGGCGCCATCATGGATGCCGATTGGTTCGATCAAAAGCAGCTCGACAGCCTGCGCCACCATGTGCTGCTGGTCATCATGCCGGTGTTCTTCCTGAGCACGGGCCTGCGCACCAACTGGGGCGTGGGCGGCAGCATGGTGTTCCTGGCAGCGGCCGGGCTCTTGCTCGCCTCGGTCGCGGGCAAGCTGATCGGCGTGCACATGGCCGGGCGCATCCTGCGCTGGCAGCCGGGCGAGGCTTCGCTGATCGGCTGGCTGCTGCAGACCAAAGCGCTGATCATGATCATCTTCGCCAACATCCTGCTGGACAAACAAATCATCACGCAGGAGAGCTTCACCGCGCTGCTGCTGATGGCGGTGGGCAGCACCATGCTGACCACGCCGGTGGTCAAGCCCAAGCTGGCGCGCATGGCGGCGCTGCTGGGGCGCAGCAGCTGAGACCTGTTCCTCTCAGCGCCTCAGACCATCAGCGCAATTCCAGCAGCAGGGCCGAGCGGGCCGGCAGCTCCAGGCTCTCGCCCCAGCGCAACGTCTGGCCGCTGAGCACATCGCGGCCCTCGCTGTGGCTGCCCAAGGCTTCGCGGAAGCGCGTCATGTCGACCCGGCGCGGCTCTTTGGCCTTGTTCAGCAGCAGCATCACCGTCTGCCCGCCGCCCTGGCGGAACAGGGCATAGACCTGGTCCATGGGGGCGTAGTGCGTGCTGCGGCCGCCGTGCAGGGCTGGGGCGCTCTTGCGCCAGTTGAAGAGCCGGCGCACCAGGGCTTGGGCCTCTTGCTGCTCGGCACTCAGGCCCTGGCCGGTGAAGCCATTGGCCGCATCACCGGCCCAGCCGCCGGGGAAGTCGGCGCGCACCCGGCCGTCGTCGCGCTGCGCGGGGCTGCTGAGCAGCAGCTCGTCGCCGTAGAAGAACTGTGGGATGCGCGGCGCCGTGCCTAGGTAGAGCAGGGCCATCTTCCACAGGGCCAGGTCTTGCCCTAGCGCGCTGAACAAGCGGGGTGTGTCGTGGTTGCCCTCGAACAGCACCAGGCGCTGCGGGTCGGGGTAGAGGAAATCGTGGGCCAGGGCTTCGTAGAGCTTGGTCAGGCCGCTGTCGTGTCCGTCGTCTTCCTTGAGGCCGGCGAGCAGGGCGCCGTGCAGAGGGAAGTCCATCATGCTGGGCATGTGGGAGGCGTAACCGTCGTGCTTGCGCTTGCCGCGCTGCCAGTAGGCCACGACGGCCGGGTGCGGGCTCCATTCCTCGCCCACCAGGTTCAGGCGCGGGTACTCCTGCATCAGGCGCCGCGACCAGTCGGCGAGAAAACCGCGGTCGGAGTAGGAGTAGGTGTCGGTGCGCAGGCCCGAGAGTCCGGCGTACTCCACCCACCAGATGCTCATCTGCGTCAGGTAGCGGGCGACGCGTGGGTTGCGCTGGTTCAGATCGGGCATGCCGCGCGTGAACCAGCCGCTGACGAAGCGCTCGCGATCGCTGGCAGCGGCGTGCGGGTCGAGCAGGCTCAGGCGCGCATGGTGGGTCTCGGTGTAGCTGGGCCACTGATTGAGCCAGTCGGGCTCAGGCAGCTGGCGCAGCCAGCGGTGGCCGGCGCCGATGTGGTTGAGCACGATGTCCTGGATCACGCCCAGGCCTTTGTTCCGCGCCTCGGCCACCAGATCGCGGTAGTCCTCGTTGCGGCCGAAGCGCGGGTCGATGCGGTAGAAATCGGTGGCCGCATAGCCGTGGTAGCTGTAGCTGGCGCTGTTGTTTTCGACCAGGGGCGTGGGCCAGATCTGGGTGAAGCCCAGGCCGGCGATGTAGTCCAGATGCTGGCGCAGGCCGGCGAGGTTGCCGCCATGGCGGCCGCCGGGCTGGCTGCGGTCTTCGGCCTCGAGCAGCTCGGCCTTCGAGACGCTCTCGCCGGCCTTGGCGAAACGATCGGGCACCAGCAGGTAGATCGCATCCTGCGGCCCAAAGCCCTGGCGCTGGGCCGAGCCGGGCGCGCGCGCCTGCAGGGCATAGCTCAGGCGCTGGGCGACGCGGCCGTTTGGCTTCAGCAGCTCGATCTGCAGCGTGCCCGGTTTGGCGGTGGCGGCGATGTGCAGGTTCAGGAAGAGGTAGTCCGGGCTGGCCACGCGCTCGGGCGGCAGCAGGCGCACGCCGGCATGGGGCGTGTGGAGCCGCGGGCGCAGGCTGCCGATCTGCGAGCCCTGCAGCATCAGCTGCAGGCGCGGCTCCTTCATGCCGGCCCACCAGCTGGGCGGCTCGATCTGGTCTACGGTTTGGGCCAGGCTGCGGCTGGCGGGCAACAGGGCGGTGGCCAGGAGGAGGGCGGCGAGTTGCAGGCGCTTCATGGCCGGCCTTTCTTGGGCAGGTCCAAACGCCAGACCTGCACGGACCGGGCCGGCGCGCGCAGGAGGGCCTGGCCTTGCGCGTCGCTGCCGAGGGTGGCTTGCGCCGCGGTCTTCGGATAGGCCTGCTGCAGCAGGGCGCCCGCAGGCAGGCCGCTGACCGCCTGGGTGGCGGCCAGCTCGCCGTAGTTGATCAGCACCAGGCTCAGCTCGTCGCCGAGTCGCCGCTGGAAGCTCAAGACCTGCGCCTCGGCCCGGGCCTGGCGGAGGTCTCCGCGCGCGATTGAGGGCAGCTGGCGGCGCAGGGCGATCATGGCTTTGTAAAAGTTCAGCAGCGAGCCCGGATCGCGCGCCTGCGCCGCGGCGTTGTGGCTGGCGGCATTGGGCGAGAGCGGTCGGTAGGGCGTGGCGCTGGAAGTGAAGCCACTGATGTCAGCCGTCCAGCTCATGGGGGCTCGCAGGGGCTCGTCGCCGGGCAGCTGCGAGACGCCGGCCATGCCGATCTCTTCGCCGTAGTAGATGAAGGGCGTGCCCGGCGCGAGCAGGTAGCTGGCCGCCGCCAGCTTGTAGCGAGCCTCGTCGCCGGCCAGCTGGTCCCAGACGCGCGCGCCGGCAAAGATGTCGTGGTTGGCCAGCACATTGGCCATGGTGCTCGGGGCCTGGCTCAAGATGCGGGCAATCTCGCCCACGGCAGCGGTCTCGCCGCGCGCGGCCTTGATCATCTGCGCCTCCAGGCCGAAGGCAAAGGCGCTGCCGCAGACCTCGGGGCTGGCGTACTGCTGTGGGTTGGCGGTGGCTTCGCAGACCACATGGCGGCGCGGGTACTGCTTGATCAGGGCTTGCAGCTCGCGGGTCAGGCGGCGGCTCTCGGGCTGGTCGTTCCAGTCGACGGCGTTGTTCTCGATCAGGTGCGGCACGGCATCGAGCCGGAAGCCGTCCAGGCCGCGGTTCAGCCAGAAGCGCAGGCTGCTGCGGTGGTAGTCGAGCACGGCCGGGTGGCGCAGATTGAAATCCGGCATGTGCGGGCCGAAGGTGCCGAAGTAGGCGCCAAGGTTGTTGTTGTTGTTGTTGCTGCTGCTGCCATCGCTGGCCTTCGTGGCGGTGGTCCAGGGGTTCTTGCCCCAGATGTCCCAGCCCTCGGGCGCACGGTCCTGCCAGACAAACCAGTCGCGGTAGGGGCTGTGGCGGTCTTTCAGCGCCTGTTGGAACAGCGGGTGTTCGTGCGAGGCATGGTTGATCACATAGTCGATGATGACGCCGATGCCGCGCCGGTGGGCCTGGCGGATCAGCTCGTCAAAATCGCGCAGGCTGCCGTACTGGGGCTCGATGCGGCGGAAATCGGTGCTGGCGTAGCCATGGTCGTGGTCGGCGCTGGCGGTGATGGGCATCAGCCAGATGCCGCTGATGCCCAAATCCTTGAGATAGTCCAGGCGCTGGATCAGGCCGCGCAGGTCGCCGACGCCATCGCCATCGCTGTCCTGGTAGCCGCGCACGAAAATTTCCATGAAGGCGCCATGCTCCCAGCCCGGGGGCAGGGCGCTGGCCTTGGGGCGGGCGGGCACGTGCGACAGATCCACCGGCGGGGCGGCGAGGCTGACGCCGCTGATCAGGGCGGCGCCAAGTGCCAGGCTGGGGAGCAGGCGTCTCCAAGGTGCAAGGCGGCTTCCTGATTCTGTAATTGAGTTACTTTTCATGGATCGCGCCTTGGCAGGATTTCAATGGTGAAAAGCTTAGATGCTTTGGGCGGCTCATGGTATCCGTGCTGTCGCTATTGATGTAGTTTTGCTACTATTTTGAGCTTGAGGCTGCGAGTCCTGTGGGCGCAGCGACTTCACCTCTTGCACCGGATCGGATCGCTGTCGATGACTTCCCTTTCTTCTTCCCGGCTGGGCCTGATCCTTGCGCTGAACTTGCTGTCCAGTGCCACCTGGGCCGGATCAGTCACGGCTGCTTCAGCCGCCGAGCTGCGTGCCGCCTGCGACAGCGCCGATGCCGCCATCGTCTTGCAGCCGGCCGCCATTGCCGCGCCCGAGGCCCGTGCCTTTGCCCTGAGCCCGGCATTGCTGCAGTGGTCGGGCCAGAGCTTGGGTCCCGGCGAGCGCGTGGCCCTGTTGGCCAGCGCGCGCGGCGGCGTGCAGGTCAAGCTCGGTGCGGCAGCCCAGGGTGTGGAGCAGCGCGTCGAGCTGGCGCTCAGCGAGGCCCAGCTGCTCCCTGAGCTGGCTCAGCGTTTCAAATACCTCGAATCCTTCGGCCCCGGCCTGCGCCTGGCCCTGAGTGCGGCCGACCAAGCCCGCTTGCCCCAGCTCTTGCGCGGCGAGCTGCTGCTGGTCAAGGAAGACGCAGCAGGTCAGGTGCTGGCGGTCACCGGGCTGCAGACGCCGGGTGCCCTTGACGCGCTGTATGCCGATGCGGCCGAGGCGGCGGGCGAGCTGGGCGCGTTGGTGAAGAAGGGCCGGCAGACAGAGTTCAAGCTCTGGGCGCCGACCGCGCAGCAGGTGCACTTGTGCCGCTATGCCGGCCCAGAGAGCCCGGCGCAGGACGTTAAAGCGCTGACCTTCGATCCGCGCAGCGGCTTGTGGCAGCAGCGCCTGCCCGCCAATTTGAGCGGCAGCTACTACCGCTATCTGGTCGAGGTCTGGGTGCCAGGCCTGGGTCGGGTGCGCAACCGGGTGACCGATCCCTACTCTCTGAGCCTGAGCGCCGATTCGGCGCGCAGTATGGTGGTTGATTGGGCTGATCCGCGCCTGCAGCCGCCCGGCTGGCAAGACCGCCGCGCGCACCGCCAGGCCTCGGCCCGGGTGCAGCAGTCCACCGATATGGTGATTTACGAGCTCCATGTGCGCGACTTCTCCATCGGCGACACCAGCGTGCCGCCGGCGCAGCGCGGCAAATACTTGGCTTTCACCCAGGCCGGCTCGCAAGGCATGCGCCACCTGCGCGCCCTGGCTCAGGCCGGCCTGACCGATGTGCATCTGCTGCCGGTGTTCGACCTGGCCAGCGTGCCCGAGCAAGGCTGCCTGACACCTCAAGTGCCGGAGGCGGCCGCCGACAGCCCGGCCCAGCAGGCTGCGGTGATGAAGCTGGCCGGCCAGGATTGCTTCAACTGGGGTTATGACCCCTGGCACTACAGCGCGCCGGAAGGCAGCTATGCCAGCGATGCGCAGCAGGGCGAGCGCCGCATCCGCGAGTTCCGCCAGATGGTGCAGGCCCTGCACCGGGCCGGCCTGCGCGTGGGCATGGACGTGGTCTACAACCACACGGCCGCCAGCGGCCAGGGGCGCCACTCGGTGCTCGATCGCATCGTGCCCGGCTACTACCAGCGCCTCGATGCCAAGGGCCAGGTCGAGCGTTCGACCTGCTGCGACAACACGGCCACCGAGCAGCGCATGATGGCCAAGCTGATGATCGACTCGGTGGCGATGTGGGCGCGCGAGTACCGCATCGATTCCTTCCGCTTTGACCTCATGGCCCACCAGCCGCGCGCGGTGATGGAGGCGCTGCAGCAGCGCGTCAATGCGGCCGCCGGCCAGCCGGTGCAGCTGATCGGCGAGGGCTGGAATTTCGGCGAGGTGGCCAACGGTGCTCGCTTTGTCCAGGCCTCCCAGCTCTCGCTCAACGGCAGCGGCATCGGCACCTTCAGCGACCGCGCCCGCGACGCGGCCCGCGGCGGCAGCGCCGGCGACAACGGCCTCGATGTGCTGAAGAACCAGGGCTGGCTCAATGGCCTGGGCTTTGCGCCCAACCGCCACGTCGGCACGCCCGCAGCGGCCACGCAGCTCATGGCCAGCGCCGACCTGCTGCGCGTGGGTCTGGCCGGCTCGCTGCGCAACTTCGAGCTGGACACCTGGCGCGGCCCGCGCCTGCGTGCGGAGCAGATCGCCTACGGCGACCAGCCGGCCGGCTATGTCTCGGAGCCCGGTGAGGTGGTCAATTACGTGGACAACCACGACAACCAGACCCTGTTCGACATCAATGTGCTCAAGCTGCCCCAGGACACGCCGCGCGCCGAGCGGGCGCGCGTCCAGCTGCTGGGCGCGGCGCTGACGGCCTTCAGCCAGGGCGTGGCCTACTTCCACGCTGGCATCGATGTGCTGCGCTCCAAATCTCTGGACCGCAACAGCTACGACTCGGGCGACTGGTTCAACCGCCTGGACTGGAGCTACCAGCGCAACTTCTTCGGCACCGGCCTGCCGCCGGCCGCCGACAACCAAGCCATGTACCCCTGGCTGGCGCCTTTGTTGGCCGACCCGGGCATCGCCCCCGGCCCGTCCGAGATCGCCTGGATGCGCGATGGCTTTCGCGACCTGCTGAAGATCCGCGCCAGCAGCCGCCTGCTGCGCCTGAGCAGCGCGGCCGAGATCCGCCAGCGCCTGCGGTTTCTCAACACCGGCCCGGCGCAGAACCCGATGGTGCTGGCCGCTGAAATCGACGGTCAGGGCCTAAAGGACGCGGGCTTTGCTCGCCTGGCCTATTTCTTCAACACCAGCCCCGAGGCCCAGGTCTTGCAGCTGCCCGAGCTGGCCGGACGGCGCTATGCGCTGCACCCGGTGCATCTGGCGCCCGGGGCGGCGGACCCGCGGCCGAAGCGGGAGTTTGCTTTCGAGGCCGCCAGCGGCCAGATCAAAGTGCCGGGGCGCACGGCCCTGGTGCTGGTCGAGCGCTGAGTCGGCTCGGCTTCAGCGCAGCTGAGCCCAGCGCTCCAGCATCAGCCGGGCGCCGGCCGTGTTGGTGGCGCAGGGCACGTTGTGCACGTCGCAGGCGCGTACCAGGGCGTTGATGTCCGGTTCGTGCGGCTGCGGCGTCATCGGGTCGCGCAGAAAGATCACGGCATCCACCTCGCCAACGGCCAGGCGCGCGCCGATCTGCAAATCGCCACCATTCGGGCCGCTGAGCAGGCGCTCCACGCTCAGGCCCAGCTCGGCCACCAGGCGGCCACCGGTGGTGCCCGTGGCTATCAGCTGACAGCCCTGCAAAAAGGCCTTGAACTCGGCCGCCAGGGCGACCATCTCGTTTTTCTTGCCGTCGTGGGCGATCAGTGCGAGTTTCATGGCGGGCATCTTAGTGAGTCCGGCCCGGCGGGACACAATCAATCGGGTTACCAAACCGCTTGCTGCCCGGACCTGCCATGCCCCGCTTCGCTGCCAATCTGTCCATGCTTTACACCGAGCTGGATTTCCTCGACCGCTTTGCCGCCGCCGCGCGCGATGGTTTCCAGGCGGTCGAGTTCCTGTTTCCCTATGCCTTTGCGCCCGAGGCGCTGGCAGACCGGCTGCAAGAGCACCGGCTGCAACAGGTGCTGTTCAACGCCCCGCCGGGTGATTGGGCGGCCGGCGAGCGCGGCCTGACCTGCCTGCCTGGGCGCGATGCCGAGTTTTTAGCCGGCATCGAGCAGGCCCTGGTCTATGCCCGGGCGCTGCAATGCCCGCGGCTGCATGTGATGGCCGGCCTGATCCCTGCCGATGAGTCGCCTGCAACTACGCGGGCCTTGTATGTTCGGCGCCTTCGCGAGGCTGCCGGCTTGGCAGCGGCCCAAGGCGTGAGCTTGATGATCGAGCCCATCAACCAGCGCGACATGCCAGGCTATTTCCTGCATCGCCAGGATCAGGCCCATGCCTTGCTCGACGAGATCGCCGCGCCAAATGTCCAGGTGCAAATGGATCTGTACCACCTGCAAATCAGCGAGGGCGACCTGAGCACCAAGCTGCGCCAGTACCTGCCTGGCGGCCGTGTCGGCCATTTGCAGATTGCCGGCGTGCCCGAGCGTCATGAGCCGGATGTTGGCGAGATCAACTACCGCCACCTGTTCCGGCTCCTCGACGAACTGGGCTATGCGGGCTGGGTGGGCTGCGAGTACCGGCCGGCGCGCGGGGTGACACCGGGTGCCACATCGCAAGGCTTGGCTTGGTTGCGCGGGGGCTTCTGAATCCCAAAAGTCATGGGTGTTCATCTGGGCTCGCAAAAGGACGAGGGCTGCCTACACTTTGAGCATCACCGGCGATCCAGCCGGACGTGCTGAATTGCTGGAAAGGGGGCGACCATGAGCATCTTTTCGGTGTTGCGGAGTCTGTGCCTGTGGGCGGCCGTTGGCATGCTGTCCGCCTGTGCAACCGTGGCGCTTCCCAAGGGGCCGCCGCTCGAGCTGTTGCGTGACGATTTGTTCAAGCCCAGCAGCAGCCCGATCTCGGCTGAGGCGGTGTTCGCCTTGAGTCCGGCCATGCGGGACTATGTCGATCATGAGATCGCCTACCGCATCCGCAGCCGCGGGGCGCGCGAGGCCTTGCTCGATTCGCTCTACACCAAGGGTCAGTTGCAGCTGGACTACGACTCCGAAGTCACCCGCACGGCGGCCCAGGCCTTTGAGCAGCGGCGGGGCAATTGCCTGTCGCTGGTGATCATGACAGCAGCCTTCGCCAAGCATCTGAACTTGCCGGTGCGCTTTCACAGCGTGTTTGTGGACGAGTTCTGGAGTCGTCGCGGTGATATGTACTTCCAGACCGGCCATGTCAATATGGCTCTGGCAGCGCGCCGGTCTGAAATCAACGCCACGTCGCTCCAGGAACTGGAGATGATGACGGTTGATTTCCTGCCTGGTGTGGATCTGCGCGGGCAGCGGCGTCGTGTGATTGAAGAGCACACCGTGATCGCCATGTTCATGAACAACCGTGCGGCCGAAAGCTTGGCTCAGGGTGCGGTGGACGATGCCTATTGGTGGGTGCGAGCTTCGCTGCAGGCTGACCCGAGAATGCTGTCGGCCTACAACACGCTTGGCGTGGTCTATCGTCGCCGAGGGGAACTGGATTTGGCCAAGGCCAGCTTTCAGGCGGTCTTGAGTCTGGAGCCAGAGAATGTGCAGGCCATGTCCAATCTGGTGCTGGTGCTTGAAGCAAGCGGGCAGTCACAGGCCGCCGCGAGCCTGAGCGCGCGCTTGCGCGACTTGCAGCCTTACCCGCCTTACAAGTTTTTTGACGAAGGTGTGCTTGCCATGCAGCGGGGCGACTATCAGCAGGCCAAGGCCTTGTTTGAACGCGAGTTGGCGCGCTCTGCCTTTTTTCATGAGTTCCATTTCTGGGCGGCGCTGGCCAACTATGGCTTGGGCGATGTCAAAGCCGCCCACAAGCACATGGCCTTGGCCTTGGAGAACAGCAGCACCGAGCGCGAGAAGCAGCTTTACACCGCCAAAATGGATTCACTGCGCTCTCGCAAGCACATCTTCCATTGAGCGGCGTTGTATGGGCTCAGGCGAGCGGCGGTAAGCCGTGCCTCGCCCGGGCTCGTGCACAAGCCTCATCCCCTATGCCCATGGGCGCGCGCAAGCCGAACTCCCGGCAAGGACCGGGGCGCCACTCGTAGATGCCGCAATGCGCGGCCTGGCCCACAGTGCCCACCAGGGCGGCGCAACGCGGGCGGGCATGGTCGGTGCCGCGCATGCGGGCCAGGCTGTCGTTGAGCTCCACGCTCAGGCCATCGGGCACGCAGCCGCCCTCGCTTTGCAGCTCTTCGCGTGCGAAATCGACGCGGAAGCTGGCGCAGCACGCGCCGCATTGGATGCAGGGGTTGGCAGCCGGCGCTGGAGCGGGCGCTGGAGCGGGGGTAGGGGAGGGCGCAGTGGTGGACATCACGCCAGTGTAGTGAGCTGCGCTTGAGCGATGCGCTGCCCGCCGGACTTGCTCAGGCCTCGGCGCCCAGCGGTTCTCGCACCACGGTGACCGAGCATTCCGACTGCGTCACCACCTGGGCCGATACGCTGCCCAGATAGCGGCGCAGGGCCGAGGCGCCGCGCGCGCCCATGATGATGTGGTCGGCGCCGTTCTTGGCGGCGAACTCGATGATGGCGGTGGCCACGTCCGGTGCTTCCAGCACATGGAAGGTCAGGCGGCCGTCTTCCAGATTCAGCGCCTTGCTGATCGGCCGCGCCCAGTGCTTGAGGGCAATCAGCTGCTTCACATGCACGCTCTTGCCATCCTTGTCGGTCAGCTCGTCCATGCCGATGCGGGCAATCTTCATCACGCTGACGCAGGCCAGGCGGGCGCCCGGCTCGGTCTGCACGATGCGGCGCACGGTCTCGCGCAGCTGTTCCAGCAGGGCCGGCGTGGCGTGCTGCGTGTCGACGGCGGCCATGATGATGGGGCTGCGCGTGACCTGGGTGGTGACGGTGGCCTGCGGCGCTGGCTCCGAGCCCAGTGCGAAGAACCAGCGCTTCAGGGTTTTGAGGCTGCTGCTGCCCGTCATCTTGTCGGCGCGCCGGGTCAGCGTCACGCCTTCGGGCTGCTGCAGATCCAGGGCCAGCTGGGCGGCACTTTGATAGCGGCGCTCGGGCTTGACCTCGAGGCAGTGCAGCACCACCTCCTGGAACCAGCGTGGCAGCTCGGGGTCGATGGCACGCGGGGGCACTGGTTCGATGTAGAGCCGGCGGCGCAGGCCGCGCACCGAGCTGGGCTGGCCGAAAGGCCGCTCACCGGTGGCCAGGTGGTAGAGCATGACGCCCAGGGCAAAGAGATCGCTGCGCGGATCGTTGCGCACGAATTGCACCTGCTCGGGCGACATGTACGGCCCCGTGCCCATGGGCAGGGAGAACTCTTCCTCCAGCAGGTCGGGCAGGTGGTCGTGGCGCGACAGGCCGAAGTCCACCAGCACGGCCAGGCCGTCGGGCCGGAACATGATGTTGCTGGGCTTGATGTCCAGGTGCACCACATGCTGGCGGTGCAGGTCTTGCAGGGCGGTGGCCACGCGGATGCCGATGTCCACCACCTCGTCAAGTGGCAGCGGTGCCTCATCCAGGCGCGGCCGCAAGGACTGTCCCTGCACCTGTTCCATCACGATATAGGCCTGGCGGGTCCAGTCGCCGCGGGCCACGAAACGCGGCACATGCGGGCCTTTGAGCGCCGGCATCAGCATCTGCTCGACCTCGAAGCCGACGATGGTGGCCGGGTCCTCGCCGCCCTTGATGCGCGGCACCTTCATGATCAGCGGAAAGTCTTCACCGGGCTTGGGCTGCACCCGCGTCACACGCCAGATATGGGCCATGCCGCCCTGGTGCATGCGTTCTTCCAGGCGGAACCCGTCCAGCTCCATGCCGGGCTCCAGCGGGCCCAGGGGCTGCGGGAGGTGCTGGACGCTGTGGGGGCCGGACGCGGAGCTGGGCATGGTGGTGAAGATCCTGTGCTGGGGCCAGTGCGGCCTCTGGCCGCGAGTATGGGGTCAGGTCTTGCCTTGAATCGGGATGCTACTCGCCTTGCAGCAGGCGCGCGGCCAGGCGCTCGGGCAGGCCGGCAGCGCGAATCTGGGCCGCCGCCGCTTCGGCGTCGTAGGCCACGCGCTGAAAGCTCAGCTCGCTCGCCGCGCTGTCGAAGATGGCGTAGCAGGCGGCCGGGTTGCCATCGCGCGGCTGGCCGCAGGAGCCGGGGATGGTCAGCCACTGGCGATTGGGCAGCAAGGGGATGCTGACGCCCTCGGCCGGGGTGAACTCGCCGGCCTTGCCGGTCAGGCTCAGGTGGTAGAGCATGGGCTCGTGCATATGGCCGCAAAAGGTGTAGCGGCATTCGGTGGCGTGCAGGCTGCGCATGGCTTCCAGGCGGCCCTGGATGTACTCGTAGCCGGCCGGGTCGAAGGCATTGGCGTGGACATAGAGCCGGTCTTCGCGGGTGACGCTCAGTGGCAGCTTGGACAGGAACTCGAGTTGGGCTGGGTTCAGGCGTGAATGCGTCCATTCCACCGCCAGGCGGGCGTCTTCGCGCATGGTGCTGGAGCTGCCTTGCACGACGGCGGCATCGTGGTTGCCCATGACCGCCACGGCGCCCATCGCCACCAGCTCGGCCACCTTGTCCACCACCCAGGCCGGGTCGCCGCCGTAGCCGACGAAATCGCCGAGCAAGGCATAGTCGCTGACGCCCTGGGCCTGGGCATGCTCAAGCACCGCAGCGAAAGCCTGCGCGTTGGAATGGATGTCGGAAATGAGGGCAATTTTCATGGCGGTGCTGAGCTTGCCATGAGCGGCTGACGGCAGGCTGAAGGCAGGCAGAAGGCGGTGAAGCCCGGAGTTGGAGGAGGGGAGCGGATGGCCGCGGCGTTGGATCGAGGGTGCCAGGTCTTGCGCAGCCGTGGCCTCCGGTACAGCTTGCCGTTTGCGGGCACAAAGGGCAACAGGATTGACCCGCCCCTGCATTCGCGCGGCAGCGACACGCGAAAACGCCAGATCGCGTAAGCTGCGGGCGACTCGCAAGCGGGCCTTTCGTGTGCCTGCAATCCCCCGAAATTCTCAAAAGGTGCCTGATGTTGCGGTGGCCGTGGTGCGAAGGAGCGAACATTTGTCGGGCGGCCGGGTCCGCGGGTCTGATGGCCCTGGCCCTGGCCTTGGCGGCCCTGCCTGGCGCAGCGGCGGCGCAAGCCGGCTGTTCGCGCGAGCTGGTGGTGCCCGTGGCGCCGATTGGTCTCAGCGTCACGGTGACGGGCGAGGAGGTCGCGGGCGTTTACCCCGAGGTCTTGCGCAGCAGCCTGGCTCGTGAGGGCTGTCCGCTGAAGTTCTCGGTGGTGCCTCGGGCGCGGCAGGAGCTGATGTTCGAAACCGGCCGCGCTGATTTGCTGGTGCCCGCTACCCGCACGCCCAAGCGCGATGAGTCGGGCGTGTTCGTGCCCATGGTCAGCAGCCGGGCCATGGTGATCTCCATGATGCATGCGGAGCGCGCGCCGCTGCGCAACCTGGCTGATTTGCAGGCGCGCCGCGAGATCCGCGTGGTGCTGGTGCGGGGCTTTGATTACGGCGAGTCGTACCAGGCGCTGATCAAGGAGCTGGACCAGCAGGGGCGCCTGTTGCTGGCGGTGGATGCCGTGTCGGTGGCCCGCATGTTGGGCAACGGCATGGCCGAGGCTACGGTGATGGCACCCAGCATCCTGGTCGGTGCCATGCTGGGCGATGCCCGTGTGCGGCCTTTGCTGGAGCAGCTGCGCTACGAGCCGGTGGACGAACTGCCCTGGGGTGAGAGCGGGGTCTACGTCTCCAAGACCGCCTTGTCCGAAGCAGACCGGCAGAGCCTGCTGGCGCTGCTGGAGCGCGCGGCCAAGTCAGGCCAGATCTGGCGCGAGTTCGTCAAACACTACCCGCCGGGTAGCTTGACCGGCAGCGTGCGTCCGCGCTGAGCGGCTCGCACGCGGCAGCTGGTCAGCCGATGCGACCCAGCAGAAGGTACTCCATGAGTGCCAGCCCTTGCGGACAAGGGCTGGCCTTCGTCAGGCGTCAGACAGGCCGCCGGGCCTGTCTTCAGCCCTGACTCAGCCTTCTGCACGTGCATTCTGTTTGGGTGTGCACCCGCCGCTGACGCGGCCTCACTTGGCGGGCGCCAAGTGAGTGCACCCCGAATCGCATGCTGCCCTGACGGGCAGGGTTCACATCGGCTGGTCAGCCGATGCGACCTAGCAGTAGGTACTCCATGAGTGCCTTTTGCACGTGCATTCTGTTTTCTGCCTCATCCCAGACGACGGATTGGGGGCCGTCGATCACGTCGGCGGTCACCTCTTCGCCGCGGTGGGCCGGCAGGCAGTGCATGAAGAGGGCGTCGGGTTTGGCCACGCCCATCATCTCGGCATCGACGCACCAATCGGCAAAGGCCTCACGGCGTTTGTCGTTTTCGGCCTCGTAGCCCATGCTGGTCCAGACATCGGTGGTCACGAGGTCGGCGCCGCGGCAGGCATCGAGCGGGTTCTTGAAGACCTTGTAGCAGTCGGTGTTCTGGATGCCTGCCACCTGCGCGTCCACCTCGTAGCCGCTGGGCGTGCTGACATGGACGGTGAAGCCCAGGATCTCGGCCGCCTGCAGCCAGGTGTTGGCCATGTTGTTGCCATCACCCACCCAGGCCACGACCCGGCCTTTGAGGCAGTCGGCATCGACGATGCCGCGCTGGTTCATGCCGCGGTTTTCGATGAAGGTGAACAGATCGGCCAGGATCTGGCAGGGGTGGTACTCGTTGGTCAGGCCATTGATCACGGGCACGCGCGAGTGCGCCGCAAAGCGCTCGATCTTGGTCTGCTCGAAGGTGCGGATCATCACCAGGTCCACCATGCGGCTGATCACGCGGGCGCTGTCCTCGATGGGCTCGGCGCGGCCCAGCTGGCTGTCGCCGGTGGTCAGGTGCACCACCGAGCCGCCCATCTGGTACATGCCGGCCTCGAAGCTGACGCGGGTGCGCGTGCTGGCCTTCTCGAAGATCATGGCCAGCGAGCGGTCGGCCAGGGGCTGGTAGCGCTCGTAGTTCTTGAAGCGGCGCTTGATGATGGCGGCGCGCTCGAACAGGTAGGCGTACTCCTCAGCGCGGAAATCCTTGAACTGCAGGTAGTGGCGCATCAGTGCGTTGCCGGGCTTCATGCTTGCGGCTCCGACAGGAAGGTCTTGATCAGGGGCACCAGGATGGCGGCGATCTGGGCGGCTTCCTCGCGGCTCAGGATCAGGGCTGGCACCAGGCGCACCACGCGCTCGGCGGTGACGCTGATCATCAGGCCGGCATCGGCCGCGCGCTGCAGCAGGGCGCCGCAGGGGCGATCCAGGGCCACGCCCAGCATCAGGCCCTGGCCACGCACTTCCACCACGCCAGGCACGCCGTCCAGGCCCGCTTTGAGTGCAGCCTTGAGTTCGCCACCGACCAGGGCGGCGTGCGCCAGCAGGCTGTCTTCTTCCATGATCTTCAGCGTCTCGACACCGGCACGCATGGCCAGCGGGTTGCCGCCGAAGGTGGTGCCGTGGTTGCCCGGCTGCATGATCTTGGCGGCACGCGGGCCGCAGACCACGGCGCCGATGGGCACGCCCGAACCTAGGCCCTTGGCCAGAGGCATGACATCGGGCTGGATGCCGGCCCACTGGTGCGCGAACCATTTGCCGGTGCGGCCGATGCCGCACTGCACCTCGTCCAGCATCAGCAGCAGATCGCGCTGGTCGCAGATGCGGCGCAGGCCTTGCAGGAACTCGATGCGCGCTTCGTTGATGCCGCCTTCGCCCTGAATCGTTTCCAGGAAGATGGCGGTGATGTTGGGGTGGGCGTCCAGCGCGGCTTCGACCGCGGCCAGGTTGTTCAGCGGCACGCGCACGAAACCGGGCACCAGCGGGCCGAAGCCGGCGTGGATCTTGGGGTTGGCGGTGGCCGACAGCGTGGCGATCGACCGCCCGTGGAAGGCGCCTTCAAACACCAGCACTTCCGGGTTGTGGTTGCCCCGGTCGTTGCCGAACTTGCGGGCGATCTTCAGCGCCGCTTCATTGGCCTCCAGGCCGCTGTTGCAGAAGAAGGCCACGTCCAGGCCGGACAACTCGCACAGCTTGGCGGCCAGCTGCTCCTGCAGCGGCACGTGGTAGTAGTTGCTGCTGTGCATCAGCGTGGCCACCTGCTCCTGCAGGGCCGGCACCAGGCGCGGATGCGCATGGCCCAGGGTGTTGACGGCAATGCCGCCCAGCCCGTCCAGGTATCGTCGGCCGTTCACGTCCCAGACCCAGCAGCCTTCGCCACGCGCCAGGGCGATGGGCAGACGGCCATAGGTTTGCATCACGTGAGGTTCGGACGGCACAACAGCAGACGGGACAACGGGGGCGTTCATCAACTCTCCATGGGTTGGGGCATGCAAAAAAAGAAGACGTTTCGGCGGCCCGAAACGTCGGCGGATTCTAAAGGCCTGGTCTTTCTTCACGGCCTGACACCGGCCTGACGCGTGCGAATGTCCGGTCTTCCTGGACTGCCTGTGCTGCGGCGCAACACATCCAGGGCACAATAGCGCCTGTCGTAAAACCGTCTATTTTCGCGGCCGCGGGGTTGGCACCCAGCCCGGCGTCGAAGTCGCCCACCCATGAGCCAGTCCCCCAAATCGCGCGAAGTTTTCATCCAGGGCCTCACCCTGGAGGGCCGGACCTTCCGGCCCAGCGACTGGGCCGAGCGTCTGGCGGGCGCCATGTCCTGCTTCCGCCCGGGTGGCGCGCGCGGCGGGATTGGTGCTTATATCGGCTATTCGCCGCTGTGCGTGCCGCGGGTGATCAACGGCGTCAAATGCGTGATCGTCAACGAAGAGCTGCGCCGCCTGGAGCCCATGGCCTGGGACTTCGTCATGAACTTCGCGCGCGACAACAATCTGCAGGTCGCCGAGGCCTGTTTGCTGCCCGAGGCAGGCTCTGCGGCCGCGCCGTCGTCGGCGCCCAAAGCCACGGACTGAAGCGATGCGAGGTCGGGTGCCTGGGCGGTGTGGTTGCCGCTTCGGGCGTGGCTTCAGCGGCCGCGGCGCGCCCTCAGCAAGGCCAGCATTTCGATCCCGCCACCGAGCAGGCAGAGCAGCCAGCTGAGCTGTTGACGCAGGCGCAGGCCCAGGCTGGGCGTGTAGGTGTCGGCGCAGGTGTCGGTGTTTGGGGCGTGGGCCTGAATGTCCATGAGGGCGAGCCTAAACCGGCATTGTGAAGAATTGGTGACGGTTGGCCTGAGCCCTTCGGCTGGTCAGATGCGCCCTGGCTGCAGCAAGGTCTGGAGTCCGCCGCATTCAGCAGCTATGCTTGCCGCCTTCCGCGCGCCTGCGCGGGCGTCCAAACGTCTGGTCTCAGCGGATTCCGTCCGGTGCCTGGTTTTCACTCCTCTTCAGCGCAGCGCAGCCTGTCTTTGCCCGCACCGGCGCTGCCCGAGCTGGCGGAGCTGGAGCATTTGCTGCAGCAGGGTGGGGCGCTTTTGCAGCGTCATCACCTGGGTGATGTGGTGTTGCCGGGCGGCAGTCTGCCGGTGCTGGCCCTGACCTTGGGTAACCCCGATCCGGCGGTGCCGGCTGTGGGATTCTTTGGCGGTGTCCATGGCTTGGAGCGCATCGGCGCTGAGGTGGTGATGGCTTTTTTGTCCAGCCTGATCTCGCGCCTGAACTGGGACAGCAGCCTGCACCGCATGCTGGAGTCTTTGCGCGTGGTGTTTCTGCCCCTGGTCAATCCGGGGGGCATCTGGCGCGGCACCCGGGCCAATCCTCAGGGCGTGGATCTGATGCGCAATGCCCCCGTGGATGCCGGTGCCGGCGCCTCGCCATGGGTGGGGGGTCAGAGGCTCAGCGCCAAACTGCCGTGGTACCGCGGTATCGAGGGCGGGCCGATGGAGTCTGAAAGTCAGGCCTTGTGCGAATTGGTGGCTCGCGAACTGCTCAGCCACGGGCAATCGCTGGCGGTCGATTGCCATTCGGGTTTTGGCCTGGTCGACCGGATCTGGTTTCCTTACGCCCATTCGGCGCGGCCCATCCCCCACCTGGCCGAGATGCACGCGCTGAGTCAGATCCTCGATCAGACCCATGCGCAACACCGTTATGTTTTTGAGCCGCAGAGCCGCCAGTACCTCACGCATGGCGACCTGTGGGACCATCTCTACCTGCAGGCCTGCAGCCGCCCGGCCTGCCTCCACCTGCCATTGACCCTGGAGATGGGTTCATGGCTGTGGATCAGGAAGAATCCTCGGCAATTGTTTTCCCGTCACGGCATGTTCAACCCCTTGGTCAGTCATCGTCAGCAGCGTGTACTGCGCCGCCATATCGCATGGCTGGATTTCATTCTTCGGGCGGCGGCCGGCATGCCGCGCTGGCTGCCTTCGGGGCCGCAGCGGCTCTGGCATGAAGAGCAGGCCTTGAATCGCTGGTACCGGCGGGGAGCACGTGCATGAGCGGGGTGAAATCGTCGGCATTGGCGGACACCGTGCCCCAGGCATTGCTGCCCTCTGAGTCCGCAGTTGCTGATGAAGCTGCGACCTGGGTGTTGTTGCGTGGCCTGTCCCGCGAGTCCGGGCATTGGGGTGAGTTCCCGCAGCAGCTCTTGCGCAAGATCCGTGAACAGCAGCCGGGCGCGCAGCTGATCATGCTGGATTTGCCGGGCAATGGCATGCTGCACCGCCAGTCCAGCCCGAGCGAGGTGCCGGCCATGGTGGAGGCCTGCCGGGCGCAGCTGGCGCGCTTTGGTGTGCAGGGGCCTGTCCATGTGCTGGCCATGTCGCTGGGTGCCATGGTGGCCAGCGACTGGATCGCCCGCTACCCCAGCGAGGTCTGCGCTGGCGTCTTGATCAACACCAGCTTGCGGCCGTTCAGCCCTTTTTACCGCCGCTTGCGGCCGCTGAACTATATGACCTTGCTGATGCTGAGCCTCAGCCGCCTGGGCTATCGCCAGCGCGAGGCCAAGGTGCTGCGCATGACCACGCGATTGCTCAAGCAGCCTGAGGCAGTGCTGGACCACTGGGTGGCCTTGCAGCGCGAGCGGCCGGTGGGTGTGCGCAACACCGTGCGGCAGTTGCTGGCGGCCGCGCGCTACGAAGCCAGCCGGCGCCGCCCGGCGGCGCCCATCCTGCTCTTGTGCAGCAAGGCCGATCGCCTGGTCGACTGGCGCTGCTCACAGGCCATCAGCCGGGCCTGGGGTGCGCCTTTGCGCCTGCATGAGCATGCCGGGCATGATCTGCCGCTGGATGATGGCCCCTGGGTCGCGCAGGCCGTGGGTGACTGGCTCAAGATGCGTCGCATGCAGGGCCTGGATCACGGCGAGTGGCATTGATGGGGGAGGCGCGATGCGGCGCAGGCTGAGCGCTGCGCAGCAGTGTGCTTGCGACTTTGACGCGGTCCAGACGCAAAAAAGCCCGCTTGCGCGGGCTTTTCGACTTTGCACCAGAACTGGTTGTTAGGCGGCCAGCGCCTTGATCTTTGCCGACAGACGGCTCTTGTGACGAGCAGCCTTGTTCTTGTGGAAGATACCCTTGTCAGCGACCGAGTCGATCACCGATTGAGCGGTCTTGAACAGTTCGGCGGCCTTGGGCTTGTCGCCAGCGATCACGGCCTTTTGCACGTTCTTGATGACCGTGCGGAAATGGGAGCGCAGAGCCGTGTTGGCTGCGTTGAGCTTGATGTCCTGGCGAGCGCGCTTGAGGCCCGATGCCGTACGGACGGTCTTCTTGACTTTGGAAGAGGATGCCATGCTGTAAATCTACCCAGTTGGTGCAAAGACCGCGAGTATAGCACTGAAATAACAGTGAAACAAAGGCCCATGCGGCGTTGGCCGCTCGAAAGCGACGAGGGCGCACATCATAATGCGTCGCCCGGCTCGCCATCAAGCGCGCTGTGGCCTGCTTCCAGTGTGACCTGTGCGACTTGCTTGCGGCTTGGTTTCGCGCAGCTGAAGCGGTGGGCAAGGGCGGTTGTTCTCGCGCATGCCGCTGTGCCGCCGGCTTGGTTTGCCTCGGCCCCTGTTCTTTCTTTCTGTTTGAGCTCGCTGCGCACGGCGCAGCGGCCGTCTTGCTCTTGATTGAGTTTGTGTCGACCATGAATTTATTGCGCGCTGCGTCCCTGATTTCCATCTTCACCCTGGTGTCGCGCATCACCGGGCTCATGCGCGAGCAGATGGTGGCGGCCATGTTCGGTGCGGGCGTGCTGTCGGACGCCTTCCTGGTGGCCTTTCGCATTCCGAATATGTTGCGCCGCCTGTTTGCGGAAGGTGCTTTCTCGCAGGCCTTTGTGCCGGTGCTGGCGGCCACGCGCGCCAAGCATGGTGACGAGGCGACCCGTGATTTGATCGATGCGGTGGCCTCGGTGCTGGCCTGGGCTCTGGCGGCCACCTGTGTGATCGGCGTGCTGGCGGCGCCGGTGCTGGTCTGGATGCTGGGCTCTGGCATGCCTGACAAGGGACAGGATGCGGCCGTGGTGATGACGCGTTGGATGTTCCCCTACATCGGCTGCATGTCCATGGTGGCCTTGGCGGCCGGCATTCTCAACACCTGGAAGCGTTTCATGGTGCCGGCGGTCACGCCGGTGATCCTCAACCTCTGTGTGCTGGCTTTTGGCTGGTGGATGACGCCGGTGGTGGCGGATTGGGGTTACCCGCCGATTTATTCGATGGCCGTCGGGGTGATGGTCGGTGGCGTCCTGCAATTGCTGATTCAATTCCCGGCGCTGAGCCGCATTGGCGTGCGCCCGCGCATTGCGTTTCGTCCCTCGGGCCTGCGTCGCGCCAGCACCCACCCCGGCGTGGGCACGATCTTGCGTCAGATGGGGCCGGCCCTGCTGGGCGTGGGTGTGGCCCAGCTGTCCTTGTTGATCAACACGCAAATTTCCAGCCACATCGCCGAAGGCGCCACCTCCTGGCTTAACTACGCCGACCGCCTGATGGAATTCCCCATGGCTTTGCTGGGCGTGGCCCTGGGTTCGGTGCTCACGCCTCAGCTTTCGGCCGCGCAGGCCAAGGACGATGGTCAGCAGTATTCCGATCTGTTGGATTGGGGCTTGCGCCTGGTGCTGCTTTTCGGTCTGCCGTGCGCCGTGGCGCTGCTGGTGTTTGCCGAGCCGCTGGTGGCGGTGCTCTACCACCGCAAGGCGTTTCTGGCGGTGGACGTCGTGAACACCGGTCACGCGGTCATGGGTTGGGGTGTGGGCTTGATGGGCTTGCTGGCCATCAAGGTGCTGGCGCCGGGCTTTTATGCCAAGCAGGACACGCGCACGCCGGTGCGCATCGCCCTCGGCGTGCTGGCCTTGACGCAGCTGTTCAATCTGATTTTTGTGCCCCTGGTGGGCGTGGCGGGGCTGGCCTTGTCGATCGGCCTGGGCGCCATGGTCAATGCCTTCTGGTTGCTGCGTGGCCTGCGGCTGCAGGGCAGCTACCGTCCGGTGGCGGGCTGGGGGCTGTTTGCGCTCAAGGTGGTGCTGGCCAGCGCAGCCATGGGCGTGCTGCAGTGGCAGCTGGCGCAGCGCCTGGACTGGATCGCCCTGGGCAAGACCGAGGGTCTGCGGGCGCTCTGGATGGCGGGCAGCCTGGGCGCGTCGGCCTTGCTGTACTTCCTGCTGCTCACGGTCATGGGCTTGCGCCTGCGTCAGTTCATGCGCCGCGCCTAAACTGAGGCCATGAGCCATTCCCTGCGCCTGGAGGCGCCCACGCCGATCGAGTACTTTGCCGCGCTGGTGGCCGAAGATGCGGGCCTGAACCTGCTGGAGGCGGCCGCCTCGCTGGCGCAGGATGAGCACCCGGATCTGGATGTGCAGGCCGTCTTGTCCGAGGTGGATGCGATGGGCTTGCGTCTGCGCCAGCGCCTGCCGGCCGATGCCTCGGCTCAGAGCAAGCTGCGCAGCCTGTGCCGCTACTTCTACGAAGAGCTGGGCTTTGCCGGCAACGTCAACAACTACTACGAGCGCGACAACAGCTTCATCCATCAGGTGTTGGCCACGCGGCGCGGCATCCCCATCAGCCTGGCGGTGGTTTTTCTGGAGCTGGCCACACAGCTGGGGCTGCGTGCGCAGGGCCTGGCCTTTCCTGGGCATTTCCTGGTGCGCATCAGCATGGGCAATGGCGAGCTCATCCTGGACCCGTTCACCGGCCAATCGCTGTCGCGCAGCCGGCTGGATGAAATGCTGCAGGCTTTTCGCGGCAGCACCGGCCTGCAGGGTGAGGTGGATCTGCCGGTGGATTTGTTCCTGCAGCCCACGCCGCCGCGCGACATCCTGGCCCGCATGCTGCGCAATCTGAAAGAAATTCACCGTGCCGCCCAGGACTGGACCCGCTTGCTGGCGGTGCAGCAGCGCCTGGTGATCCTGCTGCCGCATTCGGCCCTCGAGCGTCGGGATCGTGGCCTGGTGCTGGAGTCACTCGGCCATTGGCCGGCGGCGGCGGAGGATCTGGAGGCCTACCTGGCCCAGGAGCCCAAGGCGCTCGACGGCCCCATGTTGCAGGAGCGGCTGGCGCGTCTGCGCGAGCGAGGCGGCCCGGCGCTGCATTGAGGGCTGGCGATGAATTTCATGCCGGCGCACGCCTTTAGAATCGGGGCCGCCGCGAGCAAGCTGTTGGCTTGGGCTGACAGATTTTTGGCTTGCAGGGCACAGGCGTTTGCTGCCAGCTCGCATGGGGTGTGCATGAGGTACGAGGTGAACGTGGTCTTGGAGATGAACCGGTTTTGAAGCAGATCCCGCTTGCCATCGGCCCCGCGCCGATGTTCACCTTTGACAATTTCCTGCCCGGCGCCAACAGCGCGGCATTGGCCCATCTGCAGTCGCTGCGCACCGGTTCGGTGGCGCCGCCGCCGGTCTTCCTCTGGGGTGTGCCCGGCTGCGGCAAGACCCATGTGCTGCGTGCCCTGGCCCACGCCTGGCAGGAGGCGGGCGCCCAGGTCGGCTGGTATGACGCCGACACGCCGCTGCCCTGGGAGCTGCCCAGCCAGCCCAGCCTTTTGCTGATGGACGATTGCGAGCGCTTCGATGCGGGCCAGCAGCATGCCGCTTTTGCCCTGTTTGTCGAGGCGGCCACCCATGGCCTGGCCGTGGTGGCCAGCGGCAGCGCGCCGCCGGTCGATCTGGATTTGCGCGAGGACCTGCGCACCCGCCTCGGCTGGGGCCCCACCTTTGCCTTGCAACCGCTGAGCGAGCAGGAGATGCGCGCGGCCCTGCGCCGCGAGGCCGACCGGCGTGGCATTTTGCTGGCCGATGAGGTGATCGATTATTTGTTGACCCGCTTTGCCCGTGATCTCAAGCACCTGATGCGCTTGCTCGATCGTCTCGATGAATTTGCCCTGGCCGCCAAGCGCGCGGTCACGGTGCCCCTGCTGCGCCAGATGCTGGCCGATGAAGGAATGGCCGGATGAATGCGCCCGCCCCGCAAGCCCTGACCCTGTTTGATCTCGACGGCACCCTGATCCCGAACGACTCTGACCATGCCTTCGGCAGCTTCATGGTCCAGATTGGCTGGGCCGATGGCGCCGAATGGCAGGCGCGCAACGACGAGTTCTATGCCCAGTACCAGGCCGGCTGCCTGGATCTGAATGCCTACATCGAGTTTGCCACCTCGGTCTGGCGGCGCCGCCCAACGGCCGAGGCCCTGGCTGCGCGTGAGCGCTTCATGGCCGAGGTGATGGCGCCCTTGATCGGTGACAATGCGCGGGCGCTGGTGCAGCGGCATGCCGACGCTGGTGACTTGCTGGCCATCGTCACCGCCACCAACGAGTTCGTCACGGCGCCGATTGCTGCGGCTTTTGGCGTGCCCCACCTGATCGCCGTGCGCCTGGAGCGCGACGGGCAGGGCCAGTGCACCGGGCGGATCGACGGCGTGCCGTCCTTCCAGGCCGGCAAGATCGAGCGCGTCCAGCAATGGCTGGCGGGCTTGGGACGACAATGGCAGGACTTCGAGCGCGTGAACTTCTACAGCGACTCGATCAACGATTTGCCGCTTCTGGAGCTGGTCAGCCACCCGGTGGCCACCAACCCGACGCCGGCCCTGGCGGACATCGCGTCCGCCCGCGGCTGGCCCCAACTGAATCTGTTCGCATGATCAAAAAATTCATAGACAAGCTGCTGGGCAAGCCCTCCGCCGGCAAGGCCGCCAAGGCACCCAAGGAAGCGAAGACCGGCCATGGCTCGCTCGGCAAGCGGGTCGAGGTGGGCGTTGAGGATCACGGCATCGACCCCAGCCTGCTCGACGAACGCGCGGTGCGCGTGGTCGAGACCCTGGCCAATGCGGGCTTCGAGGCCTATATCGTCGGCGGCGCGGTGCGCGACCTGCTGCTGGGCATGCGGCCCAAGGATTTCGATGTGGCGACCAATGCCACGCCCGAGCAGGTCAAGGGCTTGTTCCGCCGTGCCTTCATCATCGGCCGGCGCTTTCGCATCGTCCATGTGGTCTACGGCCGGGGCCGTGAACATGAGGTGATCGAGGTGTCGACCTTCCGCGCCCTGCTGGGCCAGGAATCGGCCGAGCAAGTGAGCGGCAACGAGAAAACCTCCAAGGCCGAACTGGCCGGCAAAAGCCATGTGGTGGACGCCGAAGGCCGCGTGCTGCGCGACAACGTCTGGGGTCCGCAGATCGAGGATGCCGCCCGCCGCGACTTCACCGTCAACGCCCTCTACTACGACCCGCAGCGTCAACTGGTGGTGGATTACCACGGCGGCCTGGCCGATGCGAAGCAGCGCGTGCTGCGCATGATTGGCGACCCGGAAGCCCGCTACCGTGAAGACCCGGTGCGCATCATCCGTGCCGTGCGTTTTGCCGCCAAGCTGGGCTTCGAGCTTGAACCCAAGACCCGTGCGCCCATCCAGGCCAGCGCGGCTTTGCTCAGCAATGTGCCGATTTCGCGCATGTTCGACGAGATGATCAAGCTGCTGCAGACCGGCCACTCCCTGGCCAGCCTGGAGTCGCTGCGCAAGCTGGGTCTGGCGCGCGGGGTGTTCCCGGTGCTGGATGCCATGCTGACCGAATCGGGCGAGCTGCCGGCCGGCATGCGCGGCGATTTTGTGCGCATGGCATTTGAGGATACCGACCTGCGCGTACGCGAAGGCCGTGGTGTCTCGCCCAGCTTCATGCTGGCCTGCATGTTGTGGTTCGAGGTGCTGGAACGCTGGAATCGCCTGCGCGAAGCCGGCGAGCCGGTGGTGCCGGCCTTGCAGCAGGCCATCGACACGGTCTTCGACGCCCGCATCGGCGATATTTCGGGCCGCGGCAAGCTGGCCACCGATATGCGCGAGATCTGGATGATGCAGCCGCGCTTCGAGCGCCGCAGCGGCAGCGGGGTCTACACCTTGATCGAACAGCCGCGCTACCGCGCCGGCTTTGACTTCCTGCGCCTGCGCGCCGATGCCGGCGAGATCGAGCCGGCCCTGGCCGATTGGTGGGAAGACTTTGCCCTGGGCAGCGACGACGAGCGCGAAGCCCTGCTGGAAGACGTGCGCGAGCTGGAGAAGCAGCAGCGCCGCGCTGCCAAGACCCATCAGCTGCCGCGCAAGGAGGGCATAGGCCCGGTGGGCGCGCCCGATGATGTGGCCGAGGCCTTGTCCGAGGGCAAGGCGCCGGCCAAGAAGCGCCGTCGCCGCCGCAAGCCGGCCTCGCAGCGCGGCGCCGGTGAGGGCGGAGCGACGGCATCGGGCGGCGAGGGCGGTTCGGGTGGTGAGGGTGGTTCGGGCGGTGGGGCCTGAGTCCTTGGCCACTGCGGGTGTGCAGGGCTCAGCCGCTGAGGTTTTCGTCGGTCTGGGTGCCAATCTCGGGGATCTGGCGGCCACGTTGAACGCCGCACTGGCGGAGTTGGCGGCCTTGCCGCATACGCAGTTGCTGGCCGTGTCCAGCGCCTACCGCAGCGCGCCGGTGGAGGCGGGCGGGCCGGATTTCCTCAATGCCGTGGCTCGGCTGCAGACCGGGCTGGCGCCCTTGGAATTGCTGGATGCGCTGCAGGCCATCGAGCTGCGCCACGGCCGCGAGCGGCCTTTCGTCAATGCACCGCGCACCTTGGATCTGGATGTGCTCAGCCATGGCGGCCTGAACCTGGATCTGCCGCGCCTGCGCTTGCCGCACCCGCGCCTGCATCAGCGAGCGTTTGTCCTGCGGCCCTTGATCGAGCTGGCGCCCGAGCTGCGCCTGCCGGGCCTGCAGCGCTTGGATTCGTATCTGGCGGGCGTTCAGGGTCAGTTCATCGAATGCCTGGGTCCGATCCTGAGCGACCGGAAAGGCGTCACATGCTGAGCAGTCTTGCGGGTTGGCAGACCCTGGGTCTGCTGCTGCTGTCGAATCTCTTCATGACGGTGGCCTGGTACGGCCACCTCAAGAACATGGCGTCCAAGCCCTGGTGGATCGCGGCACTCCTGAGCTGGGGCATTGCCCTGTTCGAGTACTTGTTGCAGGTGCCGGCCAACCGCATCGGCTACGGCGCCGGCTTCAGTCTGGCCCAGCTCAAGATCACGCAGGAGGTGATCACTTTGGCGGTCTTCGTGCCGTTTTCGGTGATCTACATGGGCCAGCCCTTCAAGACCGATTTCATCTGGGCCGGTCTGTGCTTGATGGGCGCGGTTTATTTCATCTTCCGCGGCCCCTGATCGGGCCGGTTTGATGGGCGCTCAGCGGCTGCTGCCGCTGCTGCTGCTTGGGTCCTGGCTGATTTCCTGCGCTGCCTCGACCTGGGTTTCGAAATAGCGCTGGGCGCTGAAGGCGATGGTGGTCATCAGCGAAATGCCGCCAAGGAAGACGCAAGCCACCACCCCGATGACGGCACCCCAGCCGCTGGGTCGGCTGGCCCGGCCACCGTTGTGCTCGGCATCCCATTTCTCGTCCGAGCTCAGGCCGTAGACGATGCCGCAAATCATGGCATTGACCAGCATCAGGCCCAGCAAGGGCATCAGCACCCAGCTCAAGCGGTCGTCCTGGCCCAGCAATTCCATGCGCTGCAGGCCGTAGAGGCCCAGCAGGGTCGGCCAGGGGTGCAGCCAGGCCAGGCGGTCGCCGAAGCCGTAGAGGTAGAAGCGGTGCAGGCCCAGGCTGCCCAGCACCAGGGCCAACCAGGTGGCCAGGGTCTTGGATTTGTGCGCGCCGCTCGGGCTTGCGTCGGTCGGCTTCAGCTCGCTCATTCCGGGCTCCCGTTGTCGCCCAGGCCGAGCTGGCGTTGCATCAGGATGACGTCCAGCCAGCGGCCGAATTTCCAGCCCGCGCTCTTCAGCACCCCGGTGTCCTGAAAGCCCAGCGCCCGGTGCAGGCCGATGGAGCCCTGGTTCTCGGCATCGCCGATCACGGCTAACATCTGGCGCGCACCCAGCGCCTCGCAGCGAGCCATCAGCTCGGCCAGCAGCAGGCGGCCGATGCCTTGGCCCTGGCTGTCCGGGTGCAGGTAAATCGAGTCCTCCAGGCAGAAGCGGTAGGCCATGCGCGGGCGGAAATAGTTGGCGTAGGCATAGCCCAGGATCTGGCCTTCGCGCTCGGCCACCAGCCAGGGCAGGCCGCGGCTCAGCACCTCGGCGCGGCGGCGGCTCATTTCGGCTGTGTCGGGGATCTCGGTCTCAAACGTGCCGGTGCCGTGCGCCACAGCATGGGCGTAAATGGCCTGAATGGCGGGGATGTCGGCGTCGGTGCTGGGGCGCAGCAGGGTCGCGCTGGCGGGATTCGTGTTTTTTTCTGTGCTCATATCTCTGTTGATCCTTGGCGCCGAGTTTATAATGCTGGGTTTTGGCCTTGGTCGAACTGGTTTGGTGGAGCGTGCGCTTGGGTGGTGTTCATCACCGCGGGGCGTTCGCGAAGGCGGTCGGTGCGGCGTATCTACAGGGCCAGTCACGGCAGAAGGTGTTCAGCAGCAAAGCTGGCAGCGCATTGTGCAGTGCATTCCTACGGGGTGTGCTCAGGGTGCGAGGCAAGGCTGGTGTTTGATGTAGCCCGAGGCCACCCCGATCTACTCGCCCTGAGTGTCTCCTGGTGCGATGGATGCAATAGATTCATAGGAAACATCATGGTTGTTATTCGTCTGGCTCGCGGCGGCTCCAAGAAGCGCCCCTTCTACAACATCGTCGTGGCCAACAGCCGCCAGCGCCGTGACGGCCGCTTCATCGAGAAGGTCGGCTTCTATAACCCGGTCGCTTCGGGTGCTGCTGAGTCCCTGCGCGTGGCGCTGGACCGCGTCAGCTACTGGACCGGCGTGGGCGCCCAACTGTCGCCGACCGTCGAGCGTCTGGTGACCGAAGCCAAGAAGGCCGCGGTCTAAATGTCGAGAACACCCGCCTCCGATTCGCGCGCTCCTGCCAGCACCGGCTCCGAAGAGCTGGCCTGGCCTGAGGACGCGGTGGAAGTCGGGTGCATTCTGGACGCCTGGGGTGTCAAAGGCTGGTTCAAGGTGCAGGCCTATTCCAGCGATGCCCAGGCACTGTTCTCCTCGCGGCGCTGGTTCCTCCGTGCGCCCGAGGGCAACGCGCCGGCGGTGGTCAAGGTCAACAAGCCTTTGCCCCGCCTGCTCAAGATTCTCTCGATCCGCGAACATGGCGAGGGCCTGGTGGCCAACGCCCAGGACTGCGCGGATCGCAATGCGGCCGAAGCCTTGCGCGGCGCCCGCATCTTCATCTCCCGCTCGGCCTTCCCGGCGGCGGACCCGGATGAGTACTACTGGGTCGACCTGATCGGCCTGTCGGTGGTCAATCGCCAGGGCGAAACCCTGGGCGAGGTGCTGGGTCTGATCGATGCCGGCCCGCACAGCGTGCTGCGCATTGCACCGCCCGGCCTGAGCGCGCCGATCAAGTCGGATCAAGAGCGCCTGCTTCCCTTCGTTTCCGCCTACGTGGACGATGTCGATCTGGAGCAGCGCATCATCACCGTGGACTGGGGTCTGGACTACTGAGCCCAGGCGGCGCGCTGTGATGCTTCAGCCGCCTGCTTTGTGCCTCGGTTTTCCTCCCGGCCACCGTCTTCCTTTGCGCACCCTTCCTCATGCGCTTTGACATCCTGACCCTGTTTCCCGAGCTCTTTGGCCCGCATATGAGCCAGGGGGTGACGCGGCGCGCTTTCGAGAGCCGCCAGGTCGATGTCCATCTCTGGCAGCTGCGCGATTTCGCGAGCGACAACTACCGCCGTGTTGACGATCGTCCTTTTGGCGGTGGCCCAGGCATGGTGATGCTGGCGGAGCCGCTCGAACGTGCGCTGGCCGCGGCCAAGGCGGCGCGGATGGAGGCGCTGGCGGATGGCGCGGCCGACACGCCGCCTGCCATCATTCATTTCAGCCCCACCGGCCGGCGCATGGATCAGGCCCTGGTGCAGGAGCTGGCGCGTGGGCCCGGTGCCGTGCTGCTGTGCGGTCGCTACGAAGGCATGGATCAGCGTTTTCTCGATCGCCATGTCACGCTGGAAATCAGCCTCGGCGATTTCGTGCTTTCGGGCGGTGAGTTGCCCGCCCTGGCCTTGCTCGACGCCGTCGCGCGCCTGCAGGACGGCGTGCTGGGCGATGCCCAGTCGCATGTGCAGGACAGTTTTTCCGATGGCCTGCTCGATTGCCCGCACTACAGCCGCCCCGAGGTCCTGACCGGCTTGCCGGGCCAGACCGAAGACCTGCCGGTGCCGGCGGTGCTGATGTCCGGCCACCATGCCCAGATCGCGCGCTGGCGCCGCGAGCGCTCGCTGGAGCTGACCCAGCGCCGCCGCCCCGATTTGATCCTGGCTGCGCGTGCTGCAGGCCGTCTGAGCAAGGCGGACGAGCGCTTTCTGGCGCAGCTGCCTGCAGAAGGACGCTGAGCCGCGGCTTCGGGGAGGGCGTCGGCGTGGCCCAGTGGCGCCATGGCGGCAGTCATCTTGAGCGGCTCAAGCGGGCTGGCCCTTGGTGAATCGGCGCTAAGCGGGCTATAATGGCGGGCTGTCCGATCCTCTGGCGGGTCGAACGGGGGTAGAGCTGCTTGCCTTGGCCAGCAGAAAAACCCTCACACAGCCGTGAAGCCCAGGTTGCAAGACCTGTTTTCATCGGCGCTATTTCAGCAGTCTTGGTGCGTCGAGTGACGTGTCCGAGCATCGTCGCCGCCACGATCATTTGGAGAACCTCATGGACTTGATCCAAACCCTTGAGCAAGAAGAAATTGCTCGCCTGAACAAGAACTTTCCGTCGTTCGCCCCTGGCGACACCGTGATCGTCAGCGTCAATGTCGTTGAAGGCACCCGCAAGCGCGTGCAGGCATTCGAAGGCGTCGTGATTGCCAAGCGCAACCGCGGCCTGAATTCCGGCTTCATCGTGCGCAAGATCTCCAACGGTGAAGGCGTGGAGCGTACGTTCCAGCTGTACAGCCCGCTGATCGCTTCGATCGAAGTGAAGCGCCGCGGCGATGTGCGCCGTGCCAAGCTGTACTACCTGCGCGATCGTTCGGGCAAGTCGGCTCGTATCAAGGAAAAGTTGGGCTGATCTGGCGCTTGCCAGGTTTCCCTGCGAGAAAGCCGCCTTCGGGCGGCTTTTTTTATGCCCCATCGGCTCAGCCACGAGCGAGCTGCACCCTGGGGCGGGGTGCTGCCAAAGCTATGCTTGCCGCCCATGAGCCGACCTCCGATTCTTGACCCCCGCGCCGTGCCAGTCAGCGGCGTGGATGCCCACCTGCCACCCGTCGAACCCTTGCGCCTTCAGGCCGGAGCCTTGCGTCAGCGCTTTGCCTCACCGCCGACGTGGCAGCCGGAGCTTGCCGGAGATGGGGGCGCCCCGGGTTTCGCCGAGCGCAGCCCAGCGGCGGCGGCCGTGCTTCTGCCTCTGGTCGAGCGCCCGGACGGTTTGCAGTTGCTGTTGACGCGGCGCACCGACCATCTGCGCCACCACGCCGGCCAGATCAGCCTGCCGGGCGGCAAGACCGAGCCCGACGATGCCGGTCCGGAGGCCACCGCCCTGCGCGAAGCCGAGGAGGAGATCGGGCTGCTCAGCGCTCACATCGAGGTGCTGGGCAGTTTGCCGATCTACACCACGGTCACTTCTTTTAAGGTGACGCCCGTGGTGGCCTTGGTGCAGCCCGGTTTTGATCTGCGTCTGGACCCCGGCGAAGTGGCCGAGGTGTTCGAGGTGCCGCTGCAGTTTCTGATGACGCCGGCGCACCATCGCCGGCATGTGTTCGTCTACGCCGGCGGGCAGCGCCAGTTCCTGTCCATGCCCTGGGGCGGGCAGGCCGGTGAGCGCGATGACTTCATCTGGGGCGCCACCGCCGCGATCTTGCGCAACTTCTACCGCTTCCTCTCAGCCTGAGCGGTGGCGCCCGCTATCATCCCGGCCCATGAACTTCTTCGCGGTCCTCCTGGCATTGCTGTGTGAACAGCTCAAACCTCTCCGCCACGGCAATGGCATCCATCAAGGCGTGATCGCCTGGGTGCGCTGGACCGGTCGCAACTTCGATGCCGGCGACGAGCACCACGCCACCGTGGTCTGGTCCATCACCGCCCTGGGGCCGGCCCTGCTGACCACCGCGATCTACCTGGCCGTGCACCATTTCAGCGTCATCCTGGCGCTGGCCCTCGATGTGGTGGTGCTCTACCTGACTCTGGGCTTCCGCCAGTTCAGCCATTACTTCACCGACATTCGCGATGCGCTCGAGCGCGGCGATGACAACGAGGCCCGGCGCCTGTTGTCCGAATGGCGCCACCTGGACGCCAGTGAATTGCCGCGCACCGAGCTGGTCCGCCATGCCATCGAGCACTCGCTGCTGGCCGCGCATCGCCATGTGTTTGGCGTGTTCTTCTGGTTCGTCGTGCTGTCCACGGTCGGGCTGGGCCCGGCCGGTGCGGTGCTGTACCGCATGGCCGAATTCGCCAGCCGCTACTGGGCCTTCAAGAGCCGCACGCTGGATGCGCCGACCAATGAACGCCTGATGCTGCTCTCGCGCCGCCTGTTCGGTTGGATCGATTACCTGCCGGCACGTTTCACCGCCACCGGCTTCACCATCGTCGGCAATTTCGAAGAGGCGGTGAATGGCTGGCGCCGCGATGCCGGGCTGTGGCTGCATCCCAACGAAGGCATCATCCTGGCCTCGGCCGCCGGCGCACTGGGCTTGCAGCTGGGCGGCGTGGCCGCACCGGGCGTGACGCCCGATCGCAGCAAGACTTTCGAAGCCGGCGTGGATGCCGACGCCACCCGCGCCGAGGGCAGCACGCCCGGGCAGCCGGCCCAGCTGGGCCATCTGCAAAGCGTGGTCGGTCTGATCTGGCGCTCGGTGGTCTTGTGGATGCTGCTGCTGGCCTTGCTGACCCTGGCCAATTTGGTCGGCTGACAGGCGCCTGCCGCAGTTCTAGCGCGGGTTTGGCTGGTGTTTTGGGCTTGATTTCGGCGATTGCCTTGTCGGCACGGCGAGATGATTGGGCAAGACCTCCGCTCACGCATTAAAGTGGAAGTATTCAAGTTGCGTGATGGATTGGTCGAAATCCAATCCATGTACTGGTCGGCCAGTGGTTTTGCGGTGTGATGCCGCCCCCGCTGTTTGTGGGCCAGCCCTGCAAAGTCTCTCTCGTGGAGGTTTGCCATGATCAACAACGTCGCCAGTCACAACGAAGCCGCCAGCGCCTCCATCGTCGCGCCGGTTCGTTTCAGTGCCAACACCAGCAGCAGCGCCGAGGTGCAGACGCGCAAGGCCGTGCCGGTCAAGCAGGCACCGCTGCCTGCCGAGCCTGAATCGGCCGTGGTGGAGATTTCCAGCGAAGGTGCGCGTCGCGCCCAGTCGGCGCCCGTGCGGCCCGAGCCGGCCCCAGGCCCGCTGCCGCCGAGCACATCCGGTGGTGATCCCACAGGCCGCAAGCAGCGGCCTGTGGAGGCCTCGACCGATCGCAACGACGCGCCCATCAGCCTGCCGCCCGATTCGCCGCCACCGGCGGCTCAATCTGCCACCCGCAGCGCCCCCGCCGCCGTGCAGATCAGCAGCAATGCGCCGACCGACCAAGGTTTGAGCAGCTCCCAGTTCGAAGATGCCGATGCCAACCAGGACGGCACCATCGATGTGATGGAGCGCAAGATTTACGATTTCGCTTACCCGACCCTGGACGGCAAGGCCGCCAGCACGGCCGAGAGCAGCAGCGAGGCCAGCCGGCGTCAGAACCTCGCCGAGTTGCGCGCCTACGAGGCGGTGGCCCGCAGCGGGCGCAACGTCTGAAGCTGTTGCCCCCATGAAAAAGGCCCGCAGCTGCGGGCCTTTGCTTTTTTAGGGGCGCTCTGACTTATGCGGTTGCCTGGATGCCGGCAATCGCCCATTCGCGGCTTTCGTCCAGCGGGCGCACCAGATGCCAGACTTCATCGAAGTTCTCCGCCGCGGCCTCGCTCTGCTCACGGATCAGGCCCCAGAAACGCACGCTGACGATTTGCTGGCCGTTTTCCTGGGTGCGTTCGATCACGCGGGCGTCCAGCTGCAGCACATCGGTGCGTTGGGTCGCGCCCTTGCGGTCCAGCAGCTCTTGTTGCACGGCACCGTACATCTCGGGCGTGGTGAAGCGGCGCAGATCGGCCTGGTCACCGGCATCGTTGGCCGCTTGCAGGCGGATGAAGACGCGTTTGGCGATTTGCTCGAAGGCGGCGTCTTCAGCGCTCGGGCCGGCCGCGACCGGCGCGGCACTGGCGGCTGCGGGTTGTGCCGGCTGGAAGGCCTGCGGCTGCAGTGCCGGGGCGGGCTGGGCCGGTTGTGCGGCTGGGGAGTTAGCCGGGTAAGACGCCGGGCCGGCCGCGGCGTATTGCAGGCCGCCAGCCTGGGCGTTCTTGTTGCCGGCGAAGCGGCGCATCAGGAAGGTGATCAGGAGCAGCGCAGCGCCGCCAATCAGCACCATGGTCATGATGTTGGCCAGGGCGCCACCCATGCCGAAGTGGCTGGCCAGGGCGGCGATGCCCAGGCCGGCGGCCAGGCCGGCAATCGGACCCATCCAGCTGCGCTTGGGCGCCGCGGCAGCGGCGGCCGGCTGAGCTGCAGGGGTTGCCGGCGCGGCTTGCTGGGGTGAGGGCGTGGCCTGCTGGCCTTGGGCCGGCGCGCCGGGGGCGCTCTTGGCCGCATCATGGTTTTGCTGGGGCACGGCCCGTTTCATGCCTGCCGATCCACCGCCACCGAGGCGCTTGGCCTCGGCGTCGAAGGAGGCCAGGCTCAGAACCGAGACGGCGCTCAGGGCAATCAGGGCAGACAACAAAGCACGTTTCACAAAAACTCCTTGAAGGTCAGACGTGACCAGAGTGGCAGATGGGGGAGGCGCGGGGGATTTCAAGACTCGCGAACGTCGGCCAGCACGGTGTTGCCGAAACCTGCGGAGGCCAGGAAGCGCAGCACCTTGCCCGCCGCTTCGGCCGGGCTCATCAGCTGGCCGCCGCTCTTGAAATCGGCAAAGACCTGGCGGTTCGGAAACTTGGCCGGGTCGGCGCTGCGCAGCTGCAGCTGCATCTCGGTGTCGATGATGCCGGGTGCCAGCGAGACGATGACGGCGCCCTGGCCGGCGGGCTTGGCGGCTTCGTCCAGGGCCATGGCGCGCGAAAGGTTGTCCATGCCGGCCTTGGCGGCGCAGTAGGGCGCGCTGCCGGCCATGGCGCGGCGACCCAGGCCGGAGGAGATGTTGAGGATGCGCCGTTTGGACCCCAGCGCGGCCGTGCCGCTCAGGAAGGCACTGCTGAGCAGCAGACAGGACTCCAGGCCCACGCGCAAGGCCATGGACAGTTCGGCCAGCGGCACGCCATCCACCGGGCCGGGCGTGCTGACCACGCCGGCGTTGTTGATCAAGGTGGCGCGGCGGAATCGGCTCAGGTCTTGCTGCGCCAGCCAGGCCGCCAGGCGCTCGGCGGCCGCCAAGGGCTCGGCCAGATCGGCCTGCCATTGCTCCAGCGCCAGGCCGCGCGTGTCGGCCTCACGCTGCAAGGCCTCACTGCGGCCGCGCGAGATGCCGATCAGCTGATGCTCGGGCGCCAGCAGTTGCTGAGCGATGGCTTCGCCCATGCCGCGTGAGGCGCCGGTGATGATGAAAAGTTCGTGAGTGGCACTCATGGGTTCTCCTGCGCTAATCGTGGGTCAGGGCTGGCGTTCCCACACCAGCAGCAGATTGTTGGCCGGCAGGCTCAGGCGCTGGCGCAGCCGCAGGCCGGCCTCTTGCGCGCAGGCCTGCACCGCATCCAGGCTGCGCAGGCCCCAGGCGGGGTTGCGGCTGCGCAGATCGGCGTCAAAGGCCAGATTGCTGGGCGCGGTCGCCTCGCCCGGCACGACAAAAGGGCCGTAAACCGTCAGCAGACCGGTCGCGGCCAGATGCCGGGACGCGCCCCGGAACAGCGCCGCGCTGCTGGCCCAGGGCGAGATGTGCAGCATGTTCGCGCAGTGGATCAGGTCCAGCGGCAGATGCTCGGCCGGCAGGCCCCAGTCGGGGTTCTGCACATCGAGGGCCAGGGCCGCCGGCCCTTGCGGCCACCAGGCGGCGATGGAGGTGCGGGCCTCGGGCGATGGGTCGGAGGCCAGCCAATGCCAGCCGGGCAGGCCGGCGGCGAAATGCGCGATGTGCTGGCCACTGCCGCTGGCGATCTCCAGCGCCCGGCCGCGGGGCGGCAGCAGGGCTTGCAAGGCCTCCAAGATGGGTTGTTTGTTGCGCTCGGCGGCCGGCGAGTGCCGGGCGCCAGGTGATTCGGGCAAGGCTGAGGACATCAAAACTCCGGCGGGCAATCGAAGGACCAGCCGTGTTCCGGCAGTCTCAGGTGGCAGGCGTGCAGCAGCAGGCGAGGTGCGGGGTGCTCGGGTGCGTACAAGGCATCGCCCACGATGGGGTGGCCCAGGGCCAGCATGTGCAGGCGCAGCTGGTGGGTGCGGCCGGTGATCGGCTCCAGCTCGACACGGGTGCAGGCCTGGCCCTCGCGCAGCTCATGGCCGAGCACGCGGTAGCGGGTCTGCGAGGGCTTGCCTTGTTCGAAGCAGACCTTCTGGCGCGGCCGATTTGGCCAGTCGGTGATCAGGGGCAGGTCGATCAGCTGCCAGTCCGCTCCCGCCGCCAGGCTGCCTCGCACCACCGCGATATAGCGCTTGTGCACGCGGCGCTCGGCAAAGTCCTGGCTCAGGCTGCGCTGCCACTCGGGGCCTCGTGCCAGCAGCAGCAGGCCGGAGGTGGCCATGTCCAGGCGGTGGACGATCAGGGCCTCGGGAAAGCGGGCTTGGGCGCGGTGGATGGCGCAGTCCTGCTTGTCCTCGCCGCGGCCGGGCACGGACAGCAGGCCGCTGGGCTTGTTCAGCAGCAGGATCTCCTCGCGCTCAACCAGCAGGTTCAGGGCGGGCAGGGGTTTCACCTTCAGAACTGGTCCACCCAGCCCGACTGCAAGGCCGATTGCGGGTTGGAGCCGGCCGCGCGCACGGCGGCCAGGGCTGCCTCGCGCGGCAGGCCCAGGCTTTTCAGCACACAGGCGGCCACGGTGCCGGTGCGGCCGATGCCGGCGGCGCAATGCAGCAGCACCTGCTCGCCCAGCACCAGGCTGTGGGCGATCTGCTCCACACCCTGGCGGAAGGCCTGCGGGTCGGCACCGAGGCCGAAGTCGCGCATGGGCAGGTGTTGCCAGCGGAAGGGCAGCCGCCCCTCGGCGATTGCCTTGTGGTAGCCGGGCGAGAGCTGGGCTACCTCTTCGAGCGGGTTCAGGCAGACCACCAGATGCAGCTGGCGCAATCGCGCTTCGTCGAGGAAGGCGGGCCAGGATTCGAGGCGGCCGGGCATGGATTGCAGCCACAGGCGACCCGAGGAATGTGGATCCAGCGCAGGCAGGGAAACGGGGCGAAACGGCATGTTGTCAGGGCTTCAGGGAAGGCGGGCGGACGCGGAGTCCAGCCAGGGACCATCGAGGATATCGCGGGTTTCTTGCACAGCGATGGTCCAGAGCCGCTCCATCACCTCGGGCGGCTGCTGGTAGTGGCCGCCGTAGCAGCCATCGCCGAGGTAGGCGCGCTTGGCGACCGGGTCCATCAAGGCCATGCGGGCGTAGTCGACCAGGGGCTTGGGTGCATCGGGCAGGGCGACGCCGGGCAGGCGGGTCAGGCCCTCGAAATTCTCCGTCCAGCTGGCGTGCGAGGCCTGCGGGTCGTGCTCGCGCACAAAAGCCATGGTGCACGGTGCCGCCCACCAGTTGTGCCATTTGAGCTGGATGCCCGGCAGCTCGGCGCCCAAGGCCTGCAAGAGCGCGGAGGCGCCGTAGTTACCGCCATGGCCGTTGACGATGACGATGCGGCGAAAACCATGCTGGTGCAGCGAGCCGATCAGGTCGCGCAAGACCTGCAGCAAGGTCTCCAGGCGCAAGCTCATGGTGCCAGGGTAGGCCATGTAAGTGGGTGTGACGCCGTAGGCCTGGGCCGGAAAAACAGGCACACCCAGCGGTTCGGCTGCCGCCGCCGCCACCTCTTCGGCCAGGATGGCATCCACGGCCAGGGACAGAAACGCGTGCTGCTCGACGCTGCCCAGGGGCAGCACGGCGCGGTCGTCCTGGCGCAGGTAGCGCTCGACCATGGACCAGTTGCAGTCTTTGATGCGCATGAGCTGAGAAGAGGAGGGTGGACAGGCTTTGAAGGGCGGGGCGAAAGGCGTCGCGATTGTGCCCTGCAAGCGGCTTCTCATGCAGCCAAGCTGCCATGATGGCGGCCGTCTTGTTTTGCATGGCGAACACATTCTTTTCATGCCCTGTCCCCGATGAGTCCAGCTACCGCCGCGCCCGCCATCCGCCACCCCAGCTGGGTGCTGCTGGCCATCTGCGCCCTGTCCTTGATGAGCACGGTGGGCATGGCCTTGCCCTATCCCATCCTGGCGCCGATCTTTGTCGGCGGGCCGGTCGATGACTTCACCCATTTCGCCGGCCTGGACCCGCGCCTGCTGATGGGGCTGGCGCTGGCGGCCAACCCGCTCGGCATCCTGATCGGCAATCTCTTCATCGGCCCGCTGTCCGATCGCCATGGCCGGCGCCGCGTGCTGGCCGTGACCATCACCGCCACCTTGCTCAGCTACGGGCTCACGGCCTTTGCCCTCGGCCAGCGCTGGTACCTGCTGTTTGTGTTGGCGCGCTTCATCACCGGCCTGACCGAGGGCAATGTGGCGGTGGCGCGCGCTCTGCTGGCCGATATGCATGAGCAGATCGACCGCACCCAGGCTTTTGCCTGGCTCAATGCCTGCCTCTACATGGGCTGGCTGCTGGGCCCCCTGGTCGGTGGCCTGACCCTACCGCTGGGCGAGAGCGTGCCGTTCTTGCTGGCCGGCCTGGCCATGCTGCCCTGCCTGCTGGTGCTGACGCTCTGGGTGCCCGATTGGCGGCCGACTCCAGCGGCCGGCAGCGCCCCTCAGCCGGGTTTCTCGGGTTTCTGGCGCCAGCTGCGCGAGCAGCAGGTGTTGGGGCTCTTGCGTGCCGACCCGGTGCTGGCGGCCTTGTTTGCGCTGCAGCTGATGTACTGCCTGGGCGTCAACGCGCTGTACGAGTTCGCGCCGCTGTGGATGCTGGAGAACATGGGCTTGGGCAGCGCTGGCATCGCCTGGGTGACGGCGGCGCAATGTGCAGCCATGACCACGGCCAGTGTGGTGGCCGGCCGCCTGCCGGCCAGCCGCCGGCCGCTGCGGCGGGCGGCCCTGCTGGCGCTGTGTGCCGCCCTGGGCCTGAGCAGCCTGGTGCTGCTGCCCGGGCCGCTGGGCCTGGCGGCCATCGTCGGCCTGGGCTTGCCGCTGGCGCTTTACAACGCGGTGCTGCCGGCCTGGATGTCCGAGCGTTTTGCCGGCCATGGCCAGGGCCGGGTGATGGGCCTGCTGTCCACGGTGTTCTGCCTGTCAAATGTCTTGATGGCGCTGATCGGCGGCGGCCTGGCCCTGCTGTCCACACGCTGGATCATGGGCCTGGGCGGCGTCTGCTGCGTGGCCGCGTCCTTGCTGCTGCTGCGCCTGGCGCGGCGCGAAGCAGCCCGGTCCGAGCCGTCTCAGGACACGATGTAGGCGCCGGCGCCGCAGCTGATCAGGCGGCCTTCAGCATCGAAGAACTCCATGCGGGTGGAGGCCACCCGGCTGCCCAGGCGCAGCACCTGGGCGGTGGCGCGAAAGGCGGGCCCGTTGCCCGGGCGCAGGTAGTCGATGCGCAGGTCGATGGTGCCCAGCTTGCCAAAGCGCTGCAGGCGCGCCTCAGCGCTCTCATCGAGGTGCCGCGCGCCGATGGCTGCCATCACGGCCAGGCCGCCCATGGCATCGAGCGTGGCACTGATGACGCCGCCGTGCAGGCGCTGGTGCGTGAAATGGCCGATCAGCTCGGGCCGCATCTGCAGGCGGGCGCTGGCGGCATCGGCGGTCAGCGATTCGATCTGCAGGCCCAGAACCTGGTTGAAGCAGATCTGGCGCTCGAACATCTCGCACAGGCGCTCGGTGAACTCGGTGTCGAAGATGCTGTTCACTGGGGCGTGGTTCATGGGAGGCATGTCGCAGGAGAAAAGAAGAGAGCAGCCGGCTCAGACCACCAGCAGTTTGTGGATCAGGTCGGGCGTGGAGGCGGCGCCGTATTTCTTCATCAGCCGGGCGCGGTAGACGTCCACCGTGCGCGGGCTGATGGCCAGGCGGCGGCCGATCAGCTTGCTGGTCAGGCCCTCGATCAGCAGGGCGGCGATTTCGCGCTCGCGCGGGGTCAGCTCGGCCTTGAGGCGGCGGTGCGGCGAGAGGTCGACAAAGCTCCAGATGCCTTCCGCATGCGGATCGCTGGGCTTGAGCGCGCGGCCCGAGACATGGCACCAGAACAGCTGGCCGTTGCCGAGGCGGCGCATCAGGCGGTCGTCGGCATAGCAGCCCTGGGCGTCGAGGCTGGCGATGATGCGCTCGCCGGTGCGTTCGAACTCGACCACGCTGGGGTAGAGGATCTCCAGGCTCTGGCCGACCAGATCCTCGCGCCGCGCCTGGAACATGGCCAGCAGTTGCTGGTTGCAGTCCTGGATCAGGCGCTGCGCCGACAGCACCAGGCCCATGGGGGCGAGGTCAAAGGCGGTGCGGTAGTCGAGCGGCATGGGCAGTCGGCAGGCAAGCGATGGCGGGGCGCGATTGTGGGGCGCGATTGTGGGGCGCGATTGTGGCTCAGGCGGATCGCTTCAGGGCGCTGCGCAGCGTTCAGGGTGGGCTGACCGGCGGCATGTAGACGATTTTGAGCGAGGGATCCAGGCCGCTGCTGTCCATGAAGGCCAGGGCATTGGGTGTGTTCAACAACCAGGCGCGCAGCGCTGCGCTCTGCCCGAACTCGCGCGGCGCGCGGCCACGGCCGCTGAAGGTCATGCGTGACCAGATGGCTTTGACCTGGGCCGCATCCTTCTCAAGCACCCGGTTGTAGAACTCGTGTTTGAGCTCACCGCTCTGGCTGCCCAGCACCGGCCGGCCGCCGCCGGGCAGTTCCAGTGTTTCGCCCAGGAACAAGGCCGCCACCTGCTGCTGGCTCAGCAGCTTGACCGAACTCTGGGCCGACATCACCAGCACCGGCTGGGGCGGGCTGTAGTTCCTGATGATCTGCTCGATGCGACCGCTGGCCTGCAGCCGCTCCAGTCCGGCCAGCAGCATGGCGGCATCAAGCCGGCCGTTGCGCGGCACGGCGCAGCGGAACTCGGTGCGCGTGATGGGAAGCCGCCAGTTGGCGAACTGGTGGCCGGGGGTGTTGCGCATATGCCATTCGATCTCGCGCGTGTCGGACACGATGTAGGGCGAGCGGATCAGCTTGAGCTTTTGCAGATTGCGATCGACGGCAAAGGTGTCGTCCCGGCGCAGCCGCCCATCATTGAAGCGCTCCTCCAGCCCGGGGTAGACAAAGCCCAGCACCGTGCCGATGGTCTGGCCGCGGTGCAGCTGATCGAGTGCTGTGATGGGCACAGCCGATTCATGACCGGCCAGCACCGTGGCCAGTTCGAACAGCGGCGGACCCCAGTGGTAAGCCTCGGGGTTGCGCACCCAGTCGCGGCTCAGGTGGCAACGCAGATCCACATCACCGGCCAGCACCGCCGCGTCGACCCGGGTGCGCGGCAGTACCTGGGTTTGCACCGTCAGACCCAGTTGCTCGGCCAGGGTGTGGACGATGTCGTGGTTGATGCCTGCCACCAGTGCCCCATCGCGGTAAAAGGCATAGGGCGCCGACCACGACTGCACGGCCGAGACTCGGAGTGCTTTGCCGGCCTCCGATCTGGCGGGCGCCGAAGCCAGCGTTTGAAGCGGCGTCTGAACCGACGGCTGGGCCAGGGCCGGTGTCGCCAGCATCGCCGAGGCCGCCAGCAGCAAAGCTGGCAGGCAGGCACGTCCGGCCCGGCCCGGCACCGGGCGGAGCCGCAGGCTGGCGCAGGTGCAGGGGCGGGCGCGTGCGTTCATGGGTGCTTCACCTCAGAACACAAAATCCAGATTCAGGCTGAGCACGCGCAACTGGCCGTCCCAGCTTGGGCCGCGGTAGCTGCCGATGGGCGGAGGCGCCGGGTAGCTCACGCTGCCGGTCTGGCCCAGGCGGATCTCCTGGGTGTTCTTCAGCCATTCATGGTGGAGCTTGAGTGCCAGGTTCTCTGCAAAGTCCCAGCGCAGGCCGGCCTGCCAGCTGCGCCGTCCGTTGGCGCTTTGCAGGAAGCGATCAAAGGCAGCGTTGGCCGCCTGCGCGGCCGGCGGCGTTCCGGCAGCGCTCTGAAATCCCAACGCTGCCTCGATGAAGCGGGTCTGGCCAATGCCTAGGAAAGGCGTGAAGGCGCCCATGCGGCGAGACAGCTGGGCATACCAGGCATTGGCGTCGGCCACCAGGATGGAGTCGGAGCGGCGCCGCATCCATTCGGCACTCAGGGTCCAGGCACCTTGCTCCAGATTGAACCCCCCGGTATCGATGACTGCGCGCACCTGAGCCGGCGCTCGGGCACTCAGGACGCTGGCGCAGTTGGCGCAGCCTGTGGCGCCCGAGGCCAGCACTTGCAACTGGGCCAAGGTGGCGGGCAGCTGGGCGTCGATCTGATACTCCGAGCGCCCCAGGCGCAAGCTCCAGTGCCCTTGGCGCCATTGGGCTGCCAGGGCCGTGATGGCGCGAGCCTTGATGCGTCCGGTGGTCAGGTCCACTTTGGCGCGGCCGTGGACCGCGTCCAGGCTCAGCTCGCCCGGACCCAAGGTGTGGCGCCAGATGGCGCCCAGGCCATCGACCTTGGTGATGGGGTTGAGGTGGTAGAGCGAGCTGTATGGCCGCACATTGGTCAGGGCGTAGGCCACATTGCGGGTCTCAGACAACATGAACACCGGCAGTGCCAGGCGACCGGCCCGCAGGCTCAGCGGGGTCGAGGTCTCCCAGCCGAGGTAGAGCCATTCGGTGCGGGGCCGGAAACGCAGCACGATATCGTCCTTGGCCAGCACCTGCCACACCAGGCGCAGCGGCCCGTTGGGGTTGAGGGTGAGCTGCCCGGAGAGCTGGCTGTCGCCGTCGAAGCGCCAGTCGCGCAGCGAGGCATTGGCATTGCGCGCATCGGGCCGCATGCTGGCCACGGCGTCGTTGGAGCGGTAGGCGCCCAGGGTGCCGAAACCATCGAGCTTGACCCATTCGGCCAGGTCGCCGGCGGCCGGTGCGGCGCCGATTTCCGCGTTCGGCATAGGCTCGGGTTCGGCACGCACAGCCATGGCGCCCGCGGCCAGCAGCAGGGCCGACAGCACCGATGGTCGCCAGCCGTGGTGTGCCGCGTCCTTCATAGCAGGGCGTAGGTGGTGGTGGCCTGGGCGGCCAGGCGTTCATCGGGGTTGAGGATGTCGATGCTGCCAAAAGCCAGGCTCTTGCCCCGTCGCAGCACCGTGGCGCGAATCAGGCAGAAGGGCCCCGAGATCGGACGCAAAAAACTGGTTTGCAACTGCACGGTGGTCATGGGTTTGAATTCACCCAGCTCGGTCATCATGGCCAGCACCATGGCCGTATCGGCCGCGGCCATGGCCACCTGGCCGCACATCACGCCGCCGACATGGACAAACGCGGGCTTGACCGGCAGGCGCAGGCTCACTTCACCAGGGCTGCAGCTCAGCACCTCGAGACCCATGTCGACGATCCAGGGCGCGAAGATTCGGGGCAGGGCGGCTTGCAGGTCCGAGGCCTGGAGGCCGGGCGCCGGCGGAGGGGTGTGGGTGCTCATGGCTGGTTCTCAAGGCATGTAGACAATGCGCAGGCTCGGGTCCACCAGGGCCAGGGGCAAAAAACCCACGGCTTCCGCGTGACGCTGCAAGAAGAGCTTGGTGGTTTCGGCCGAACTCAATTCTGCGGGGGCTTTACGGCGACCTCCGAACTGTTGCGCCGCCCAGGAGGCTCGAAACTGGGCGGGCTCTCGCTTGAGTATCGACGCAAAAAATTGTTGACGCTCGGGGCCGTTGCTCATCACCGGCAGAGCCGGCAGATCGTCTTGCAGACTGTGGCGCAAGCCCAGGAACAGCTCGGCCAGTGCCTTGCGACTGACTTGCCGCAGAGGGCTGCGTACGGACACCACCACCGCCAACGCGGGTGCGCTGCGCGCGGTGACGATGGCTTCGATGCGGCCGCTGCTGAGCAGTTGCTCCATACCCGCCAGCATGTGCTTGACCTCGTAGCGGCCACGCGGCGAAAACCAGCAGCGGTAGGCCCGTGTGCCCAGCAGCAGGCGCCAGGACGCCAGCCCTGCCGGTCCTTCGCTGCCGCTCTGGCTGGTGAACCAGCTCAGTGTCTGTCGGCTGCCAACGGCATACGGGTGGCGCTCCAGGGCGAGCTTGCGCAGCATGCGCTCCTCGTCCAGTGCGTCGTCGCGCTTGAGGTGGCCCTGCGCAACCAGGGTGTCGAGCACGGGGTAGGCCTGGGCTTGCAAGGCGCCGATGGTGCTGCCGAGAGGCACTTGCTCCAGCGAGTCCACTGCCGCTGCGTCGGGGTGGGCTGCCAACAGGTCCTGAACATCGAACAGACCCGGGCTTTGCGGCAGCGGCTCCGGACGAGGGGCCTGCAAGGGGCTGAGATTGCAGGCCATGTCGGCCTCGCCGTTCAGCAAGGCCGTTTCGATGCGCAGCCGTGGCAGGGCCTGCCATTCGAAGCGTGCATGAAGCAGTGCCGCCAAAGCCTGGCCAATCTCGACATCGATGCCGGCGCTGACCTGCTGCTCTCGCCAGATCACAAAGGGCGGGCTGTTGGCCCGGGAGATCGCGACCCGCAGGGCCGGCGGCTCCTCTGCACAGCGGGCGGGCTCGGGCAGGCTGCCGCACAGGACCAAGGTCGAGCACAGGGCCCACCAGCCCGCGAGCCATTTGCCCGGCCTGCGGGACCTGCGGCGCTCGGTGTCTTGAGAGTGGCGCATGTCCGCAGCCTGTTCAGAACACAAAATCTGCGCTGACCGTCAGCAGGTTCAAGCGCCCATCCCAGGGGGCGCTGTTGGGCAGCAGGCGGATCTCGCCATCGCGCGGCGTGCTGCGGTCGCGCGTGGCGGTCCAGCGTTCGAGCTGCAGCTTGAGGGCCAGCTTCTCAAAGCAATCCCAGCGCAGGCCCAGCAGTTCGATGCGGCGGTCCCAGGGGCGCTGCAGGCTGCGGTCCAGGTCGGCCAGGCTTTGCGCGCTCGCTTCGGGGCTGCCGGGTGCTGCTTGCAAGCCCAGCGGCGCTTCGGTGTGGGCGGAACGGCCGACCGCGGCATAAGGCGTCCAGCGCCCGAAACGGCGCGCCAGCAGGGCGTACCAGGCCTGGACCTTGGCGTTGAAGACCGAGTTGCCGCCGCGCTGCATGGCCTCGGCGGTCAGCGTCCAGTCCGCATGCTCCCAGACCAGGGCGAGGTTGATCACATGGCCTTGGACGCCCCGGGTGCGCGCGCGCTGTGGCAGGACCTCGCTGCAATTGAGGCACAGCTGCGGCGAGTTGCTCAGCGCCTGCAACTGCGCCTCCAGGCCGGGCGAGATCAAGTCAAAGCGAAATGCGGCCCCGCCCAGGCGCAAGGCCAGGCCCTCACGCTGCCAGCGCAGGGCGCTGGCCAGCAGGGCCTGGGTGTCCACCCGTCCGCGCGGCACGGTCAGGCGGTTGCGCCCGGCGCCCAGGTCCCAGCTCAGGGTGCCACCCAAGGCTGCGCCGCTCCAGCTGGCGTTGATGCCGTCAACCGGTTCGCTGCTGTTCAGGCCGTAGACGGCCGACATGGGGCGAACGGGGGTGTGGGCAAAGCCCACGCGGCTGCTCTCCGAGCTCAGAAAAATCGGCAGCGGCTGGCGCCCGATGCGCAAGGACCAATCCGGCGCGAATTGCCAGCCCAGATAGGCCCATTCGGTGTTCGGTCGGTAGCCGCGGGACAGTTCGTCCCGGGCTTGCACCTGCCAGACCCATTCCACCGTGTCGCTGCTGGACCATCGCAGTTGCAGGCCCAGCACGGTGTCGCCATCGGCGCGCCATTGCCCCGCTTGCGAGGCCAGCCGCACCCGCTCGCCGGGCCGGGCCGCCACCACGGCATCGTCATTGCGGTAGGCCGACAGGGTGCCGAAGCCTTCCAGCTGCAGGCCCTGCGCGCCGGGAGCGCCCTCAGCGAGCGCAGGGCTGGACAGGCCGCCGAGCAGGCACCCGAGCCCCATCAGCCGCGCGACCCAGGCGGGTCGAGGCTTTTGCCATCCCTTCATGCGGTTCTCCTGGAGTGAGCGCATGTGCGCATTCCGACCGTCGAGTGTTAGGCGATTCTACGTAATGGAGTAAGTAGTAAGCTGCGAATCTTCCGGTGGATTGATGGAGAAGCATCGATGAACAAGGTTTTTGCGAGCGCGGCTGAGGCGCTGTCCGGCCTGGTCCGAGACGGCCAGCTGCTGGCCGTGGGCGGCTTTGGCCTCTGCGGCATCCCCGAGGCTTTGATTGCCGCGCTGCGCGACAGCGCCGTCAAGGACTTGACGGTCATTTCCAACAACGCCGGCGTCGACGGCTTCGGCCTCGGCCAGCTGCTGGAAACGCGCCAGATCAAGAAGATGATCTCCAGCTATGTGGGCGAGAACAAGGAGTTCGAGCGCCAGTACCTGGCCGGCGAGCTGCAGCTGGAGTTCACCCCGCAAGGCACGCTGGCCGAGAAGCTGCGCGCCGGTGGCGCCGGCATTCCGGCCTTCTACACCCGCACCGGCGTCGGCACCATCGTGGCCGAAGGCAAGGAGTTGCGCGAGTTCGACGGCCAGACCTATGTGTTGGAACACGCCCTGCTGCCCGATGTGGCCCTGGTCAAGGCCTGGAAGGCCGACAAGAGCGGCAATCTGGTCTTCCGCCGCACGGCGCGCAACTTCAATCCGGCCGTGGCCATGGCCGGCAAGGTGACCGTGGTCGAGGTGGAGCAACTGGTCGAGGTCGGCGAGATCGATCCTGATGCGGTGCACCTGCCCGGCATCTACGTCCAGCGCATCGTGGTCAATGCCACGCCCGAAAAGCGCATTGAGAAACGCACCCTGACTGTGAAGGAAGCCTGATCATGGCCTGGACCCAAGACCAAATGGCCGCCCGCGCGGCCCAGGAGCTGCAAGACGGCTTCTACGTCAACCTCGGCATCGGCATTCCCACCCTGGTGGCCAATTTCGTGCCCAAGGACATCGAAGTCTGGCTGCAGAGCGAGAACGGCATGCTGGGCATCGGCCCCTTCCCGACCGAGGATGAGGTCGACGCCGACCTGATCAACGCCGGCAAGCAAACCGTCACCACCATCCCCGGCTCCAGCATCTTTGGCAGCCATGAGAGCTTCGCCATGATCCGCGGCGGCAAGATCAATCTGTCCATCCTCGGCGCCATGCAGGTCAGCGAGAAGGGAGATCTGGCCAACTGGATGATCCCGGGCAAGATGGTCAAGGGCATGGGCGGCGCCATGGACCTGGTGGCCGGCGTCAAGCGCGTGATCGTGCTGATGGAGCATGTGGCGCGCAAGAAGGACGGCACGACCGACCTCAAGATCCTGCCCCAGTGCACCCTGCCGCTGACCGGCCTGGGCGTGGTCAACCGCATCATCACCGACCTGGCCGTCATCGACGTGACGCCCGAGGGTCTCGAGCTCGTCGAGCTGGCCGAAGGCGTGACGCGCGAAGAGGTGCAGAGCAAGACCGGCGTGCCCCTGCTCTGAGCCGAGGCTGAGATTCACGGCGCCCGCTCGGGCGTCTAGCCCCGCCGCCATCGTGCATGGTTGCGGGGCTTTTTGTTGGCCTGTGTTTCATGGGGGGCTGGGATCGGCCCCCGCATTAACCAGAATTTCAAGCGGCAGGGTGCTGGCTAGAGTGAGGCCTTCCACGACAATCGGCGTGAGCAGCGCCGCAGCTGTATGGTATCCGCTAGTGCGAGCCGCGAGTCTCAGGAGACTGGCGCCGATGGTGCCGCCGAAGCGCGTCTGCGCTGGCGGGCCGCCCTGTTCTTTCTGAGCATGCTGGCCCTGCTGCTGATTCCGGCGGCCTATTTTTTTCAGGCGCGCTTCGAGCCCTGTGGCAACCCGCTGGAGCCCGGCCCGGCAGCCTGGAGCCGCGAGTGGTGGGCCTGTCCGATCGAGCGCAACCGCGCTGAGCGCCGTCATGGCATGGACTTGCTGGCCGAGCTGCGCGCCGTCCACACCCATGCGGACGGGCAGCGCGGCTGGGCCGTCGGCAGCCGTGGCGCCCTGCTGCGCACCGAGGACGGTGGCCACTCCTGGGATCTGGTGGATCTGCCTGCCGAGCTGAACTCGCCCATCCTGAACGCCCTGGTGTTCGCGGCCGACGGCTTGCGCGGTTGGGCGGCGGCGGAGGGCGGCGAGATCCTGGCCACGCTCGATGGCGGCAAGAACTGGAAGCTGCAGCGGCGTGAAGCGGGTAAGCGCTGGATGCAGCTGCTGAGCACGGCCGATGGTTTGAAAGTCTGGGCCTTGAGTGAGCAAGGTGAGGTCCATACTTCGGCGGATGGTGGCCAAACCTGGGCTTCTCAGGCGGCGGAGCTGCCGGCACGCATCCTGGGGCTGGCCTTGCAAGCCGGAGGCCAGCGCCTGTGGGCCATGGACGGCAACGGGCAGGCCTGGGACCGCGCGAGCCTGAGTGAGCCCTGGCGCTCGCGCAGTTTGAGCGAGCGGCAGCACTTTCAGACGCGGGACCCCTTGGGCATTCCGAGCCGCGTCCAGCTTTCCGCCCTGGGCACCAGGGCTTGGGCCTTGAGCCGTTCAGGCTTGCTGCAGTTCACCGAGGATGGCGGCGCGAGCTGGGCCTCACCCGCCCAGCTTCCGGATCTGGAGATCTCATCGGTCCACGCGCATGAGGATGGCCTGAGTGTCTGGGCGGTGGGCCGGCGTGGGCGCATCGCCCTCAGCCGCGATGGCGGACGCACTTGGGCGCTGCAGGCCAGTGCCAGCAGCGCCGATTTGCACTCAGTGAGCTTTGCACCCGATGGCCTGCGAGGCTGGGCCGTCGGCGAGCAAGGGACGGTGCTGCGTACCGTCGATGGTGGGCAGCACTGGCGATTGCAGCAATCCAGCCTGCGCCCGACCTGGCACCAGGTCGCTTTGATGCCAGATGGGCGGCAGGCTTTTGTGGCCGGTCCGCCGGGTGTGATCCAGCGCACGGTGGACGGGGGGCGAGTCTGGCAGGTGCAGGCCACGGGCGCGCGCGATGATTTGCACCGAGGTGCATTTTTGATCGATGGGCTGCGTGGCTGGGTGGTCGGCAACCGCGACGCCATTTTGGCGACCCGCGATGGTGGGAAGACCTGGCTGCCTCAGGCCCGTGGCCAAGTCGATAGGGATCTCGTGGACGTGTACTTCCTGCCTGACGGACTCAGGGGCTGGGCGGTGGGTCAGAAGGGGCTGATCCGGGCCACGGTCGATGGCGGCCTGACCTGGCTGGACCGCAGCCTGGACGCTGAGGCTCAGAAGGAGGTGGCGCTGTTCGGCATTCACGCTTCGGCGGACGGGCGGCGTCTGTGCGTGGTGGGCGATCACGGCGTATGGCTCAGTGAGGATGGCGGCGAGCGCTGGAAACGTGCTGGCGCGACGCCCTTCAAGGTTAGGTTGTTGGCTGTGACCGGTTCGTCAGATGGCCAGCGGCTATGGGCTGTGGGCGAGGGCGGTCGATTCCTGCGCAGCCAGGACGGCGGGCAGACTTGGCAGTTTCAGCAGTTGGCGTCTGCCCGCGGGTTTCTCTTGGGTGTGAGCTTTCTTTCCGATGGGCAACGCGGCTGGGTGGCGGGAGAAAAGGGCAGCTTGCTCTACACCCGCGACGGCGGCAGCAGCTGGCAGGCCGCCAAGACCTTGCCGGCCGGTGTCGAGCGCTTAGCGCTGGCCAGCGTCAGCTTTCTTGAAGATGGCTTGACGGGTCTGGCAGCCGGCCAGGGCGGGCTCATCCTCAGCAGCCGTGATGGCGGCCAGAGCTGGGCCCTGGCCAGCAGCGGTCATGCGCAGTGGCCGGTGCCCGGCTTCTGGGCCTTGTTGGCGGGCCTGTCGCTGCTTTTGCTGTCCCTGGTGGGGGTGATGGCCTGGCGCTTTCGGGGCACACCACAGAGCTTGCGCGGCCTGCTCAATGCCCGTGCCGAAGCCGACACGCCAATCAGCCGGGGCGACCAGGACAAGCTCAACTTCCGCCCCGTGGTGGATGCGCTGAGCTACTTTCTGCGCCACCAGGCCACGCAAGCGCCTCTGACCGTGGCGCTGGCCGCCCCCTGGGGCCGGGGCAAGAGCTCGATGATGCGCATGCTGGAGGACAAGCTGCAGCGCGGCGGCCTGCACACGGTCTGGTTCAATGTCTGGCACCACCAGAAGGAGCCGGTGCTGCTGGCGGCCTTGCTCAATGCCTTGAGTGCGCAGGCGGTGCCGGGCTGGTTGACGGTGAGCGGCTGGGCGTTCCGCAGCAAGCTGGTGTGGCTGCGCTTTGCCCGCCAGCCCTTTTTGGGCCTGGGCCCCTTGCTGATCTGGTTCTTCATGACGCTTTTCGTGCCCTTGTACCTGTTGGTGGGCACGCTGATGTATGGCTTCTCGGGGGTGGCGCTTTCTCAGGGCAGCCCGGCTTTCGCCTCGCTCGCCGACGGCCTGCTGGCGCTGGCGGCCCTGGTGACCGGCAACCCGGCCAGCGAGGCCTTGATGGCCGGCGAGTGGAGCAAGTTCCTGCGCGAGACCGTGGGCGCCCTGGGTAGCCAGCCGGCCAAGATCGTGCCCCTGCTGCTGACGCTGTGGGGGCTGCTCTCGGTCTTCTTTCTGTTCAGTCATTTCGCGCGCGCCTTTCCGGCGCGGCCAGGGGCGCTGCTGAGCAGCCTGGGGCCCCGCTTTTCGATTGCCGCGGCGGAGGAACAGACCGGCTTTCGCCAGCGCTTTCGCGACCATTTTCTCGACGTGGCCCAGGCCCTGCGGCCGGGCACCTTGACCGTGTTCATCGACGACCTGGACCGCTGCGAGCCGGCCAAGGCGGCCGAGATGCTGGAGGCGGTGAACTACCTCAGCGATGCCGGCCCCTGCTTCATCGTTCTGGGCATGGCCATGGAGGTGGTGGAGGCCCAGCTGGGTGAAACCTACAAGGACCTGGCACAGCGCAAGCATGATTTCGATCTCGCGCGCCAGGCGCAAGAGGGTGCGCGGACCCATGCCAGCGGCAAGGCCTCGGATGATCTTGCGGCTGCATCAGAGGCGCCGCCGCCCAAGGCTGCGCCCAGCAGCCAGCAGGTGCAGCTGAGCTATGCCCGCAAGTATCTGGAAAAGCTGGTGCAGATCTATGTGCCCGTGCCTTCGCCCAGCGAGGAGGGCCTGGCGCAGCTGCTGGCCGAGGGTGGTCCCACGCTGCCGCAGCGCGCCGCCGTGGCCCGGGCGCTGGCATTGGAGCAAAGCCTGGCCCAGTTCAACCGGCGTTTCTGGAGCGTGTTTCGCTTCGCCTTCGTCTTGCTGGCCCTGCTGTGGCTGGCATCGGAGGGCCAGCAGTGGAACGCCCAGCGGGAACAGGCCCGCCGCGATGATGCGACGGCGAAGATGCAAGCCTGGGATCAGACCCTGCTGCAGCGCCAGGCGGCCGTGGCCGAGGCGCGCCGCTATGCCCATTGGCTCTCGCTTCAGCGCATGCCGGCGCCGTCGTCGGTGGCAGCGCCGGCTCCCAGGCCGGCGGCCTCGACAGCTCTGGACTCCGGTGCGCTTCGGCGCGCGCCCAGCGTCCCTCCCGCCCCGCCGCCGGACGAGGCTTACCTTCGTGCCCAGCAGGCTCGCCAGGTGCTGCAGCAGGAGCAGGCCTGGCAGCGCTCGCAGGAGGCTCAAGCCTGGCTGGACAAGCTCAGCCAGCAGCGCCGCGACGAGGCTTATCAGGACATGGAGCGCAGCGTGCAAGCCCTGGATGACAGCCTGGCCGGCTTGGCCGAGGGCCTGCAGGCTTTCCGGGCGGCGGAGCAGGGCCCTGTGTGCCGCCTGGATCCAGATGCCGCCGAGCGCCCGGGCGACAGACCGGCGGCGCCCCGGGCTTCCGAGGCGCAGATGGCCCGTCTGGCCGAGGCTCGGCCCACGCCAGCCTCGCCCCAGCTGCCCACCGAGGTCTGGGCCATCTACCTGCCCATGATGGTGTTCACCGCCTTGATGCTGGCCGGGATCCTATTGAGCCGGCAACGCCAGCAGATTCGCGCCAGCGAGGCTTATGAAGATGCGCTGGCAGATTGCCGGCCCCTGCTGCAAAAGCTGGAGTCGCTGCGGGCGCCGCGTGAGATCAAGCGCTTCATGAACCTGAGCCGCTATCTGGCCTTGCGCGTCAATGCCCGCAGCTATGCGCGCCTGCCCTCCGGGCTGGCCTGGTGGCCAGGTTTGCGGCAGCGGATGGAAGCGCTGCTGCCCGAGCCGCCCGAGTGGCAGGAGCAGGAGGTGGTGGCCCTGGCCGCCCTGCATCTGGCCCGGGCCGAGTTGGCGCCGCAGATCGATGCCGTGCAGTGGTTGCTTGACCCGGCTTGCCGCCGGGGCGCGCCCGGCTGCACCGCCGAACTCGAGCGCCTGGGCCGGCATCTGGCTGGCGGCGCTGAGACGCAGGCTCGCCAGGCGCAGGACCGGGTGCGGCGCTTCCTGGCGCTTCTGACCGAGATGCAGGCGCCTGCAGCACCGGCGGACGAGTCCACGACCCCCCCGGCTTGAAGCCCGCAGGGCGCAGCCGCGCATCGACGGTCGGCAACAATTGCTTGCAAGCCCGAAGCAGGTCTTCACAAGCCCGGGGCACGCAGCCGCTAGAGTGAGCGATCGTCCTCCTGCGCCGGGCCTGCCCGGGACGGCGCGCCGCTTGCCTCTTGCTGCCATGATTGCCGAAGACTGCACCGATCAGCGCCCGCTACTTGCACCGGCTCCGAGCCCGCCGCGTGAGGCCGGCGGGCTTCAGGCTCCGGCCACGGCCTCGCAGCCGCAGAAGGCCCTGTCTCTGGCCTCGCTGGCGGCCTTGAGCGCCTGTGGTGGAGGCGGCGGCGGTGACAGCGGCGCGGCCCCGGCCCCTGCGCCCACCCCGGCTCCGCCGCCGGCGCCGCCCACCGAGGCGGAAGCGGCGCGGTTTCTGGCCCAGGCCAGTTTCGCCGCTAGCACGGCCGAGATGGCCAAGGTCCAGGCCCACGGCTACAGCGCCTGGCTCAACGAGCAGTTCGCGGCCACAGGCAGCCAGGGGCATTTCGACTGGATGGTGGCCAAGGGCTATGCGGTCGAGGCCAACAAGAACAACTTCAACGGCGTGGACAACACGCTCTGGCGCAAGCTGCTGAGCTCGCCCGATCTGTTGCGGCAGAAGGTGGTGCTGGCGTTGTCGGAGATTTTTGTGGTCTCCATGGCCGGCCTGCCAGTGGCTTGGGCCGGCTTTGCGGTCGCGGCTTACGTGGACATGCTGGAGCAGCGCGCCTTCGGCACCTTCCGCGAGCTGATCGAGGGCGTCAGCCTGTCGAACGCCATGGGCGTCTACCTCAATATGCGCGGCAATCGCAAGGAGGACGCCAAGACCGGCCGGGTGCCGGACGAGAACTATGCGCGCGAACTGATGCAGCTCTTCACCATCGGCCTGGTGGAGCTCAATCTCGATGGCACACCGGTGCTCGATGCTGCGGGCAAGCCCAAGGACACCTACACCCAGGCACAGATCAGCGAGCTGGCACGGGTGTTGACCGGCTGGGAGTTCGATGGCGCCAGCGCCACCGATCCTGCCTTCATGAAGAAGCCCATGGTGCACCTGGCGGCGCGCTTCTCGGTCGGGCCCAAGAAGGTGCTGTCGGCCGATGTGCCGGCCTCGGCCACCGGGCCGGAGGCGCTCAAGATCGTGCTCGACACCCTCGCCAACCATGCCAATGTCGGCCCCTTCTTCAGCCGCCAGCTGATCCAGCGCCTGGTCGCGTCCAACCCCAGCCCGGCCTATGTGCAGCGCGTGGCGGCCGTGTTCAACAACAATGGGCAGGGCCAGCGCGGCGACCTCAAGGCGGTGATCCGTGCGGTGCTGCTGGACAGCGAAGCGCGCACGCCCGGCAGTTCGCCCTCCAGCGGCCGCCTGCGTGAGCCCATCCAGCGCTTCATTCAATGGGGCCGCAGCTTTGGTGTGAGCTCACCGACCGAACTCTGGAATATCGGCGATCTGAGCAACCCGGCCAGCCGCCTGGGTCAGAGCCCGCTGCGCAGCCCCTCGGTCTTCAACTTTTTCCGGCCTGGCTATGTGCCGCCCAATTCGCAGCTGGGCACGGCCCAGATCACAGCGCCCGAGTTCCAGCTCTGCAACGAGAGCACGGTGGCCGGCTACCTCAACTACATGCAGAACGTGATCGCCAATGGCACGGGCGAGGTCAAGCCCAGCTACACGGCCGAGCTGGCGCTGGCGGCCGATGCGCTGGCCCTGGTGCAGCGGCTTGCTTTGCTGCTGGCTGGCGGTGGTTTGAGCCCCACCACGGTCAACACCATCGCTACCGCGGTGGCCACGATCAATGCCAGCAGCGATGCCGGCAAGCTGAACCGTGTGCAGGCCGCCGTCCTCCTGGTCATGGCCAGCCCTGAATACCTGATCCAGAAGTGAAACGAGAGAGATCCGCCATGACATCGGTTCACCGTCTGCCCACCCTGCAACGCCGCGAGTTCCTGCGCCGTGCCTCCGCGCTTGGCCTGGCCGGTGCCGCAGCTCCCTGGGCCCTCAATCTGGCTGCCCTGGGCGAAGCCGCGGCGCAGACGGCGCCCAGCGATTACAAAGCCCTGGTTTGCGTCTTCCTTTACGGCGGCAATGACTACGGCAACACCGTCATTCCCTACGACGCGCCCAGCCACACGGCCTACCAGACCATACGCCAGACCCTGGCCATCCCGCGCGATCAACTGGCCGCCACGGCGCTGACACCGCGTGTGGCCCTGCCCGATGCGCGGCAGATGGCGCTGTCGCCGCAGATGACGCGGCTGAAAACGATATTTGACGCGGGCAAGCTCGGCGTGCTGCTCAATGTCGGCCCTTTGGTCCAACCCACCACCCTGGCGCAGTACAAGGCGCAGAGCGTGCCCCTGCCGCCCAAGCTGTTCTCGCACAACGATCAGCAAAGCGTCTGGCAGGCCAGCAACCCCGAGGGGGCCATTTCCGGCTGGGGCGGTCGCCTGGGTGACCAGTTCCTCAGCGCCAACGGCAACGCCACTTTCACTTGCATCAATGTCTCGGGCAATGCGGTCTTCATGGCCGGACAGCAGGCGGTGCAGTACCAGATGTCGACCAGCGGTGCGGTCGCCATCAACGGCGTCACGCGGCCGCTCTACGGCTCGCAGGCCTGCGCCGATGCACTGCGCAGCCTGATCACGGCCGAACGCAGCCACTGGATGGAACAGGAGCTCAACCGCGTGGTCAGCCGCTCGGTCAATGCCCAGGCCATCGTCGCCTCGGCCCTGAACACCTTACCGGCCCTGAACACGGTCTTCGACACCACCAACAGCCTGGCCACCCAGCTGCAGATGGTGGCCAAGATGATCGCCGCGCGCAGCAGCATGGGCGCCAAGCGCCAGGTGTTTTTCGTCTCCATCGGCGGCTTTGATCTGCATGATTTCCTGCCCGACCAGCACCCCGGCCTGCTTCGCAAGGTGTCTGAGGCGCTGGGCAGTTTCTACGACGCCACGGTGGAGCTGGGCGTGGCCAACCAGGTCACCGCTTTCACTGCCAGCGATTTCGGCCGCACCTTGAGCAGCAATGGCGATGGCTCCGACCATGGCTGGGGCAGCCATCACTTCGTGCTGGGCGGCGCGGTCAAGGGCGGGCGCTTCTGGGGCCAGGCGCCGGTGGTGGCGGTCAACGGGCCGGACGATGTCGGCCAGGGCCGCTTGCTGCCCACCAGCTCGGTCGATCAGCTCGGCGCCACCCTGGCCAGCTGGATGGGTGTGCCGGCCAGCGACCTGGGCCGGGTGATGCCGCAGATCAAGAACTACTCGCAAGCCGACCTGGGATTCTTCCTCTGAGGCCCAGGCAGCGGCTGGACTAGGATCGACGGGTCCCCCCCGTCCCCATCTTTTCGATCCTTGTCCGATCGTTCGCCCCATGCCCCCACGTTTCGTTCGCTTCTTGCGGCCGGCGCTGCACCCACGCGCGCTGGCCTTGCTCTCCCTGCTGGCGCTGGCCGCCTGCACCACGCCCGGCGCCCTGGCACCGTCCAGCAAGCCCACATCGCCCGATCTGATCCAGCCCGAGTCCGCCAGCGGCTGGACGGCCAAGCAGGCCCAGGCCAGCGCCCATTTCGCCGTGGCCGCCGCTCATCCTTTGGCTTCGGACGCCGGGCGCGAGATCCTGCTGGCCGGTGGCAGCGCGCTCGATGCGGCGATCGCCGTGCAGATGGTCTTGACCTTGGTCGAGCCGCAGTCCAGCGGCATCGGCGGCGGGGCCTTTTTGCTGCACTGGGACGGCGCCAAGGTGCAGGCGTTTGATGGCCGCGAAACCGCGCCGGCCGCCGCCGACGAAAACCTCTTCCTCAAGCCCGACGGCAAGCCCATGCCCTATCTGCAGGCCGTGGTCGGCGGCCGCTCGGTGGGCACGCCAGGCCTCTTGCGCATGCTGGAGCAAGCCCATGCCCAGCATGGCAAGCTGCCCTGGGCGCGATTGTTCGAGCCGGCCATCCGCCTGTGCGAGCAGGGCTATGCCTTGAGCGGGCGCAGCCACAAGCAGCTGCTCAACAACACGGCCTTGCGCCAGGACCCGCAGGCCGGCGCCTACTTTTTCGATGCCCAAGGCCAGGCGCTGCCTGAGGGCAGCCGGCTGCGCAACCCGGCCCTGGCCGCCGTGTTGCGCCAGGTGGCGGCCGGTGGCGCCGATGCCTTCTTGAAAGGCACTGTTGCTCAGGACATCGTGCGCCGCGTGCGCGGGCATGCCAGCAACCCCGGCCTGCTCAGCGAGGCCGATCTGGCCGGCTACCAGCCGCGCCAGCGCGAGGTGCTGTGCACGCCCTGGCGCGGCCAGCAGGTCTGCGGCTTCCCGCCGCCGTCTTCCGGCCATCTGACCGTGATGCAGATGCTGGGCATGATGCCGGCGCAGACCCCGGCCCAGGCCTTCAGCGAGGGTGTGCCCAGTGCCGCCTGGCTGCACCGTTATGCCGAGGCCAGCAAGCTGGCCTTTGCCGACCGCGCGCAATTCATCGCCGACCCCGATTTCGTAGCCGCGCCCGGCGGCGACTGGCGCAGCCTGCTGGCGCCCGAGTACCTGCAGGCGCGCGCAGCGCTGATCGGCCCACGCAGCATGGCCAGCGCCGCCGCCGGTCAGCCCGCCGCAGCGCTGCGCGTCGGCTGGGCACCCATGCCCGATCAGCCCGAGCATGGCACCAGCCACATCAGCATCATCGATGCGGCCGGCCGGGCGGTGGCCATGACCACCTCGATCGAGGCTGGCTTTGGCGCCCGGATCATGAGCGACGGCGGCACCGGCCTGCCCGGCGGCTTCATGCTCAACAACCAGCTGACCGACTTTGCCCTGGCGCCACGCGACGAGCAGGGCCGGCCGGTGGCCAACCGCCTGCAGCCGGGCAAGCGCCCGCGCTCCAGCATGGCACCGACCCTGGTGTTCGACGCCAGCGGCCGCCGTCTGAGCATGAGCCTGGGCTCGCCCGGCGGACCGGCCATCATCCATTTCGTGGCCAAGACCTTGCTGGCTACGGCCGACTGGCAGCTCGATGTGCAGCAGGCGCTGGACCAGCCCAATTTCGCCAACTTCGGCGGCCCGGTGTTCCTGGAGCAAGGGCGCTTCCCGGCGGCCACGCGCGAGGACCTGCAGGCGCGCGGCCACCGCCTGGTGGAAACCGAGCTGACCAGCGGCATCCAGGCCATCCAGCGCAGCCCCACGGGCTGGCTGGGTGGGGCCGACCCGCGGCGCGACGGCGCGGTGCGCGGCGACTGAGCCGGCCCGGAGTGCGCGGGCTTCGCATTTGCTTACAGCCTGAGGCGCGATCTCGTCATCGCCCGGTCGAGCTCGGGCGTTGGGCAGCTCATCGCCACCTTCTTCTCGGAGCTTGCATCATGCGGACCTCGCGCACCTCAGCCTTTGTGGCTGGCCTGGCCCTGGGCCTGGCTGGTTTGGGATCGGCCGCTCAGGCCTCGGACATCGGCGTGTCGGTGGCGGTCGGCCAACCCGGCTTCTACGGCCGCATCGATCTCGGCTCGGCCGCCCCGGCGCCACGCCTGATCTACAACGAGCCGGTCTGGGTGCAGGGCCGCCCGCATCACCACCACCGCGCGCGCGAGCGCGTGGAGCCCTGGTATCTCTATGTACCCCCGGGCCATGCCCGCCATTGGGCGCGCCATTGCGGCGACTACGGCGCCTGCGGCCGGCCGGTGTACTTTGTGCAGGAAGGCTGGTACCGGGAGATCTATGGCCCGCGGCGCGGCGGTGAACAGGCGTGGCGCCCGGGTCACGGGCGCGGCCATGGCCAAGGCCATCATCATGGCCACCACCATGGCCGCCCCTACGATCGCTGAATCGATCAGCCCACAGGCCTGCGGCTCGCCCGCGGCAGGCGCGTGATCCCCAGTGATGGCCGGCGGCCGGTCAGCTGGGCGCTGATGGCCGCCTGCAGCGGCGGCAGATGGCGGGCGAGGGTCAGCACGCCTTTGCGCAAGAGCCGGGCCGGCGCACGCTCGTCGGTGAACAGATTCACCACCGCATTGGTGCCCTGGTAGATGGCCCAGGTGCGGCGGCGGTGCTGGTCGGCATAACGCTGCAGCAGCTCGGCATCACCGAGGTCCTGGCCGCGCTGCTGGGCACCTCCCAGCAGATCAGCCAGCGTCTGCACCCCGTAGAGCCCGAAGTTGTAGCCATGCGCGGTGACCGGGTGCATGCCCACGGCGGCATCGCCGACCAGGGCCAGGCGCCGGGTGGCGAAACGGTGGGCGTAGCAGGCCACCAGGGGGTAGAGGTGGCGAGGGCTGGCCAGGCGGATCTCGCCGAGCCGGCCTTGCAGCTGGGTCTGCACCCAGGCGCGGAAGCGCTCCGCCTCCCAGGCCTGCATTTCGGCCGCGCGGTCGGCGCTGACGGTCAGCACCAGGGAGCTGCAGCTGCCCTTGAGTGGCAGCAGGGCCAGGGTGTGGCCGTAGTGAAAGCATTCCAGCGCGATGCCCTCGTTGGGCGCGCTGTGGGCCAGGCGGCAGACGATGACGCTGCGGCCGAAGTCGCGCATCTGTGCGCCGATGCCGGCCATGCGGCGCAGGGCGGAAAAGCGGCTGTCGGCGGCGATCACCAGGGGCGCCCGCAGGCGCTCGCCGGTGCTCAGCTGCACTTCGGCCAGCTCCGGTGTGGCGTTCAAACTCAGGCCGCTGACGCGGCAGTCGCTGCGCAGTTCGATGTGCTCGGCGCGCCGCTCGACGGCCCGATAGGCAATCCGGCGCAGCCAGTGGTTGGCGACCAGATAGCCCAGCTCGCCCTGGCCGTCGGCGGTGCCGAAGCCCAGGTGCTCGGGCGCGGTGCCATCGAAGACATGGGCGCGGCGCAGCGGTGCGATTTCTTCCGGTGGCAGCAGGGCCCATTGGCCCAGGCGCTCCAGCACCGCCCGGCCCGGGTGGGTGAGGGCGATCTCTCGGCCGTCCTCGGCCGGATCTTGCAGGGCGCTCAGGGGCGCGGCTTCTAGCACGCAGCTGCGGATGCCGGCATCGGCCAGGGCGCAGGCCATGCTCAGGCCGGCGGGGCCGCCGCCAACGATTAGCACGCGCTGCGTTTCGTCTGGCAGCGAGGAGGAGGGGGTGGAAGAGGAGGTGGAAGAGGGCTGGATCGACATGGTCGCCCAGCCTAAGGCCGGGCGAGCGCCGCGGCCTTGATCGGGATCAGCGTTGCGTCTTCTTGCTCAGGGCCAGCAGGCTAAGGCCGCCGACCAGCAGGAAGGACAGACCGCTCCAGATCTCGTAGGGCAGGCCCAGCAGGCGGTAGGCCGCAGCCTCCTTGCAGGTGGCGGTGACCATGAAGACGAAAGGCCAGCGCATTTCCAGATCCAGCGCCTCCAGCACCGTTTCGGCAAAGGTCAGCTTGCAGGTGTCCATCAACGCGGCCACTTCGTGCTGGTAGTAGGCCGCAGCCAGACCAGCCGCCGCCAGGATCAGCAGTGCCGTCAGGCTGGCCGTGCGCAGCGGGCGCTGGCGCTTGAACAGCCAGCCCAGCAGGGCCACGGCGGCGATCAGCAAAAAGATGCCACGCTGCATCACGCACCAGGGGCAGGGCTTGACCCCGAAGCCATGCTGGGCGACCAGGGCGAAGGCCACGGCGGCCAGGCTGCCCAGCCCGATGCCGGCCAAGGCCTGCTCGGGGAACTTCGAGACCTTGAGGAACATCAGTCGGCTTCCACTTCCACCACCAGATCGATCTCCACGCATGCACCCATGGGGTTCTGCGCCACGCCGAAGGCGCTGCGGGCATGGGCGCCCTTGTCGCCAAAGACCTGAGCCAGCAGCTCGGAGGCGCCGTTGGTGACCAGGTGCTGCTCGGTGAAGTCCGGTGCGCTGTTGACCAGGCTCATCAGCTTGACGATGCGCTTGATCTTGTTCAGATCGCCCACGGCGGCGTGCAGGGTGCCCATCAGATCGATGGCGATGGCGCGCGCGGCAGCCTGGCCGGTGGCGGTGTCGGTGTCACGGCCGAGCTGACCGACCCAGACCTTGCCGTCCTTCTTGGCGATGTGGCCGGACAGGAAGACGAGGTTGCCGGTGCGCACAAAGGGCACGTAAGCGGCCACGGGCACGGCCACGGGCGGCAGGGTGATGCCCAGGGTTTCTAGCGTGGTGTAGATATTGGTGTTGCTCATTTGCGGGCTCACTCGAGTTGATGCTGAATCTGGGGGATCGCGGCGCGGGCAGCCGGCTGTGAAAGCGGCTCCGCCCTGGCTACGATCGGGTGGCGCGCATCCTACACCGAGCGGCCCGACGGGCCGCCTCGACACGGCCACCGCCCTGCTGGGAAGCGCTGCTGCCGGAGCCCATGAGACGCATGCACTCTCCCGCAACTGCTGAGCCGCTGCAGGCTGTGGCGCGCCGTGGGCCGGCGTCGCTCTGGCCGTTTCGCCTGGCGCTGCCGGCGCTGGCCTGGCTGAGCGGTCTGGCCTGTGTGCAGCTGCAGCGTGAGCTGCCGGGCGAGGGCGCGTTTGCGGCGGTCCTGCTGTTCGGCCTGGCCAGCCTGATTGCGGCCATGCGCAGCCGCGCTGTGGCTGCCTTGCGCCTGTTCGGCTTCAGTCTTGCGGCTGGCATGCTGGCCTTCAGCTACGGCAGCTGGCGCGCCGAACAGCGCCTGGCCGAGCGCTTGCCCGAGGCCTGGGAGGGGCGCGATCTGCTGCTGATCGGCCGTGTCGACTCGCTGCCGGCCGCCACCCTGGGCCAGGCCGGGGCGCCGGGCTGGCGCTTCGAGTTCGCGCTGGAGGCCGCCCATGCCGGGCCGCTGGCCAGCGATCCACCGCTGCTGTTGCCGGCGCGCCTGCTGCTGAGCGCGTTTGCTGAGCATGCCGATGCCGCGCCGCCGCCGCTGCGTGCGGGCGAACGCTGGCAGTTGCTGGTGCGATTCAAGCAGCCGCAGGGCCTGATGAACCCGCACGGTTTTGACTACGAACTCTGGCTGTTCGAGCAAGGCCTGCGCGCCAGCGGCGTGCTGCGGCCGGGTGGGGCGCAGCGGCGCCTGTCCGAGGCACCCTTCGCCAGCATCGATGCGGCGCGCCAGCGCCTGCGCGAGGCCTTGCAGCGCCGCGTCAGCGAGCCCAGCGCGGCCGGCGTGCTGGCGGCCTTGAGCCTGGGTGACCAGGCCGCCATCAGCCGCAGCGACTGGGCCTTGTTCCGCGACACCGGCCTGAGTCATTTGCTCAGCGTCAGCGGCCTGCATGTGACCATGTTCGCCTGGGCGGCCCAGGGCTTGCTGGGCTGGGCCTGGCGCGGCAGTGCGCGCCTGTGCCTGTGCTGCCCGGCGCCCGCAGTCGCCCGTTGGGGCGGGGTGGCGGCGGCCCTGGCTTATGCCTTGTTTTCGGGTTGGGGTGTGCCGGCGCAGCGCACGGTCTGGATGCTGGCCAGCCTGGCCCTGCTGCGCAGCGCGGGTGTGCGTTGGCCCTGGCCGCTGGCTTTGCTGCTGTCCGCCCTGCTGGTCACGGCGGTTGACCCGTGGGCGGTCTGTCAGGCCGGTTTCTGGCTGTCCTTCTGTGCCGTGGGTCTCTTGATGGCGGCGGGTGACAGTGAACCCGCGCGCGGCTGGCGGGCCCAGCTGATGGCCGGCCTGCGCAACCAGGCGGTGGCCACCTTGGGCCTGGCGCCGCTGAGCCTGCTGTTCTTTCAGCAGCTGTCCGTGGTGGGCGTGCTGGCCAATCTGCTGGCGATTCCCTGGGTCAGCCTGGTGATCACGCCCTTGGCCCTGGGTGGGGCGATCCTGCCGGGCTTGTGGATCTGGGGTGCTTGGTGCGTGGACCTGATGATGGCCCTGCTGCGCGGATTGGTGAGCTGGCCGCTGGCGGTCTGGACGGTGCCGGTGGCGCCCTTGTGGGCGCAGGCTGCAGGCTTGGCGGGCGGCATTGTGTTGGTGTTGCCCCTGCCGTGGCGGCTGCGTGCTTTGGGCTTGGCGCTGGCGCTGCCCTTGCTGTGGCCGGCGCCCGAGCGCCCGCGCGAGGGCGAATTCGAGTTTCTGGCCGCCGATGTGGGGCAGGGCACGGCCGTGCTGCTGCGCACGGCAAACCATGCCTTGCTCTACGACGCCGGCCCGCAGTACGCACCCGGGGTGGACGCGGGCCAGCGTGTGCTGCTGCCGCTGTTGCGCGCGCTCGGTGTGCGCCAGCTCGACCAGCTGCTGCTCAGCCACCGTGACAGCGACCATGTGGGCGGTGCGGCGTCTGTGGCCGCCGGCCTGCCTGTGCGCGTGTTGCACAGCTCGCTGGAGCCCAGCCATCCGCTGCACCGCCTGTTTCCGAGCTCTCTGCCTTGCGAGGCCGGCCAGGGCTGGGTCTGGGACGGCGTGCAGTTCGAGCTGCTGCACCCAAGCGCCGAGCAGCTGCAGCGGCAACAGCTCAAGAGCAATGAGCTGTCTTGCGTGCTGCGCGTGCGCAGTGCCTCGGGCCAGCGCAGCGCGCTCCTGATGGGCGATCTGGAGGCGGGGCAGGAAGCAGAGCTGCTGCGCCGCCATCGTCCTCAAGACCTGCCCGCCGAGCTGTTGCTGGTGCCGCACCACGGCAGCAAGACCTCGTCCACGCCGGAGCTGCTGGCGGCCGTGGCGCCGCGCTGGGCGGTGGTGCAGTCGGGCTACCGCAATCGCTTTGGCCACCCGGCGCTGCCGGTGCTGGCGCGCTACCAGGCGGCCGGCATCGAGGTCTTCAACAGCCCCGACTGTGGCGCTTGGCGCTGGCGCAGCGATGCTGTGGCGCCCAGCTGTCAACGCCAGCTGGGTCGGCGTTACTGGCATCGCCAGCCCTCTGCGGATCGAGCGGGCTTGTCATGGCAGGGACCGCCGGCGCCAGGCGCTCATCTCGAAGAGGATGGCTGAACGGTCCGGCTGAGATGATTGCGCATGTCCTCTGCTTCATTTCTGGTGTGGGGCTTGTGGTGTAGCGTGCGGGGCGGCTCGCTGGCGGGCTGAGTCCCTTCCTTCAATCGGGTTTGTTCGATGGATGTGTCGTATTTGCTGTTTTTCTTCGCCGGTCTGGGCGCGTTCAATGGATTGGCGATCGCGGCTTGGTTGCTTTGGCATCGCCCGGCCAGCCCGGCGCAGCCTTGGCTGGCCGCCCTGGTCTTGATGCTCAGTGTGCGCACGGGCAAGTCGGTGTTGTTTTACTTCTGGCCCGATATCGGCAAGCTGGTGCTGCAGGTCGGGCTGTCGGCCTGCTTCTTGATTGGGCCTTGCTTGCTCGGTTTCGTGCGGGCCTGCCTTGATCCCTTGGGCGAGCGCAGCGGCCGAGACCATTTCCTTGTGCTCGGACTCATTGGGCTGACCCTGGTCTTTGGCTGGCTGTACCCCTACTCGGTCCACCTTGCGCTGTGGCGGGGGCCGATCTGGCATTCGATCCAGTACTTCTGGCTGGCCTGTTTGCTGCTGAGTTTGGCCTGTCTTGTGCAGCATTGGCGTCATCGCCTCGCATGGGCTGCAGCGCAGCGCCGCGAATTGAGCAAGGCACGGTACTTGAACCTTGGGCCGGGCTTCGCTGCGGCGGTCACGGCCGGAGTCGCCCTGGTGTGGGCGGCGTACTTCTGGTCGGGCTGGACTTCCTACATTGCCGGCGCACTGTCTTTCACGGTGCTGGTGTGTCTGAGCATCGGATTGGCCGTGTTTCGGCGACCGGCCTTGAGCCCAACGGCTCCGATTCACGAACCCTATCAGCAGCGCAAGATTGCTCCGGCCGACGCGGAGGCTGAGCTGGCGGCCCTGCACCGCCTGATGGCCGAAGAGCAACTCTACCGCGACCCCGGCCTCAGCCTGAACAAGCTGGCTCGGCGTTTGTCCATGCCGCCGGCGCGACTGTCCCAACTGCTGAACGACAACCAGGACATCAGTTTCCGGCAGTACCTGAACCAGCTGCGCATCGATGCCGCCAAACAGTTGCTGAGCGAGGGGGCGGCCTTGCCCATGGAGCAAGTGGCCGAGGCCTCGGGCTTTCTGTCCATGTCGACCTTTTACAGCAGCTTCAAGAAGGCCGAAGGCGCCACGCCGGCCGCCTGGCGACAGGCTCGACAGGTGGCCGAGGGCTCCTGAAACCGGTTCTCGGACTCCGGAAACCGATGGCAAGCTGTTGATTGACAAGGGCTTTGCGCAACATCGAGCTCTCGTTTCAATCGGAGCTTGTTCATGCGATCTTGTTCTCAACCGTCGCCGCTTTTTTTCCGCGCCATGGCTCGACTGAGTTTGCGCCTGGCTGACGCCAGGGCCTGGAGCCTGGCGTTGGCGGCTTGCCTGCTTTTCATTGGAGCTCAGGCATCGGCCTCGTCGGGCGCCGAGCGCGCTGGCGTCGCCGCCGTCATCCAGGACTATCTCGACGGCAGCAGCTACAACCGCAGCGATCAGTTGCGGCGCGCCTTTCATGCCGATGCCCGGCTCTACCTGAGCGGCAAGGACGGCGCCATGCGGGAGGTGGGCATCGCGGAGTACGCCGCCTGGTTCAACGATTCTCCGGGCCAGTTCAATGGTCGGGTGGGTCACTTGCTGAATGTGCAGGTCGATGGCGATATCGCCAGCGCCAAGGCCGAGATAGTGATGGGGCGTGAGCCCGCGCGATTCACCGATTTGTTCCTGCTGCGACGCTTTGAGGGCCAGTGGAAGATCATCAGCAAGACGGCCACCCGCCATGCTGGGCCGGCCCATGTCAAGCGGGTGCTGGTGGTGCTGTCCAATGTGAGCCAGATGCCTGGAACCACACTCGGCGCTGGCAATAGCTTTGTGGAGCTGGTGCATACCTATTCGCGCTTGCGTGAGGCCGGCTATGGCGTTCAGTTCGTCAGCCCGGAAGGCGGGGCGGTTCCCCTGGCCTATGTGGATACCCGCGACGTTGATCAGCGCGCCCATGTGTACGACGCCGACTTCATGTGGGCGCTGGCCCACAGCCGCAAGCCTGAGCAAGTCCAGGCCTCTGACTACGTGGCGTTGATGTACATGGGCGGCAGCGCAGCCATGTTCGGCGTGGCCGACAACCCGGCTGTGCGCGCCCTGGCTCTGCAGATCTACGAGCAGCAGTCGGGGCTGCTGGCGGCGGTCTGCCATGGCAGCGCGGGGCTCACCGAACTGCACCTGGCCGATGGCACGCCCCTGGTTCGCGGCAAGCGGGTCACAGGCTATCCCGATGCCTTCGAGAACAAGAACGCGGCCTACTACAAGAGCTTTCCCTTTTCGATCGAACAGCGCTTGTTGGAGCGCAAGGCCGTCTTCACCCAGGGCCCGCGCAACCAGCCGCATGTGGAAGTGGACGGTCGCCTGATCACAGGCATGAGCTGGGAGTCCACCCGTGATGTGGTGGCAGCCTTGCTGCGTCAGCTCGACGGCCGATTGAACCCCTCGCGCTGACCGGGCTCGGGATCAGTGGCGACGCTTCAGCCTGATCTCGAACAGGGCCGGCCACAACTTGCCCGTGACGAAAAGGCGCTTTCCGATCGCGTCCCAGGCGATGCCGTTGAGCACCTCGGGCGCGTCCTCGGCCTGCGGCTTGCGCGGCCCGCTGCGGGTTTGCGGCGGCAGCTGGCTGCGCAGGCCGCGCAGGTCGATCCAACCGCGCACCTGGCCGCTGGCCGGGTCGATGCGGGCGATGATGTCGGCCTGCCAGATGTTGGCGTAGATCTCCCCGTCCACCCATTCCAGCTCGTTGAGCTGGTCCACCGGCTGGCCCAGGGCGCGCACCGGGATGCGGCGCAGCTCGCGCAAGGTCTTGGGGTCGAGTACGCGCAGCTCGGCGCTGCCGTCGCTGAGGTAGAGGTGCTGCTCGTCGTGGGTCAGGCCCCAGCCTTCGCCGGGCAGCTTGTATTCGCGCTTGGGCTCGAAGCTCTTGAGGTCGAAGACAAAGACCTTGTGCGTCGTCCAGGTCAGCAGGTAGAGCTCGTCCTTCCAGGCCGTCAGGCCTTCGGCGAAATGCTCTTGCGCGATGTCCCGTTTCTGCAGCACCTGGCCATCGTCCAGGCGCACACGGCGGATGCTGGAGCGACCGTTCAGCCCCGTGCTCTCAAACAGCTGGCCGTCGCGGAACAGCAGGCCCTGGGTGAAGGCCGTGGGGTCATGCGGGTAACGCTTGACCACCTCGGGCTCGTCCACCGGCAAGGCCACGCGCTGCGCGCGCGCCGCCGGGCTCCAGCTCCCCAGAGCCAGCGCAGCGGCGAGCAAGGCCAGGTTCAGGCCATGGCGAAACCAGATGCGGCGGGTGTGCGGCAAGGCAGCAGGGGTCATGAGAACGGTGCGGTGGTTGAGAACGGGGGGGCGGCGCGGCGCAGGCCGCAGTGTGCCTCAGCTGGACCGGGGGTTACGGCAGTGCTGGGTTGCGTGTGACGGGCGCGCCGCCCTGTCCGTCACTCCGTCCGTCGATCCTTCAGTCGGGCAGCGGGCTCATGCCATCCACACCGCCGCGGCGAGGCAGGCCGTCCTCCGGCAAGGCCACCCAAGGTGCGCCATCGCTGCAAAAGTAGTGCCCGCTGGCACATGGCCACGCGTCGACGGCCGGGCCGCCAGCTTCGGGCCTGAGCACGGCACCGGCAGGCACGCCGATGATCTCGGGCATGCGCGAGTCCAGGGTGTAGAGATGGCTGCCGCAGTGGCCGCAGAAGAAGCGCCGGCCGTTTGCCGTGGGTGCGAACTCGCGCAAGGCGGCCTGACCCTGGATCTGCACGGCTTCCCCGGGCAGGCTGAGCCAGGAGCTGAAGGCGCCACCACTGAGCCGCCGGCATTGGCCGCAATGGCAGTGCATGAAACCGCGCGGTGCGGCGCTGCAGCTCAAGGAAGCGGCGCCGCAATAGCAGGCGGCGCGCCAGGTGGTGGGTTCCTTGATGGGATTCATGTCGACCGAGGCGATTCCAGAACCGGCTCTCGCAGCTGCATCACATTGCCCTCCGGGTCATGCCCGTCGCAGGCGCGAAAGCCGCGCATCTGCCACTCGCGCTCCGGGCCCAGCACATCGCCACCCAGTGCCCGGGCTCGCGCCCGCGCCGCGGCCAGGCTGGGCACGGGGAAGAAGAGCTTGAGGGCGCAGTCTTCGCGGCGTTCGGGCGGGCTGCTGATGCTGAAGCTGTCGGCAATTGCGCGGGGGATGCCATGCACTACCAGCTCCATGCCCGAGTCGGCACGCAGCACGCAGTGATCGTCGGCGCTGTGCATGCGTTGCAGGCCGAGCACGGCTTCGTAGAAGCGGGCCAGTGCGGGCACATCCTTGGCGAACACGACGGCGCCGAAAGCAAGGGCATCAGACGACATGGAGGCACTCCTGGCGGGACGATGAACCGGTGGGATGGCTTCAGACGGGCGCCGAGCGCGGGCCCACGAGGATCGCCATGCCCACCGAGCGTGGTGCGGTCGGCTTGAAACCAAATTGGGCATAGAGCTCATGGGCCTGGCCGTCGGCGATCAGGCTGACGTAGGCCGATTCGGGCAGCTCGGTCTCGATGTGTTTCATGATCTCGGCCATCACCCGCTTGCCCAGGCCGCGGCCTTGGTGGGCGGGCAGGACGGCGATGTCGGTCACCTGGTAGAAGCAGCCGCTGTCACCGATCAGGCGGCCCATGGCCACGGTCTCGCCCTGATGCTGAATCTGGACGGCAAACAAGCTGCCGGCCAGACCGCGGCGGGCGGCCTCCTCGGTCTTGGCGCTCAGGCCGCTGGCGCTGCGCAGATGGCGATAGGTCTCGATGCTGGGGGTGGCCAGCAGCACGGTGTAGGACAGTTCGTTTGCCTTCATGGATTCGCTGGTGCTTGGCTTGCTGGGCTCGACTCGCTGGGGCTCGGGCTTGCATGCATCAACAAGGGCGATTGCGCACGGAGCCGTGCCAGAGCGATGTCACGCTCCAGCTGTGCGCGCTCCGCGGCCAGGGCCTTGCTGCGGCGCCAGGCATGGGCGAGTGCTTCGGCGCTGCAGTCTTCACGGCTGAGCTGTTCGTCCAGACGCTTCTGATCTTGCGCGAGGGCACTCAAGCGCTCATGCAAAGGCTGCAAGCCGGCATCGACCGGCTGAACTGCTTGTGCCGACAGGAACCCGCAAGTGGCCAGTCCACAGACCACGAGCTTCATCATCATCTCCTTCATGCGGCATCCTCTCCTCATCAATGAGGCGCTCACTCAGCGCCCCGCCGCCCGCATGCCGGCCAGGGTGCGACCCAGCTCGATCACCGCGAAGGCATAGTAGCTGGACCAGTTGTAGCGGGTCAGCACATAAAAATTCTCGGTGCCGATCCAGTAGCTCGGTGCGGCCTCGCCGTTTTGCAGCTCCACCACGGCGAGCAGCTGCTTGGGCGGGTGCTCCAGCGCAGCTTCGCTGGGCTCCGCGCCGGCAGCGCGCAGTTCTTGCACGGTGAAGCTGGGCTTGATGTCGGGAGCCAGCAGACGCGCGCGGGCGCTGGTGTCCACCGGCATGGCCAGGCTGTAGTGGGTGGGCAGGCCGCGCTGCCAGCCGTGGCGGGCCAGGTAGTGGGCGACGCTGCCGATGGCATCGGCCGGGCTTTGGATCAGGTCGATGTGGCCGTCACCGTCAAAGTCCACGGCATAGCGGTTCCAACTGCCGGGCATGAACTGCGGCCAGCCCATGGCGCCCGCGTAGGAGCCTTTGACCTCGGCGGGATTGAGGCCCTCGCGGCGGCAGAGCTTGAGGAACTCGGCCAGTTCGCTGCGGAAAAAAGAGCTGCGGTCGCTGCGGCCGCTGGGGAACTCGAAGGCCAGGGTGGCCAGCGCGTCCAGCACCGAAAAGCCGCCGGTGATCTGACCGTAAAAGGTCTCGACGCCGATCAGGCCGGCAATCAGCTCGGCCGGCACGCCGTACTCGTTCTCGGCGCGGGCCAGGCTGGCGGCGTTCTGCTCCCAGAATCGCAGGCCGGCCTGCAGGCGGCGCGGCTCGACAAAACGGGCGCGGTAGGCCGCCCAATCCTTGGCCGTGCCGGCCGGCGGCGGCATGATCAGGCGCTGCACCGTGGGGTGGATGTGGGCCTGTGCCAATTGCTGCTGCAGGCGCTGCAGGCTGGCTTCGTCCCAGCCTTGCTCGCTGGCCAGGCCGGCGGCAAAGGCCAGCACATCGGGCCGGCTGCCCAAGGGCTTGAGCGCCACCGGCTTGGCCTTGGCTTTGGCTGGCGGTTTGGCGGCCGGCTTGGCGCTCCGCTTGGCCGCAGTCTTTGCCGGGGCCTTTTTAGGCCTGCTTGTTGGGCTGCCGGCCTCCGTGATGGCAGAGGCCGCGGCGAGGCTGGTGCTGGGTGCACTCAGACCCAGCAGCAGGCCTGCGCAGAAGATCAGCCCCGCGCAGCGTCCACGCAGCCAGGGTGACGGTGGCGCTGACATTTGGGAAACGGGGGCGTGCGGCCGCACGGGGGAGTGGAAGAGCAAAGAAGGCAGACGCATCGAAAAAGCAAGCAAGCAAGCAGGCGGGCAGGCAGACAGACAGAAAGACAAGACATCCAATCGATCAGAAAACGGGGCCCAGCATACCCGGCTTGCTGCCGCCTCCATCGTCGCCCATGGCACTGAAGCAGGGCGTCAGGGCCTCAGCCGCGGCATTGCTGGCAGGCGCTGCGGAAGGCCAGCAGCCAGCGCCGCCGTTCGCGCCACCCCGCTGTCTGGGCTTCGGCGCCCCGGCCGTAGCGCGCGAGCTCCTGTGCCTGCAGCAGGCGCGCGGCCGGCTCGGCCCTGGCACCGAAGCGAGCGCGTAGCATCTGCGCCCAGGCGCCCGGCCCTTGATGCGGGCCGGCCTCGAGCAGGCCCAGGGCCTGCAGCTCACGCAAGACCTGGCCCCGCTGGCGGCTCCAGGCGTCTTGCGGGCGGTGGCGCTGCCAGAGGCTCCAGGCGGCGCCCAGCAGTCCAAGGGCGGCGATCACGCCGGCGCTGAGCTGGCCCAGGGCGGCCCAGTCGGGCTGGCTGACGCCCAGTTGCTTGAGCAGGTCGAACTGGTTCTGGCGCGAGTAGTTGAGCACCTGCTGCTGCCAGCGGTTGTTGAGCAGCTCCCAGCCGCGGCGCAGGTTCAGCCACAGCGTGGGGTTGATCTGACCCAGGGCATTGGCGAGCAGGCCCGGCGGCGGGCGCAAGGCCTGACCCTGCAGCACCCGCTCGGGCGCCACGGCCGCCGTGGGGTCGGCGCGCAGCCAGCCGCGGCCAGGCAGCCAGTACTCGGCCCAGGCGTGGGCATTGCTGTTGCGCACGATCCAGTAGCCGTCCTGCGGCATCGGGTCCATGCCCTGGAAGCCGGTGACCACGCGCGCCGGCACGCCCATGGCCCGCAGCACCACGACAAAGGCCGAGGCAAAGTGCTCGCAAAAGCCCAGGCGCCGGTCCAGCCAGAACTCGTCGATCAGATGCGGCGACTCGGCGCCGTAGCGGCCCGGCGCGAGCGTGTAGATGAAGTCGGCGCTGCGGATGTGGGCCAGCACCGCCTCGACCAGACGGGGCGTCAGCTGCGCTTCCTCCAGGCCCGCATAGCGCGGCTGGCGGCGCAGATCGGCCGCCCATTGCAGGGTGCGCGGGTTCAGGCCCGGCGGCAGATCCAGGTAGTTCTGCAGCACCAGCTCGTTCTGCTGCGGGCCATGGCGGTAGTCGCGGTAGGTGCTGGTGCTCAGGCGCACGCGCTCGGTGATGGGGCGCGGGGCCTGCCACTGCAGCTCCGGCGCGCGACGCAGGCTCAGCCCGTCCAGCTCCAGGGCCTCGCCGGCCTGGCCGGGGCTCATCTCCAGCAGGGGCAGCACGCTGATGCGCAGCGGCTCCAGGGTCAGCTCGTAGCGCAGGGGTGCGCCGCTCAGCGTCAGCCTGTCGCTGCGTCCGGGCCAGGTCTGCGGGGCGGGCCGCCAGCTGCGGCCGTCAAACTGGGCCAGCACCGGGCCGCGGAAGTAGCGCGCCTCGGGCGGTGGCGGCGCTTGATCGCCCTCGAAGCGCAGGCGCATGGCGACCGCCTCGTCGTTGGCGATCTCGGCCATGGCGCCAAACTCCATGGTGTTGGACAGGCCGGTGCGGCCGACGGCATCCGTCGGCGCGCCCCAGAGCGGCGCGATGCGTGGGAACAGCAGGAAGAGCAGCACCATCACCGGCAGGCCCCAGGCCGTGGTGCTCGCCGCCTGGGCTGCGGCCATGCGCAGGCTGGGCTGGCCCACAGGCATCTGCGCCAGCACCAGGGCGCTGAGCAGGGCCCAGACGCTGGCCAGCATCCAGATCGCCGTCAACAGCGACTGGGAGTAGAAGAAATTGGTCAGCACCAGGAAGAAGCCGAGGAAGAACACGACGAAGGCGTCGCGCCGCGCGCGCAGCTCCAGGGTCTTGAGCGCCATCAGCATCACCAGCATGGTGATGCCAGCCTCGCGGCCCAGCAGGGTGCGGTGGGTCAGCCAGGTCAGCGCGGCGGTGAGCAGGAGCACGGCCACCAGGGCCCAGCGCCCGGGCAAGGCCTGACCCCGCCAGGCCAGCCAGCCGCGCCAGCCCAGCACCAGGGCCGTGATGCCGCTGGCCCAGGCCGGCAGGTGATCCAGATGGGGCAGCAGCACGGCGGCGATGGTGGCCAGCAGGAACAGGGTGTCGCGCGCCTCGCGCGGCAGGCTGCCAGAGCGTTGGACCATGGGGATGCCGGCGCGGCTCATGCTAGGCCCTCGCTCTCATCCTCGTGCGGAGTGTCCAAGGTCTCGGTCTGACCATGCCGGGCCAGGGCGCGCAGGCAGGCTTGCTGCTGCGCCGGGCCCAGGGCGGGCGGCCATTCCTGGCCGTCCAGGCGCAGGCCGTAGGGCCTCTGCAATGCTTCGGCCGCCAAGAGCCAGGCGCACAGGCGCGACAGGCGTTGCTCTTCATCGGCCAGGCCGGCGGTGTCGCGCCAGTCCAGCCACAGCTCTTGCGAGGCCAGGGCCTGGCTGTCGCGCACCCAGAGCGGCGCGCCGAGCACGCCGCTGTCCAGGCTCAGCGCAGCTTTCTTCCACAGCACCTGGCGCATGGAGTCCCCGCGCTGGTAGCCCCGCACGCCGTCCAGTTCCAGCCCGGGCTGGCGCAGGCCGCGGGTCTGAGCTTGCGCCTGCCCCTCGCCGCCGCCGGCGCTTTCGGGGAAGGGCGGTGGCGAGCGCTCGGGCTGCGGATAAACCCACAGCCCGGCCGCGGGCCGCCAGACGCTCCAGGCGCGGAACAGGCCGAGCGGAAAGCGGCTCATGATCTGCAAGGCTGGCAGCGGGTGGTGGCCGCGTGCCGGGCTGGCAAAGCGCAGCTGCAGCGGCGCCTGGTCGCGCGCCGGCACATCGGTCCAGGCGAACTCGCTGCCGGTCTTGAAACTGGACAGGCGCTGCGGCTGCACGGCCAGGCTCACGCCCCAGCGCGGCCGCGCGTCGTCGTTGTGCAGGCGCAGCTCCAGTTGCACATCGTCGCCCGCGAACACGGGCTCGGGCGCTTTGAGCTCCAGCTTCAGCCCTTGCAGATTGCCGTGCGTGCTGTGCATGGAGGCCAGGCCCGCACCGCCGAGCAAAAAAGTCAGCAGATAGCCCAGGCTCAGCTGCTCGTTGATCGAGGCCAGCAGCAGAACCAGCAAGGTGGCGCAGAAGAACAGCCCGGGCCGGCTGGGCAGGATGTAGAGGTTGCGCTGGCTGAGCTGCCATTGGTCGCTGCGCTGGTGGCGCGCCAGCCACCAGGCCTGCCAGCGTTGGCGCAGCGGGCTTGCGGTTGTCAGGGCCATGGCGCGGGCTCAGGGCAGGGCGATGGCCTCGATCATGGCCCTCACCTGCTCGCGAGGCCCGCGCCCCGCGCCGGCCTTGGGTCGCAGGCGGTGGGCGATGGTCTGCGGCAGGATGGCCTGGACATCGTCCGGCGAGACGAAATCGCGCCCCTCCAGCAAGGCCCGCGCGCGCGCCGCACGCAGCACGCCCAGACCGGCCCGCGGGCTCAGGCCCTCGCGAAACCACTCGCCCGAGCGGGTGGCCTTGATCAGCGCTTGCAGGTAATCCAGCAGGGCCGGTGCGGCATGGATGTTTCGCACTGCGGCCTGGGTGGCCAGCAGCTGCGCGGGCGTCATCACCGGGCGCAGGGCGCGCAAGGCCTCGCGGCTGTCCTGGCCGGCCAGCAGCTCGCGCTCGGCGGCTTCGTCCGGGTAACCGAGCGAGATGCCCATCAGGAAGCGATCCAGCTGCGATTCGGGCAAGGGGTAGGTGCCGAGCTGCTCGCTGGGGTTTTGCGTGGCGATCACAAAAAAGGGTTGGGGCAGGGCGTGGCTGGCGCCGTCGATGCTGACCTGGTTCTCCTCCATGGCCTCGAGCAGGGCGCTCTGGGTCTTGGGGCCAGCGCGGTTGATCTCGTCGGCCAGCAGCACCTGGGCGAACACCGGGCCCGGGTGGAAGACAAAGCCGGCCTTCTCACGCTCGTAGATGCTGACGCCGAGCAGGTCCGAGGGCATGAGGTCGGCGGTGAACTGAAGGCGCGAGAACTGCAGGCCCAGGCTGATGGCGAGGGCATGGGCCAGGGTGGTCTTGCCGACGCCGGGCAGGTCTTCGATCAGCAGGTGGCCGCCGGCAATCAGGCAGGCCAGTCCGTCGCGGATCTGCGCCGATTTGCCCTTGATGATCGTGCTAACCTGCTGCTGCAAAGCCGTCAGTTGCGCTGCGCTGTCTTGTAGGGTCTGTGTTTCACGCGTCATGCAGGACACCATAGCGGAAAACCGTGCGGCTGGTTCCGTCCCCTCAACTTTGCGCCCCCATGTCGACAGCCTATTTCAGCCACCCCGACTGCCGCCGGCATGACATGGGCCCTGGCCACCCGGAATGCCCGCAGCGCCTGACGGCCATCGACGACTGGCTGCTGGCCACCGGCATCGACCAGGCGCTGGAGCGCCACGAGGCTCCGCTGGTGGATCTGGCCGCCGTGGAGCGCGCGCACAGCCACAGCTATGTGGCCGAGCTGGCCGATCTGCTGCAAGGCCTGGCCGAGCGTGGCGAATCGCATGCGGTGGACCCGGACACCGTGGCCACGCCCCACACCTGGGCCGCCACCTTGCGCGCCGCGGGTGCGGCCGTGCGGGCCACCGATCTGGTGATTGATGGTGGCGCTGAGAACGCGTTTTGCGCCGTGCGCCCGCCTGGCCACCATGCCACGCGCGACCAGACCATGGGTTTTTGCTTTTTCAACAATGTGGCCGTGGCGGCGCGTCATGCGCTGGACGACCGCGGCCTCAAGCGTGTGGCCATCGTCGACTTCGACGTGCACCACGGCAATGGCACCGAGGACATCATCGCCGGCGATGACCGCGTGCTGATGGTCAGCATCTTTCAGCACCCGCTCTACCCCTACAACGGCGCCGTGCCCAAGGGCGAGAACATGGTCAATGTGCCAGTGCCGGCCTACACCCGGGGCATGGAGGTGCGCTCCATGATCGAGGCCATGTGGCTGCCGGCGCTGGAGCGTTTCAAGCCGCAGATGATCTTCATCTCGGCCGGTTTTGATGCCCACCGCGAGGACGATCTGGGTCAGCTCGGCCTGGTGGAATCCGACTACGAGTGGATCACCCAGCGCATCAAGGATGTGGCCGAGCGCCATGCCCAGGGCCGCATCGTGTCCTGCCTGGAGGGCGGCTACAACCTCGATGCGCTGGCGCGCAGCGTGGGTGTGCATCTGCGGGTGCTGGCCGGCATCTGAACCCTGGCGGCGGCGTTTCGGCCGCCGCCTTCCTTTTCACTGATTTCTCTTCTTCACGCAGGCTTCACAGGCCTGCGCTTCACTGAGCGCATGAGCACGAGCAACAGCAAACCGATCGATTTCCAAGAACTTCATGCCTTGACCGCGGCCCTGTTCAGCCCGACCGCCTTGGTCGGTCTGGTGGTGCTGGTGGCCTGCCTGGGCCTGTCCTGGCTGGTGGTCAGCGTGCTGAACCGGCGCGTGGCCCACCGGCCGGCGTCCGTGCTGTTTGGCCGTCATGTGGTGGACGGCGCGCTGTTCCCCGTGCTGGCCCTGCTGCTGGCCTTGCTGGCCAAGCAGGTGCTGCCGCACTTCGGCCTGTCGCCGGCGGTGTTCAAGCTGGCGGTGCCGGTGCTGGTGTCCCTGCTCGCGATTCGCATGACGGTGCGCGTGCTCAGCGCGGCCATGCCCACCTCGGGCCTGGTCAAGGTGATCGAGCGCACGGTCTCCTGGATGGCCTGGGGCGGCTCCATCCTCTGGGTGACGGGCGTGCTGCCCTGGTTTCTGGAGGAGCTGGATGCGATCGATTTCAAGGTCGGGGTGACCAAGATCTCGCTGCGCAATCTGATCGAAGGCTCCTTCACCGCGGTGGTGGTGCTGGTCCTGGCCTTGTGGGTGTCGTCCGTGATCGAGGCGCGCTTGCTGCGCGGCGGCGGCATGGACCTGTCCCTGCGCAAGATCGCCGCCAACATCACCCGTGCCTTGCTCTTGCTGGTGGGCCTCTTGTTTGCCTTGTCGGCGGCCGGCATCGACCTGACGGCGCTGGGCGTGCTGGGTGGTGCGCTGGGCGTGGGTATCGGTCTGGGCCTGCAGCGCCTGGCGGCCAATTACGTCTCGGGCTTTGTCATCCTGGCCGAGCGCTCGCTGCGCATCGGCGACATGGTCCGGGTCGACAATTTCGAGGGTCGCATCAGCGACATCAAGACCCGCTACACCGTGATCCGCGCGCTCAATGGCCGCGAGGCCGTGGTGCCCAACGAGATGATGATCACCCAGCGGGTGGAGAACTCCTCGCTGGCCGATCCCAAGGTGCTGCTCAGCACCGTGGTGCAGGTGGCGTACGGGACCGATGTCGAGGATCTGATCCCCAAGCTGGTGGCGCGGGTGGGCGAGGTGCCCCGCGTGCTCGGCGAGCCCGGTCCTTCGGTGCAACTGAGCAGCTTTGCCGCCGACGGCCTGGAGCTGACCGTGTTCTTCTGGATCGCCGATCCCGAGAACGGCCAGGGCGGCGTGCGCTCCGATGTCAATCTGGCCATCCTGCGCCTGCTCAATGGCATGAACATCGAGATCCCCTTCCCGCAGCGGGTGGTGCGGCAGGCCTAGCGTTGTCTGGTCGCGGCACAGAGCAGCCGCTGGTTTTTCTCGTGAGGCCCTGCCGCCCGTGCCGCCACTGGGCTCATGGTTCCGGGGTCGGCCCTGACGGGCCGACTTCCCTGCGCTGCTCGCGCCTCGGGGCTGGCGCATAACTCACTTCGCTCCCTGCGTTCGCTTCGTTCAGACAGAAGCGCCAAGTCAGTACTTGAAGCGCACGAGTCGCTGTGCGGCTCGGCCCGGCACAAATCGCCCGGCAGCGGCACGGGCTGCAGGGCGCTTGCATCGCGGGCGATGTGCCCCTTCCACGGTGGAACACGCCACTTCCGGAGGTGGCTCGGCCCGCCGACGGGCGATTTGTGCGCGGCCGAGGGCGCAGCGGAGCGGCTCAGGCGCGCGTGCTCGCGCGCTTCAACCTTTGACTCGGCGCCACTGTTTGACCACAGTGAGCGCAGCGAACGGAGGGAGTTTGGCGCCGCTGAGCCGCGGAGTGAGCAGCGAGGGGAGTCGGCTCGCAGAGCCGACCCGCGAACCATGAGCCCGGCGGCGGGCCGAGACACCGCAGCGAGAGTGACGAGCACAACGATGGTCCGCGATGTGCCGAGAACGAGAACGAAAAAAGCCGGCATCGCTGCCGGCTCTTCTGATGGGCTGGTGGGCGCTGCGATCAGCCCGCGTTCACCGGAATGCTCACCGTCTTGCCGCTGGCGATGCGTTCCTTCCAGTCGGCCGGGCCGGTGATGTGGGCGCTGGTGCCGCCGGCATCCACGGCCACGGTCACCGGCATGTCGACCACGTCGAACTCGTAGATCGCTTCCATGCCCAGGTCGGCGAAGCCGACCACGGGCGCGGCCTTGATGGCCTTGCTGACCAGGTAGGCGGCGCCGCCCACGGCCATCAGGTAGGCGCTCTGGTTGTCCTTGATGGCTTCAATCGCAACCGGGCCGCGCTCGGCCTTGCCGACCATGGCGATCAGGCCGGTCTTCTCCAGCATCATGCGGGTGAAGCCGTCCATGCGGGTGGCGGTGGTCGGGCCGGCGGGGCCCACCACTTCTTCGCGCACCGGATCGACCGGGCCGACGTAGTAAATGACGCGGTTGGTGAAGTCCACCGGCAGCTTTTCGCCCTTGGCCAACATGTCGGCGATGCGCTTGTGCGCGGCGTCGCGGCCGGTCAGCATCTTGCCGTTCAAGAGCAAGGTATCGCCCGGCTTCCAGCTGGCCACTTCTTCCTTGGTCAGGGTATTCAGGTCGACGCGCTTGCTCTTGTTGTAGTCCGGCGCCCACTTCACATCGGGCCAGAGGTCCAGGCTGGGCGGCTCGATGAAGGCCGGGCCCGAGCCGTCGAGCACGAAGTGGCCGTGGCGGGTGGCGGCGCAGTTGGGGATCATGGCCACCGGCTTGCTGGCCGCGTGGGTGGGGTAGGTCTTGATCTTGATGTCCAGCACCGTGGTCAGGCCGCCCAATCCTTGGGCGCCGATGCCCAGGGCATTGACCTTCTCGTAGAGCTCGATGCGCAGCTCTTCGAGCTTGTTCTGCGGGCCGCGGGCCAGCAGCTCGTACATATCGATGTCGTCCATCAAGGACTCTTTGGCCATCAGCATGGCCTTCTCGGCCGTGCCGCCGACGCCGATGCCCAGCATGCCCGGCGGGCACCAGCCCGCGCCCATCAGGGGCACGGTCTTGAGCACCCAGTCGACCAGGTTGTCGCTGGGATTCATCATCACGAACTTGCTCTTGTTCTCGGAGCCACCGCCCTTGGCGGCCACCATCACATCGACCGTGTCACCGGGCACCAGGGTCATGTTGATGACGGCGGGTGTGTTGTCCTTGGTGTTCTTGCGCTCGAAGATCGGGTCGTTCAGCACCGAGGCGCGCAGCTTGTTGTCCGGGTGGTTGTAGGCCTGGCGCACGCCCTCGTTGATCGCATCCTCGATCGAGCCGGGGAAGTCCACGAAGCGCACATTCATGCCGATCTTCAGGAACACATTGACGATGCCGGTGTCCTGGCAGATCGGGCGACGGCCCTCGGCGCACATCTTCGAGTTGGTCAGGATCTGCGCGATCGCGTCCTTGGCGGCCGGGCTTTGCTCGCGCTCGTAGGCGCGGGCCAGATGGGCGATGTAGTCAGCCGGGTGGTAGTAGCTGATGTATTGCAGGGCGCCGGCGACGCTGTCAACCAGATCTTGGTAGCGAATCTGTGTGCTCATGGTGTGAGTCCGTACAGGGGAGGGGAGAAGTGGGAGGAACTGAGAAATTCTTGCGGCATCATGCCGGGCTGAGCTTGCGGGGCGCTGAATGGGCCGGGACATCCAGGACGAGATGGCCGGCCGGGCGCGCCAGGTCAAGCATGCCCACCAGTGTAATGTCGAGGAGGATCCCGTCGTGACCCCAGCCCTGCGCCGTTTCTTTGCCAGCGAGTCCGCCAGCGGCATCATCCTCGCCTGCGCCGCCGTGCTGGCCTTGATCATCAGCAACTCGCCCTGGGCCGAGGCCTACCAGGCCTTCACTCGCATCCCGGGCGAGGTGCGCATCGGCGATGGCGCCGGCGGTACGGCCCTGCTGCTGGCCAAGCCCTTGCTGGTGTGGGTCAATGACCTCTGGATGGCCGTGTTCTTCTTCCTCGTCGGCCTAGAGATCAAGCGCGAGTTTGTGGCGGGCGAGTTGGCCTCGCGCCGCCAGGCGGTGCTGCCGGCGGTGGCCGCCCTGGGCGGCATGGTGGTGCCGGCCCTGATCTACAGCGCCATCAACTGGGGCGATGCCCAGGCCCTGCGCGGCTGGGCGATTCCGGCGGCGACCGACATTGCCTTTGCCATCGGCATCGTCATGCTGCTGGGCTCGCGCGTGCCGGCCTCGCTCAAGGTCTTCCTGACGGCCGTGGCCATCATCGATGACCTGGGCGCCATCGTCGTGATCGCCTTGTTTTACACGCAGCAGCTGTCCCTGCTGATGCTGGGCCTGGCGGCCTTGTGCCTGCTGGGCCTGGCCTTGTTGAACCGCGCCGGTGTGATGCGCAGCGATGTCTACATTGTGCTGGGCCTGCTGCTGTGGCTGTGCGTGCTCAAGTCGGGCGTGCATGCCACTCTGGCCGGCGTGGCCACGGCCCTCTTCATCCCCATGCACGACCCCAAAGGCGGTCACTCGCCGCTGGAGACCCTGGAGCATGGCCTCCATCCCTGGGTGTCGTTCCTGATCCTGCCCATGTTTGCCTTTGCCAATGCCGGGGTCTCGCTGGCGGGCCTGAGCCCTGCGGCCTTGCTGGAGCCTCTGCCTCTCGGCATTGCCGCCGGACTGGTGCTGGGCAAGGCCCTGGGCGTGTTCGGCAGCGCCTGGCTGTTGATCAAAACCGGCGCGGCCAGCCGGCCGCAGGGCGCCAGCTGGACTCAGTTCTTCGGCGTCTGCGTGCTCTGCGGCATTGGTTTCACCATGAGCCTCTTCATCGGTGGCCTGGCCTTTGCCGGCCTGGATCCGAGCTTTGAGACGCGGGTCAAGCTGGGCGTGCTGAGCGGCTCACTCCTGGCCGGAGTCTTGGGCGCCTTGATCCTGAGCAAGGCGGCGCCGGCGGCGAGCAGGTAAAAATTCCCCAAGCGCTGGGCTGCTGCGGGGCAGCCCAGGAAAAACGCTCAAGCTCGACGGCATCGGGTCGAAGAAGCAGACTGGCGCGGGATGGCGTTCGGCCGGTGCTGACGCGTCATTTGCGTGCCAGATTTGTCAGTTTGGGGCTGCGTCGCTTCGCAAGTCGGATCTTTGTCATGAGACCGAGCTTCAATGGCTTCGCAGCGACTTCTTCGTCGTCATTCATCCGCTCGATCTCAGAAAAGGAACCCGCTATGAAATCCTTGCCTGTCCACGCTGCCCCGTGCTCCTTCGCGGTCTCTGCCGCACCGGCTCTCTTGATGAGCTTGGTCGCGCCGGCCTTGCTGGCGTTCTCCGCGCTTTTGCCGCGCCCGGCCCTGGCGGCCGACGGCGGTGCCACGCCTGAACAGGCGGTGGCCATGGTCAAGAAGGGCGTGGCCTTCATCAAGAAGGAAGGCAAGGAAAAGGGCTACGCCGAGATCTCGGTCAAGGGTGGTCAGTTCAGCTTTGAGGATCTCTATTTGGTGGTCTATGGACTGGACGGCGTCGTCCATGCACATGGGGCCAACATCAAGATGGTGGGCAAGAACCTGATCGATCTGAAGGACGTGGACGGCAAGGCCTTCGTCAAGGAGCGCGTGGAGATGGGCAAGGCCAAGCCCAGCTTCTGGCAGGACTACAAGTTCACCAATCCCGAGACCAAGAAGATCGAGCCCAAGAGCATGTACTGCGAGCGGCTCGAAGAGACGGTGGTTTGCGGCGGCATCTACAAGTAAAACAAAACGCCCGCCTGCATCATGTGCACCATCCCCAGGGAGTCCTATGAAACTCGCAAGCAAATTGCTCGCCGCCCCGCTGTTGACCGCGGTCCTCGTGTTCGGCGCCGGGCAGATCAATGCCATTTTTCTGAGTCGAGCGGCGAGCGAAAACCGCGCCAGCTTTGAGGCGCAAAAAGATGTCTTTCGCACTCTGACCAGCTCGCGCGAGCAATTGGCCTTGGTTCATGCCAGCGTCTACCGCACGCTGACCATCATTGCGTCGCTGGACGAAGCCAAGGTCAAGAGCGTGCGTGATGACTTGGCATTGCAGCTGGCGGGCGTCAAACGGGTCACCCTGGCTCTGGGGGATTCACCGGCGGCCGATGAAGATGTCAAGTCCGCCGCTGAGAAACTCGGTGTGCTGATCGACAAGTACTTGAAGCAGGCCGATTCCGCCCTGGACCTGGCCACCATGGACCCCAATATTGGCGTGGCGTCCATGCAGGAGGCGGACGCTACCTTCAAGGCCCTGGCCGCGCAGATGAATGCGGTGGTCGAGCATGCGGACGAGTTCGCCACTGCGAGCATGGATGCATCGGACCGGACCTCCAAGCACCTGGCCTGGGGCTTGGGAGCCTTGGGTCTGCTATGCGGTGTGCTGGCCGTGACCGCGTCCTGGCTGATGCAGCGGGCCCTGACCGCCGAGCTGCGCCGTGCGGCCGATCTGGCCAACGAGGTGGCGGCAGGCAACCTGACCATCGATGCCAGCAGTCAGCGCCAGGACGAGGTCGGTGATCTGATGCGGGCCCTGGCGGCCATGGCCGCACAGCTGGGGCGTTCGTTGCGCACGGTGATGGCCTCGTCGGAATCCATCCGCACCGCCAGTGCCGAGATCGCCCATGGCAATCAGGACCTGAGCACCCGCACCGAGCAGACGGCCTCCAATCTGCAGCAGGCAGCCTCGTCCATGGATCACCTGACCGGCACGGTCAAGCACTCCGCCAGTTCTGCCGGCGAGGCCAACCGCCTGGCCGCCACGGCGGCCGAGGTGGCAGCGCGCGGCGGCGAGGTGGTGGCCCAGGTGGTCAGCACCATGGAGGACATCAACACCAGCTCGCGCAAGATCGGCGACATCATCGGCGTGATCGACAGCATTGCCTTTCAGACCAATATCCTTGCTTTGAATGCCGCGGTGGAAGCGGCCCGGGCGGGCGATCAAGGCCGGGGTTTTGCGGTGGTGGCCAGCGAGGTGCGCTCCCTGGCCCAGCGCAGCGCCCAGGCGGCGCGTGAGATCAAGACCTTGATCGGCGCCTCGGTGGACAAGGTCGAGGGCGGCACCCGCCTGGTGGCCGATGCTGGCCGCACCATGGATGAGATCGTGGCCAGTGTGCAGAAGGTATCCGACATCATTGGCGACATCTCCTCGGCCGCCGCCGCGCAGTCCAGCGGCATCGGTGAGGTGAATTCATCGGTTTTGCAGCTGGATCAGATGACGCAGCAGAACGCGGCCTTGGTCGAGCAATCGGCGGCAGCGGCCGAGAGTCTCAAGGAACAGGCGGTGCGGCTGGCCGAGGTGGTTCACACCTTTCGCCTGGGTGACGAGCAGCCGGGTTGAGCTGCAGAAGCCCCCCGCGGGCATGGGGTCCAGCGGGTCTCCATGGGGCCTGCAAAAGCGAAACGGCCGCCCTTGGGCGGCCGTTGTTCTTGGCCAGGCCCCAGCGTGGGGCAGCGTGCTTCAGTGAGCTGACTCTTTGCCGTGGCTGCTGTTGAGCAGCTTGTCGGTGTAGGCAATGGCGATGGCCGAGAACAGGAAGGCGATGTGGATCAAGGTCTGCCACATCAGCGTTTTCTCGCTGTAGTTGTCGGCGTTGATGAAGGTCTTGAGCAGGTGGATGGACGAGATGCCGATGATGGCGGTGGCCAGCTTGACCTTGAGCACCGAGGCGTTCACATGGCTCAGCCATTCGGGCTGGTCGGGGTGGCCGTCCAGGCCCATGCGCGACACAAAGGTCTCGTAGCCGCCGACGATCACCATGATCAGCAGGTTGGAGATCATCACCACATCGATCAGGCCCAGCACCACCAGCATCAGGATGGTCTCGTTGAGCTTGGCAATCGGTTCATAGCCAATCACGGCTCCGGTCGCGTCCTTGATGGCGGTGGCCTTGTAGCCAATGCTCTTGACCAACATGCCCAGGGCGTCCTGGTTGCCAAAGGCCGCTTCAATCAGATGGACCAGCTCGGTCCAGAACTGGAACACATAGACCGCCTGCGCCAGGATCAGTCCCAGGTACAGGGGCAGCTGCAGCCAGCGGCTGGCGAAGATGACGTTGGGCAAGGGGCGCAAAGGGCGCGACGGTGTGCTCATAGGGTTTTCACTCGGTGGTCGATTTGAACTGGCGCGATTCTAGGGGCCGCGCTTTGCATGCCCATGAAGGCAGGCCCCGAACTTGTTGATTCCCCAGGAGAAAACAGCAGGCCGAGGCAGGGCAGCCCAGGGTGTGCGAACAGAGGAAGGCGTGGCTGGCACGCGCTTCGGTACGCTGAGTTACCGCGCTAGAGTAAGCGCTTCGTCAGAGACAAGACGCACAGTTGCAAACATTCGCACAGTTTGCAATCAAGCCCTGCCCGAGGAGACACCTTCATGAGCGAGACACAAGCGTACCTGCCCAGCGCCGCCTGGCAAGAACAGGCCCACGTCAAGGGCATGGCCGCCTATCAGGCCCTGGTGGCCGAGAGCGAAGCCGATTACGAGGGCTATTGGGCCCGTCTGGCGCGCGAGTTCGTCACCTGGCAGACGCCCTTCACCCAGGTGCTCAACGAGAGCAACGCCCCGTTTTTCAAGTGGTTCGAAGACGGCCGCCTGAACGTCTCCTACAACTGCCTGGACCGCAATGTCGAGCGCGGCCTGGGCGACAAGGTCGCCATCATTTTTGAAGCCGACGATGGCGCGGTCACCAAGGTCACCTACAGCGAGCTGTTGGCCAAGACGGCCCAGCTGGCCAATGTGCTGAAGTCGCGCGGCGTGAAGAAGGGCGACCGCGTCGTCATCTACATGTCGATGTCGGTCGAGGGTGTCGCGGCCATGCAGGCCTGCGCCCGCATCGGCGCCACCCACTCGGTGGTGTTCGGTGGCTTCTCGGCGCAGAGCCTGCGCGACCGGGTGCAGGATGCCGGCGCTGTGATGGTCATTACAGCCGATGAGCAATTGCGGGGCGGCAAGGCCTTGCCGCTCAAATCCATCGTCGATGAAGCCCTGGCCGATGGCAGTTGCCCCACGCTCAAGGACGTGATCGTCTACCAGCGCACCGGCGGCAAGATCGGCTGGGTCGAGGGCCGCGACCATTGGCTGCACGAGTTGCTGTCCACTCAGTCCACCGTTTGCGAGCCCGAGTGGGTCGAGGCCGAGCACCCGCTGTTCCTGCTCTACACCTCCGGGTCCACCGGCAAGCCCAAGGGCGTCCAGCATTCCAGCGGTGGCTATCTGCTGCATGCCGCGCTGACCACCAAGTGGACCTTCGACCTCAAGGACAACGATGTGTTCTGGTGCACGGCCGATATCGGCTGGGTCACCGGCCACAGCTACATCGCCTACGGCCCATTGGCTCTGGGCGGCACCGAGATCGTGTTCGAGGGCGTGCCCACCTACCCGGATGCCGGCCGCTTCTGGAAGATGATCGAGAAGCACAAGGTCAGCATCTTCTACACCGCGCCCACGGCCATCCGCTCGCTGATCAAGGCGGCCGAGACCAGCGAAGCCGTGCATCCGGCTCGTTATGACCTGAGCAGCCTGCGCCTGCTGGGCTCGGTCGGTGAGCCCATCAATCCCGCCGCCTGGGAGTGGTACCACAAGCATGTCGGTGGCGGCCGCTGCCCCATCGTCGACACCTTCTGGCAGACCGAAACCGGCGGCCACATGATCACGCCGCTGCCGGGTGCCACGCCCCTAATTCCGGGCTCCTGCACCTTGCCCTTCCCGGGCATCACCACCGCCATCGTCGATGAGACCGGCAACGATGTGCCCAATGGTCAAGGCGGCATCCTAGTCGTCAAGAAGCCCTGGCCTTCGATGATCCGCACCATCTGGAACGACCCTGAACGTTTCAAGAAGAGCTACTACCCGAGCGAGCTCAAGGGCTACTACCTGGCAGGCGACGGCGCGATCCGTGACGCCGACACCGGCTACTTCACCATCACCGGCCGCATCGACGATGTGCTGAATGTGTCCGGCCACCGCATGGGCACGATGGAGATCGAGTCGGCCCTGGTCAGCTGCACCGAGCTGGTGGCCGAAGCCGCCGTGGTCGGCCGCCCGGACGACACCACGGGCGAGGCCATCTGTGCCTTCGTGGTGCTCAAGCGCCCCCGTCCTTCGGGTGACGAGGCCAAGGCCATCGCCAAGCAACTGCGCGACCATGTGGCCAAGGAAATCGGCCCGATTGCCAAGCCCAAGGACATTCGCTTCGGCGACAACCTGCCCAAGACCCGTTCCGGCAAGATCATGCGCCGCCTGCTGCGCTCGGTCGCCAAGGGCGAAGCCGTCACCCAGGACACCAGCACGCTGGAGAACCCGGCCATCCTCGAACAACTGGGGCAGGCTTACTGACCCTGGTGCTTGAGTCGCGCTTGAGCGCGAGGGCAGCGCAGCTGCTGGCGAGGTTTCGGGGATCACTCATATCGCGCAGCGATGTGGGGGATCATCAGAACCCGGCCATCCTCGAGCCACTGGGTCAGGCTTACTGACGCCGCGGCTCCAGAAAAACAAACAGGCCCCGCGGGGCCTGTTTTTACGTGCTGGGCTGAAAGAGCTGTTGGCCCTTCAGCGGGGTGGCTTCACTTGGCGCTCAGCACCCAGGTGGCCAGTTGCTTGGCTTCAGCCGCGCTCACCTGCGTGTTGGCCGGCATGGGCACGGGGCCCCAGACGCCGGAGCCGCCCTTGATGATCTTGTCGGCCAGCTTGGTGGCGGCGTCCTTGTCCTTGGCGTACTTGGCAGCGACATCCTTGTAGGCCGGGCCGACCAGTTTCTTGTCGACGGCGTGGCAGGCCATGCAGTTTTTCTTTTGTGCCAGTTCAGCGTTGGCGAAAGCGGCCGGTGCAGCGGCGGCGGTGGCCAGAGCGGCCAGAATGAATGCGAACTTCATGACTTCCTTTCGGGGGCAGACCAAGGGGCAATTCCGCAGATGCCGGTCGGCTTTGTGCTCTACAGTTCAGGCCAACCAGCGCTGGGAGAATTGTAGTGTTCAGCAATGGGCTTGAACTGCTTGCGCAAGGGGTTTCTCTCTATGTTGTTTTTGGCCATAGGTGTCTTGGCGGTGTTGCTGAAATGGCTGGGCGTCGAGCCTGTGGCCAGCAGCAGTTGGTTCCTGGTGTTGCTGCCCTTTGGTCTGGCCGTGGCCTGGTGGGCCTGGGCCGATGGCACCGGCTACACCCAGCGCAAGGCCATGCAGCGCATGGATGAAAAGAAAGCCGCGCGGCGCGAGAAGGCCATGGAAGCGCTGGGTCAACTTGACCCGAACAAGAAAAAAGGCAAGCGCTGAGCCCTGATGGCCTGAAGCACAGGCTTTTCTTGCCCTTCTGCGGGCGTCGGTCAGGCCCTTGAGTCGGCCGCGTCAATGGCGCCGCACTCCGTGATGCAAGCCGCGAGTTGTGCCCCTCTCGCGACGGTTTCGAGCCCGCCTCCGCCTCAGCACAAGCGACTTGCGCCGCTCCAATCCACCTGTCTTGTTCAGCACTTGCACCGCAGCGACCATGCCGCCAGTTCCAAATTTCTCGCCAGCCAAAGCACGGGCTTCGTTTCGCGGCCTGTGGCTGACGCTCGCGGGCGGGGCCGCGTTGATCATCATCGTGCTGGCCCTGCTCAAGCTGCAGCGCGAGCGCCCCGTCGCGCCGGTTGAGGCGCCGTCGGCGCCGGCGGCTGCTGCCGTGGAGCCCGCAGCCCCGCCAGCGCCGGCCCTGCCGCCGCCCAGCGAGTTTGCTGCGCCCGCCCGCCTGGAGTTGCTGGCCGGTGATGGCCATGCCGGCTTGCGCGAGGGCCCGCGCGCGCAAGCGCGATTTGCCGATCCTTACGGCATCGCCGTCGATGCAGCCGGCGTGATCTACATCAGCGATGGCGGCGACAGCAACCGCATCCGGCGCTTGCGAACCGACGGGCAGGTGGACACCCTCAGTGGCGGCGTCGAAGGCTTCCGTGACGGCCCGCTGGCCGAGGCTGCGTTCCACACCCCTTCGGGCCTGGCGGTCGATGCGCAGGGCAATCTCTTTGTCGCCGACACCGGCAACCATGCCATTCGCAAGATCAGCCCGCAGGGCCAGGTCAGCACCGTGGCCGGCAATGGCCAGCCGGGCTTTCGCGACGGCCCGGCCGAGCAGGCCCGCTTCAACGGTCCACTGGGCGTGGCGGTGGGGCGCGATGGCTCGGTCTATGTGGCGGACAGTTACAACGACCGCATCCGTGTCATCAGCCCTGCGGGCCAGGTGCGCACCCTGGCCGGAAGCGCCTGGCCGGGCGAGCAGGATGGACCGGGCGCCAAGGCCCGGTTCGACACGCCGACCGCCCTGACTGTGGACGAACAGGATCGCGTCTGGGTGCTGGACAGCCGCAATGACGCGGTGCGCCTGGTGCAGCCGGACGGCACGGTCAGCACCTTTGCGCGCGGCGATGAGGAGGACGAAGAGGAACTGCTGCGCCGCCCCTTGAGCCTGACGCGCAGCCACGACGGCTACCTTTACGTCGGTGTCCTGCGCCGGGGTGCCTTGCTGCAGATCGCGCCGGATGGCCGCGTGCACCGCCTCAGCGGTGGACCGCGCGCCCACCTGGCCCGGCCCGCCGGGCTGGCGCTGACGCCGCGCGGTGAGCTCTTGATCACCGACGCGGCCTCGTTTCGCATCCATCGCCTGAGCTGGGGGCAGGGCGAGCCGGAAGACGCCAGCACCGCGCCGCGCGCCGATGTCGGGCCTGCGCCCGATCTGGCCTTGCCGCGCACCGAAGGGCGTTGGCCGCTGCTGCCCCAGCAGAGCTGGCACGAGGTGGTGGGCACGCCGGGCGAGGTGCGCGGCCGCCGCGGCGGCGATGCGCGCGACCATCTGCATGAGGGCTTGGATGTGAAGGGCGATGTCGGCGAGCTGGTGGTGGCCATGGCCGATGCCAAAGTCAGCAGCCCGCTGGCCAACTGGGCCTACGGCAGCAATGCCGAGGGCCTGTCTCTGGATCGTCTGGCCTACATCCACATCCGGGTGGGGCGTGACAAGCGGGGCCATCTGCTCAACCCTCGGCAGTTCCAGCTGGTGCTCGATGCGGCTGGTCGGCCCGAGCGCATCCGCGTGCGTCGCGGCACGCGTTTCGCGGCGGGCGATGCCCTCGGCAACATCAATCACATGGCCCATGTGCACATCAATTTGGGCACAGGCGGCTACCACCGCAACCCCTTGCAAATGGGCTTTGCCAGTTTCAGCGACCAGCAGCCGCCCTTGATCGAGGGCATCGAAGTCTTTGACGTCGCAGGGCGGCGCTTGCGGCAGCTGGAGCAGGGGCGCCTGCGCCTGCCTGCCGATTGGCGTGAGCTGCAGTTTGTGGTCGATGCCTGGGACCAGGTCGATGGCAACGAGGAGCGCCGCCGCCTGGGCCTGCACAGCCTGGGCTACCAGCTGCTGCACGAGGACGGCCGACCGGTCACTGGTTTCGAGCAGCCGCGCATGACGCTGGATTTCAGCCGCCTGCCGGTGGACGACAAGGCGGTCAAGCAGGCCTATGCCGCGCGCAGCGGCGTGACCGTGCATGGCAGCGCCGTTACGCGCTTTCGCTACCAGCTGGGGGCGCAGGTGCGCGATGGGCTCAGTGCGCCCTCAGCGCTGTTGGATGCACCCTTACCGCCGGGAGATTATCTGCTCCGCGTGATCGCCCGCGACCAGCAGGGCAATGAGGCGCAGCTGCGCCGTGATCTGGCCGTGAGAGTCCGTTGACTGAGTGCAGTCAGGATTTCAGACCAGGCCCTGCTTGCTCGCCAGCACAGCGGCTTCGGCGCGGCTGGACACATTGAGCTTCTTGTAGATGCTCTTGATGTGGTCGTTGACCGTGAACCACTTGATGCCCATCAGGTTGGCGATTTCCTTGATGGTGAAGCCCTTGCTGAGGTAGGTGAGGACTTCGCTTTCGCGCGGAGTCAGCCGTTCCCACTCGGGCGGTGGGTCGAGCACCACGCCGCGACCGTTGCCGAAGGTGCTGTGCACCCCGGAGGACGACAAGGTGCCGAAGCCTGAATTCAGGGCCATGGGGCCGCTGTCGCCGCTGGAGTTGGGGCGGAAGTGTGAGAGCAGGCGGCGCGCAATCGCCGGTGACAGCGGCGGCTGGCCCTTGACGATGCGTTGCAGTTCTTCGACCAGCACCTCGAAGCGGTCTTCCTTCAGCAAATAGCCGTCGGCGCCGCATTGCAGGGCGGGGAAGAGATGGTCATCGTCCGAGTACAGGGTGGTGACGATCTTCAGCGCCGGCGAGCCGGCCATCTCGGCCAGCAGCTCCATGCCGTTGCCATCGGGTAACTCCAGATCCACCAGCACCAGGCGGAAGCTGGCCTCCGGGTCGCTCTGGCTTAACTGGCTGATGTGGCGGCGCGCGCCTTCCAGGTCGCCGGCTTCGGAGATGTCCATGGGATCGCTGAAGCTCTCGCGCACCACGCGGCAGAGAAAGCTCCGGGCAACCGGGTTGTCTTCAATGATCAGTACTTTGACGGCCATAGTGAGAAGGTCAGCACAAATTCCATCCTAGCGCACAACCGCCACCCGAAGCCGTCGCGGAGACAGCTGTTTACACATCCCGGCTCGGCTGTTGTCCGAGCGCTGCGTCACAAGCTAGGGAATCCACGGAGGGCGGAGACACGGCGCCCGCTGGCCTGCGCGTCGGGATGCTGCCGTGGCCTCCGACTGGGACATGGTGTGCCACTGGGGCAGGGTTGCGGAAGGGGTGGGCGAGTCTCTGCTTGCCTACAATGCCGCCCATGCGCATATTGATCGCCAATGATGATGGTTACCTGGCGCCGGGGCTGCATGCGCTGGTCAAGGCTTGTGATGGTCTGGGGCAGATCGAAGTCATCGCCCCCGAGCAGAACGCCAGCGGTACTTCCAACTCGCTGACTCTGGGTCGCCCGCTGTCCGTCTACACCGCCAGCAACGGCTTTCGCTACGTCAACGGCACGCCCTCGGACTGCGTCCACGTGGCCTTGACCGGCTTGCTGGACTACAAGCCCGATCTGGTGCTTTCGGGCATCAACAACGGCGCCAATATGGGCGACGACACCCTGTATTCCGGCACCGTTGCCGCGGCCACCGAGGGCTTCCTGTTCGGCATCCCCTCGATCGCCTTTTCCCAGGTCGACAAAGGTTGGGGTCATCTCGATGCTGCGGCAGCGCTGGCGCGCCAGGTGGTCGAGCAGGTACTGGCCGGCGGCCTGGGCTCGGCCTTCTTGCTCAATGTGAACATTCCGAACCGGGCGGATGCCTGCGATCTGCCGCGGCGTGTCACCCGCCTGGGCCGGCGTCATGCCAGCGAGCCAGTGATCAAGCAGATGAGCCCGCGTGGCGAGCCGATCTACTGGATCGGCCCTGCTGGCGATGCGCGTGAAGCGGGCGAGGGCACCGATTTCCACGCCACCGCGAACGGCATGGTCTCCCTGACACCGCTGCAGGTGGATTTGACCCACCATGCGGCCTTGGGTGCATGGGCGCAGCGCATGGACCGGCCGGCATGAGCAACAGCGGCAGCGACGGTAAACCCGTGGTTCGTGCGTCACGATTCCCTCTGCCCTTGGGTAAGGTGGGCGGGGCCAATGCCAGCGTGGGCGGCGGTGTGGCGCGTGAAGTGCTGATGCCGCAGCGCCATTTGCGCGAAGCGGCGCTGGATGCGGCGCGCCAGCTGGCGCCCAGCGGGCTCGGCCTGGATTCGGCCAAGGTGCGCCAGCGCATGGTGCTGCGTTTGCGCCGCGACGGCTTGCACGATGAGCGCGTGCTGGAAGCCCTGTCGCGCGTGCCGCGCCATGAGTTCGTGGACAGCGCCCTGGCCATCCAGGCCTACGAAGACACCAGCCTGCCCATCGGTCACGAGCAAACCATTTCCAAGCCCTCGGTCGTGGGTCGCATGATCGCCATGCTCTTCGGCGGTCAGTCGGCCAGCCAGCGCGGCCATCTCGGCCGCACGCTGGAGATTGGCACGGGCTGTGGCTACCAGGCGGCGGTGCTGGCCTTGCTCTCGCAGAGCCTGGTGTCGATCGAGCGTCTCAAGCCCTTGCACGACAAGGCGCGCAACAATCTGGCGCCGCTGCATCTGCCCCAGGTGCGCCTGATTTACGGCGACGGCCGGCTCGGTGCGCCGGGCGCGGCGCCCTTCGACAGCATCGTCGCCGCGGCTGGTGGTGATGACATCCCGAGCGCCTGGCTGGAGCAATTGGCGCCGGGTGGCCGCCTGATCGCGCCCATGGCCGCGCCGGGGGGGCGGGGTCAGGTCTTGGTGCGGGTCGATCATCTGCTGGAAAACGGCCGCAGTCGCTTTGTGCGCACAGAGCACGAGGCAGTGCTCTTCGTGCCCCTAAAATCCGGCGTCATGTGAGGCGGCCTTCGGCCGGCCTCGCCCTTTTTGGACTCCGGCTTTGAATGAATGTGTGAATGAATGAAGGCCGGAGCCTTCCAACGCACCAGCCCCGACAGCGACGCATGCAACCGACATTTCATCCTTCCATCAAGCTCTTGCTGGCCTGCGGCCTGCTTTCCTTGACGGCTTGCGGCACCAGCCTGAATCGCGCGCCGGTGGAAGAGCGACCGGTGGGGGGCAGCGTCAAGCCCGCGCCCGCCGCGCCCGTGGCTCCATCGCCGAGCAGCGCTCCTGCGGCTGAAGCCAAGCCCCTGCCCGGCGCCGAGAACGCCGGCAAGCCCGGCTACTACACCGTCAAACCCGGTGACACCCTGATCCGCATCGCCCTCGATAACGGCCAGAACTGGCGGGATCTGAGCAAGTGGAACAACCTCGACAAGCCCAATCTGATTGAGGTGGGTCAGGTCTTGCGCGTGCTGCCGCCTGGCGTCGATGCCGGCAGCGTGGCGGCCCGCCCCGTGAGCACGGCCAAGGTGGAAACCCGCCCGCTGGACAGCAAGCCCAATGCCGGTGCGGCCTCGGCTCCCACGGCGGCGGACAAGTCCGCCTCGGCTGCTTCCAGCTCGGCTTCGGCTGCGTCCGCAGCTGCGTCGGGTACCGTGGCCAGCCGAGACAACGACGAGGATCCTGCTTGGGCTTGGCCGACCAGCACGGCTGTGGGGGCGGGCTTTGACGAGCAGCGCAACAAGGGCCTGGCCTTCTTCGGCAAGCCGGGGGATGCGGTGCTGGCGGCTGCCGATGGCCGCGTGGTCTACGCAGGCTCGGGCTTGCGCGGCTACGGCAATCTGGTCATCATCAAGCACAACGCGACCTACCTGACGGCCTACGCACACAACCAAACCCTGCTGGTCAAAGAAGATCAGGCCGTGCGCAAGGGACAGAAGATCGCGGAAATGGGGTCCAGCGACGCCGAGCAGGTGAAACTGCATTTCGAGGTGCGCAAGCTGGGCAAGCCGATCGACCCTGCCAAGGTCCTGCCCGCTCGCTAGCCTGATCTCGGGCTGGCGCGTTCGATGTGAGCCCGCCATGAAACGCAGCCCGTCCTCGCCATCGCCCCTGTCCCATTCGCTGCCGCTGGCGGCGGGATTGGCGGGGCAGGCCGCGGGCTCGATCTCTGATGCTCGCGAGCGCGCTGCCGACGAAGCCGAAGACGAAGTGGCCGGCCTGAATGGCCGCCTCAACACCGGCAGCGATCTGGAAGTGGGCAATGCGCTGCAGGCCTATCTGCGCGACATCCGCCGCACACCTTTGCTGAGCCCGCAGCAGGAGTTCGAGACCGCCCAGCGCGCACGCGCCGGTGATTTCGCGGCCCGCCAGTCCATGATCGAGCACAACCTGCGCTTGGTCGTCTCCATCGCCAAGAACTACCTGGGCCGCGGTCTGCCGCTTAGTGATCTGATCGAAGATGGCAATCTCGGCCTCATGCATGCCATCGGCAAGTTCGAGCCCGAGCGTGGCTTTCGTTTCTCCACCTACGCCAGCTGGTGGATACGCCAGAGCATCGAGAGCGCCTTGATGCACCAGGCCCGCCTGGTGCGTCTGCCGGTGCACATCGTGCGGGAACTCAACCATGTGCTGAAGGCGCGGCGGGCACTCGAAGCCGTGCAGAGCCAGAATGGCGGCGCTGGCCAGGTGCGGGCCGAAGACATCGCTGCCGCGCTGGGCCGGCCTTTGGCCGAGGTGTCTGAGTTGCTGGCCTATGCCGAGCTGCCCAGCTCGCTCGATGCGCCGGTCGATCGCAACGGCGAGGGCGGCGAATCGATGATGGACCTGGTGGCCGATGAGCAGACCGTCGATCCGCTGGGCTTGCGTCTCAGCCATGAGCTGGATGAGCTGCTGCGCCACGGCATGTCGGCCTTGAACGAGCGAGAGCGCGAGGTCTTGGCCGGCCGCTTCGGTCTGTTCGACCGCGAGCCCGAAACCCTCGATGTGCTGGCCGTGCGGCTCAAGCTCACGCGCGAGCGCATCCGCCAAATCCAGATCGAAGCGCTGGCCAAGCTCAAGCGCAACATGATGCGCCACGGCATCGACCGCGACTCCATCTTCTGAGCGGCCGGTCGGCCCGCCGCGGCGCGCGGCGATAATTGCAGCATGAGTCAAGAAACAGAATGGCTGACGGTCGAATCGATCGACCTGGATGCCCAGGGCGTGGCCCACAAGGAAGACGGCAAGGTGGTGTTCATCGAAGGCGCCTTGCCGGGTGAACAGGTCCAGGTCAGCACCGGCCGCAAGAAGAACAACTGGGAGCAGGGCACGATGACGGCCATGCGGCGCGAGAGCGCCCAGCGCGTCACGCCCGGCTGCCCGCACTTCGGTCTCCATGCTGGCGCCTGCGGGGGCTGCAAGATGCAGCATCTGCACGCTGGTGCCCAGGTTGCCGTGAAGCAGCGTGTGGTGGAGGACAACCTCTGGCACCTCGGCAAGGTCAAGCCCGAGATGCTGCTGCGTCCGATCGAGGGGCCGACCTGGGGCTACCGCTACCGCGCCCGCTTTTCGGTGCGCTATGTGCCGAAGAAGGGTCAGGTCTTGATCGGCTTCCACGAGCGCAAGAGCCGCTACGTGGCCGATATGCAGGTCTGCAAGGTGGTGCCGCAGCGCGTCAGCGACCTGCTGATGCCGCTGCGCGATCTCATCGCCAGCATGGACGAGCGCGACCGCCTGCCGCAGATCGAGCTGGCCATGGGGGACGAGGTCATCGCCCTGGTGCTGCGCAACCTGAATCCCCTGTTGGAGCCGGATCGTCAGCGCCTGCGTGACTTTGCGGCGCTGCACCCCGGCGTGCAATGGTGGTTGCAGCCCAAGGGGCCGGAGACCGTGCATCTGCTCGATGAAGGCGGCCCCGAGTTGGCCTACCGCCTGCCCGAGTTCGGCGTGGTCATGCCCTTCAAGCCCACCGATTTCACCCAGGTCAATCCGCACATCAACACCGTGCTGGTCGGTCGCGCGCTGCGCTTGCTGGCGGTGCAGCCTGATGAGCGGGTGATCGATTGGTTTTGTGGCCTGGGCAACTTCACCTTGCCCTTGGCGACGCAGGCGCGCGAGGTCTTGGGCATCGAGGGCAGCGAGACCTTGGTGCAGCGCTCGCGCGAGAACGCCGCGCGCAATGGTCTGGCCGACAAGACCCGCTTTGTAGCCCGCAATCTGTTCGAGATGACGCCGGAACTGCTGGTGGCCGATGGCGTGGCCGACAAATGGCTGGTTGACCCGCCGCGCGACGGTGCTTTCGCCTTGGCCAAGGCGGTAGCCGATATTGCGCAGAACCCGGAGCTGTCGCCCGGCTGGACCTTGCCCAAGCGCATCGTCTACGTGTCCTGCAACCCGTCCACACTGGCGCGCGATGCAGGCTTGCTGGTCAATGTGGCGGGCTATCGCTGCACGGCGGCCAGTGCGGTCAATATGTTCCCGCACACCTCGCATGTGGAGAGCATTGCGGTGTTCGAGCGCTGAAATGAAGAAAGGGCCGTCAGGCCCTTTCGTTTTTTATGCGCCACGCAGTTGGCGCTCATCGCGCGGAGTCCGCGGATCCGGCTCTGCCGGGCCGTCGGGCTCGCCCCCTTGAGGGGGCCGGCGCAGCCGGTAGGGGGTGTTAGTCCCTTTCTCCGCCAAAGATGCCCAGCAGGGACAGCAGGCTCTGGAACACGTTGTAGAGGTCCAGATAGATGGCCAGGGTGGCCGAGATGTAGTTGGTCTCGCCGCCGTCCAGCACGCGCTTGATGTCGTAGAGCATGAAGGCCGAGAACACGGCCATGGACAACACCAGCAGGGTCAGCATCAGGGCCGAGGACTGCAGGAACACATTCACCACGCCGGCCACCAGCATGATGATGGCGCCCACGAACAGGAACCTGCCCATGTTGGACAGGTCGCGCTTGATCACCGTGGCCAGGCTGGCCATGGCGAAGAAGATGGCGCCCGTGCCGCCAAAGGCCGTCATGATCAGGCTGCTGCCGTTCTTGAAGCCCAGCACCGCAGCCAGCAGGCGCGAAAGCATCAGGCCCATGAAGAAGGTGAAGGCCAGCAGGGCGTAGACGCCGGTGCTGCTGTTCTTGGTTTTTTCCACCAGCATCATCAGGCCGAATGCGCCGGCCATGAAGACGATCAAGCTCATGCCGGTGCCCATGCTGGCCATCAGGCCGGTGGACACGCCCACCCAGGCGCCCAGCACGGTGGGCACCATGGACAGGGCCAGCAGCCAGTAGGTGTTGCGCAGCACGCGCTGGCGCTCGGCCGCCAGGCCTTGGCCCAGGCTCGCGTTCAGTTGGGTTTGCAGGGTTTCATTCATTTCAAGCGTCCTCCATCATCCAAACCATCGGCGGCGCGGCGATGGTCCGGCTTGGCTTGTCCCAGTGCGCCGCGTCACTCAGGGCGAAATGTAGCGCGTGTCGGCCCGCCGTGCTGTGCCCTGTGGCGCGATCGCGCAAATGGTGCTCTGCGCGCGCGTGAGGCTGCGCGGGTGGGTCAGGGCAGTGCTGCATGCCAGCGCATGAATGGCTGGCACCCATGCAGCTAAAGTGCGGCCTTCCCCGTTCCGATTCAAGAGAGACCATGAAACAAAAGCCGTATCTGAGCCTGGAAGACGTCAAGCGCATTGCCGCCGCTGCCGAGGCTGAAGCCCTGGCGCACCAGTGGGCGGTGACCATCGCCATCGTCGATGACGGCGGCCATTTGCTGTGGCTGCAGCGCCTGGACGGCGCGCCTGCCGTGTCGGCCCAGATCGCTCCGGCCAAGGCGCACACCGCCGCGCTGGGTCGTCGCGAGTCCAAGGTGTACGAGGACATCATCAACCAGGGCCGCGTGTCCTTCCTGAGCGCGCCGGGCTTGAGCGGCTTGCTCGAGGGTGGCGTGCCGGTGCTGGTAGACGGTCATTGCATTGGCGCCGTGGGTGTCAGTGGCGTCAAGTCCAGCGAAGACGCGCAGATCGCGCGCGCGGGCATCGCGGCGCTGGCTTGAGCCCGCGGAGGGCTGGGGCAGGGGGGGCGCTGCCTCCTTCCCCTTGAACTTGGGGTGGTTTGTGGCGGCTGGCATGGCATCTGGCGAAGGCTGACTTGATGCCGTCATTTGCGCAAAGTAGGCAAAACCGGGCTTGGTGATAACCCTGGTGGGTTATACTTAGCAGGTTTACCCGCAACCACCGCCACCCCAGCGAAACTCGCTTCAGTTTCTCCACCAAACTCAGGCTCTTTCGGCCCGGTTCTCCCCTGAGCCCGGCTGGCTGCAAGAGCAGAGCTGGGCGTGCGCACCTCACCGGAGTTCCCCGTGCTGCCCGATCTGCTCCAAACCCCCAAAGCGATTCTCGCCCTGGCAGACGGCACGGTCTTCACAGGCACCTCGATCGGCGCAGCCGGTCACACGGTCGGCGAGGTGGTGTTCAACACCGCCATGACCGGCTACCAGGAAATCCTCACCGACCCGAGCTACTGCCGGCAGATCGTGACCCTCACGTATCCGCACATCGGCAACTACGGCGTCAACGACGAGGATGTCGAGGCCCCGAAGATCCATGCCGCTGGCCTGATCATCAAGGAGCTGCCCATCCTTGATTCCAACTTCCGCAAGACCCGCAGCCTGGCGCAGTACCTGCGCGACGAAGGCACGGTCGCCATTGCCGACATCGACACCCGCCGTCTGACCCGCCTGTTGCGCACGACCGGTGCCCAGAACGGCTGCATCCTGGCAGTGCCCGAGGGTCAGGTCGTGACCGAGGCGCTGATCGCCGACGCAGTCGCCAAGGCCAAGGCTGCGCCCAGCATGTCCGGACTGGACCTGGCCAAGGTGGTCAGCACCCCCGAGCGCCACGGTTGGACCGAAACCGAGTGGACCTTGGGCAAGGGCTATGGCCAGCTGAGCCAGCCGCGTTTCCATGTGGTGGCCTATGACTTCGGCGTCAAGCGCAACATCCTGCGCATGCTGGCCGAGCGCGGCTGCAAGATCACCGTGGTGCCGGCCCAGACCCCGGCCTCGGCCGTGTTCGATCTGGAGCCGGACGGTGTCTTTCTATCCAACGGCCCTGGCGATCCGCAGCCTTGCGATTACGCGATCGCAGCCGCAGCGCAGCTGATCGAATCGGGCATCCCGACCTTCGGCATCTGCCTGGGTCACCAGATCATGGCTCTGGCCTCGGGCGCCAAGACCTTCAAGATGAAGTTCGGCCATCACGGCGGCAACCATCCGGTCAAGGACCTGGACAACGGCCGCGTCAGCATCACCAGCCAGAACCACGGCTTTGCGGTCGATGCCGACAGCCTGCCCGCCAATCTGCGCGCCACCCACATCAGCTTGTTCGACGGCACGCTGCAAGGCCTGGCCCGCACCGATAAGCCGGCCTTCTGCTTCCAGGGTCACCCCGAAGCCAGCCCCGGCCCCCACGACATCGCCTACCTGTTTGACCGCTTCATCGGTCTGATGGCCAAGTCCTGATCACGGCCTGATGGAGTAAAGACATGCCCAAACGTACAGACATCAAGAGCATCCTCATCATCGGCGCCGGCCCCATCATCATCGGCCAGGCCTGTGAGTTCGACTATTCCGGCGCCCAGGCCTGCAAGGCCCTGCGTGAGGAAGGCTACAAGGTCATCCTGGTCAACAGCAATCCGGCGACCATCATGACCGACCCGGACACGGCCGACGTAACCTATATCGAGCCCATCACCTGGCAGGTGGTCGAGAAGATCATCGCCAAGGAGCGCCCGGACGCCGTGCTGCCCACCATGGGTGGCCAGACCGCGCTGAACTGCGCCCTGGATCTGCACAAGCACGGCGTGCTGGCCAAGTATGGCGTGGAGATGATCGGCGCCAACGAGAAGGCGATCGAGAAGGCCGAAGACCGCCTGAAGTTCAAGGATGCGATGACCAAGATCGGTCTCGACTCCGCCAAGTCCGGCATTGCGCATTCCATGGAAGAAGCGCTGGCCGTGCAAAAGCGCATCAAGGACGAAATCGGCGGCACCGGCTTCCCCATGGTCATCCGCCCCAGCTTCACGCTGGGTGGCACCGGCGGTGGCATTGCCTACAACCCCGAAGAGTTCGAAGAGATCTGCAAGCGCGGCCTGGATCTGTCGCCGACCAATGAGCTGCTGATCGAAGAATCGCTGATCGGCTGGAAAGAGTACGAGATGGAAGTGGTGCGCGACAGCCGCGACAACTGCATCATCGTCTGCTCAATCGAGAACCTGGACCCCATGGGCGTCCACACCGGTGACTCCATCACCGTCGCCCCGGCCCAGACGCTGACCGACAAGGAATACCAGCTGCTGCGCAACGCCTCGATCGCCATCCTGCGCGAGATCGGCGTGGACACCGGCGGCTCGAACGTGCAGTTCTCGATCAACCCGCAAAACGGCCGCATGACCGTGATCGAGATGAATCCGCGTGTGTCGCGTTCCTCGGCGCTGGCCTCCAAGGCCACCGGCTTCCCGATCGCCAAGATCGCGGCCAAGCTGGCCGTGGGCTATACCCTGGATGAGCTGAAGAACGACATCACCGGCGGTGTGACTCCGGCGTCTTTCGAGCCCTCGATCGACTACGTGGTCACCAAGATCCCGCGTTTCGCCTTCGAGAAGTTCCCCATGGCCGATTCGCGTCTGACCACGCAGATGAAGTCGGTGGGCGAGGTGATGGCCATGGGGCGCACCTTCCAGGAGTCCTTCCAGAAGGCCTTGCGCGGCCTGGAAACCGGCATCGACGGCCTGAGCGAACGCTCGAGCGATCGCGAAGAAATCATCCAGGAAATTGGCGAGCCCGGCCCGGAGCGCATCCTCTTCGTCGGCGACGCCTTCCGCCTGGGCATGAGCTTGCAAGAGGTCTTCGAAGAGACCGCCATCGACCCCTGGTTCCTGGCCCAGATCGAGCAGATCATCAAGATCGAGCAATCGCTGGCCGGCCGCGGCCTGGCCTCGTTGAGCGCCGATGAGCTGCGCCTGCTCAAGAAGAAGGGCTTCTCGGACCGCCGCCTGGCCAAGCTGCTGGGCACCAACCAGCACGAGGTGCGCGCTGCGCGCCATGCCTTGAACGTTCGCCCGGTCTACAAGCGCGTGGACACCTGCGCTGCCGAATTCAGCACCGAAACCGCCTACCTCTACTCGACCTACGAGGAGGAGTGTGAGGCCGAGCCGACGAACAACAAGAAGATCATGGTGCTGGGCGGAGGCCCGAACCGCATCGGCCAGGGCATCGAGTTCGACTACTGCTGCGTCCATGCCGCGCTCGCCATGCGCGAAGACGGTTATGAAACCATCATGGTCAACTGCAACCCGGAGACCGTGTCCACCGACTACGACACCTCGGACCGCCTCTACTTCGAGCCGGTGACCCTGGAAGACGTGCTGGAGATCGTCGACAAGGAGAAGCCCGTCGGCGTGATCGTGCAGTACGGCGGCCAGACGCCGCTGAAGCTGGCCTTGGATCTGGAGCGCGCCGGCGTGCCCATCATCGGCACCACGCCGGACAGCATCGACATCGCCGAAGACCGCGAGCGCTTCCAGAAGCTGCTGCATGAGCTGGGCCTGAAGCAGCCGCCCAACCGCACCGCTCGTACCGAAGAGCAGGCCGTGGCCCTGGGCAACGAGATCGGTTACCCCCTGGTCGTGCGCCCCAGCTATGTGCTGGGCGGCCGCGCCATGGAAATCGTGCACGGCGACAAGGACCTGGAGCGCTATATGCGCGAAGCGGTGCGCGTCACCGACAAGTCACCGGTGCTGCTCGATCGCTTCCTGGAGGACGCGGTGGAAGTCGATGCCGACTGCATCAGCGACGGCGAGACTGTCATGATCGGCGGCATCATGGAGCACATCGAAGCCGCGGGCATCCACTCCGGCGACTCGGCCTGCTCGCTGCCGCCCTACACCCTGTCGCAAGAGCTGCAGGACGAGCTGCGCCGTCAGACCGCGGCCATGGCCAAGGCGCTCAAGGTCGTGGGCCTGATGAATGTGCAGTTCGCCATCCAGGGTGACGTGACGGGCGGCCTCGACGGCGCCACTGTCTATGTGCTGGAAGTGAATCCGCGTGCCTCGCGCACCGTGCCCTTTGTCAGCAAGGCGACCGGCCAGCAGCTGGCCAAGATCGCCGCGCGTTGCATGGCGGGCCAGAAGCTCAAGGACCAGAAGGACCGCCTGGGTCGCATCCCGGCCGAGGTGATTCCGCCGTACTACAGCGTCAAGGAGGCCGTCTTCCCCTTCAACAAATTCCCCGGCGTGGACCCCATCCTCAGCCCGGAAATGCGCTCCACCGGCGAAGTGATGGGGGCAGCACGCACCTTCGGTGAAGCGATGTTGAAGAGCCAGCTCGGTGCCGGCTCGCGCCTGCCGCGTCAGGGCAATATCCTGATCACCGTGAAGAACGGCGACAAGGCGCGTGCCGTGGCCGTGGCCAAGGATCTGCATGCCTTGGGCTTCGGCGTCGTGGCCACCAAGGGCACTGCGGCCGCCATCAGCGAAGCCGGCGTGCCGGTGACCGTGGTCAACAAGGTCAAGGATGGCCGCCCGCACATCGTCGACATGATCAAGGGCGGCGACATTCAGCTGGTCTTCACCACCGTGGACGAGACCCGCACCGCCATCGCCGACAGTCGCCACATCCGTCAGGCAGCGCTGGCCGCGCGAGTCACCTACTACACGACCATGGCGGGTTGTGAGGCCGCGGTGGAGGGCATGAAGCACCAGAACGGCCTGCTGGTGCAATCCCTGCAGGAACTGCACGCCGAACTGCACTAAACTGCGTCTGAATGAAGTCCGCCGCCGCGCCCCTGGAAGCAGGGTCGCAGCGGCGGCTTCATTTTGTGGAGCGAGGAAATGAGCCCCTTTCGGGCTTGCGACTCGCCGTTCTCCCGGCGCCGCGCCGCAGACGTGGTCGGCGCCCAGGCTTTTTCAAGGTTTCATTCATTCAAATCATGGCCACCATTCCATTGACCACCCGCGGTGCCGAGAAGCTCAAAGCCGAGCTGCATCAACTCAAGAGCGTTGAGCGTCATGCCGTGATCAATGCGATTGCCGAGGCGCGTGCTCAAGGCGATCTGTCTGAAAACGCCGAATACGAAGCCGCCAAGGACAAGCAGGGCTTCATCGAAGGCCGCATCCTGGAGATCGAAGGCAAGCTGGCTGCGGCCCAGATCATCGATCCGGCCTCGGTGGATGCCGGCGGCCGCATCGTCTTCGGCTCGACCGTGGACCTCGAAGAAGAGGCCACAGGCGCCGAGGTGACCTACCAAATCGTCGGTGACGACGAGGCCGACCTGAAGCTGGGCCTGATCTCGATCAGCTCGCCCATCGCGCGCGCGCTGATCGGCAAGGAAGCGGGCGACGTGGCCGATGTGCAGGCGCCCGGCGGCGTCAAGCGCTACGAGGTGGTGGAAGTCCGCTACGTTTGATGACGCAGGCGGTTTCGTGACTCTGCTCCAGCGTTCGCGCCTGCTGCTGGCTGCCCTCTGGGCAGGTTTGCTGCTGTGCGTGGCCTTTGTGGCGGCGCCCAGTGCATTTGCGGCGCTGGAAAAGGCGCAGGCCGGTGCTTTTGTCGGCCGCCTGTTTGCGCAGGAAGCCAACCTGAGTTTGGCGGCTGCGGTGCTGCTGATGCTGATGGAGCGCCGCCTGGCGCGCGACGAGCAGGCTCGTGCCTTGTCTGCCGAGTTCCTTCTGCCGGCGGGCGCCTTGTTTTGTACCGTGCTGGGTTACTTTGCGCTGCAGCCCTTGATGGCGGCCGCGCGTGCCGGGCAGGGCTCATGGTCGTTCATGAGCCTGCATGCGGTGTCGTTTGGGTTTTACGGGCTCAAGACCTTGCTGGTCTTGGCACTGGCCTGGCGTAGCAGCCGGGCCTGAGCGCGTGGCGCTCTGATGCCAGCCAGCCTCGGGCGGGGCCCAGGCTGGGTGGCATGCAGCAGGATCACTGATCCTGCGAGCTCTTCTTGATGCTGGTGAGGCGGCGCTTGGCGCGCTTGATCTCGCCGCCCTGGGCAACGCGTTCGTTGCCCAAAACGCGCAGCTTCTTGGTCTGCGGGCGGTGGTTGCCGCTCTTCGAGAACTTGACGATCTTGACCACGCGCGGTCCCAGCTTGCTGTCTGCGCGGGTGTTGGCTTCGTCTTCCTTGGGCGGAATCGGGCGCCAGATGATGAGCAGCTTGCCGATGTGCTGAATCGGCGCTGCATTCAGCTCGCCGCACAGGCTGGCGAAGATGCCTTCGCGGTTGGCGCGGTCGTCCGAGAAGATCCGCACCTTGATCAGCCCGTGGGCATTGAGGGCGGCGTCGGTCGCTTTCACGACGGCAGGGGTGAGTCCATCCGCGCCTATCATGACCACGGGGTCGAGATGATGGGCTTCGGAGCGTTTTTCCTTGCGCTGGGCAGGGGTCAATTGAATCGCAGGCATAGGCGTATTATCCGTGCAACATGAAGTTCACAACAAAAAGCAAAAAACTTAATAAGGCGTGGTTGCATGATCACATCAATGATCCCTACGTCAAGATGGCCCAGCGTGACGGTTATCGCGCCCGCGCGGCTTACAAGCTCAAAGAAATTGACGAAGAGCTCAAGCTGATCCGCCCGGGCCAGGTCGTGGTGGATCTCGGTGCTTCACCGGGCGCCTGGAGCCAGTATTTGCGGCGCTGCTTTGCCCCCAAGGAGGCAGGTACCGGCGGCGCAGCCGTGGGGCAGCTCAACGGCACCATCATCTCGCTGGACTTGCTCGATTGCGCGCCGATTGAGGGCGTGCATTTCATCAAAGGCGATTTCCAGGAGAAGGCGGTGCTGCATCAGTTGGAGGCTGCCCTGGACGGCAAGTCCGTCGATGTGGTGGTGTCCGACATGGCGCCCAATCTTTCGGGTATCGAGAGTTCGGATGCGGCGCGTGTGGCCGGCTTGGTCGAATTGGCCATCGAGTTCGCGCAAGCGCATCTCAAGCCTGAAGGTGCGCTGGTGGCCAAGGTGTTTCATGGCAGCGGTTACACGCAGCTGGTGGAACTCTTCAAGGCGACTTTCAAGAAGGTCAAGCCCCTGAAGCCCAAAGCCTCGCGCGATCGTTCGTCCGAGACTTTCCTGATCGGCATCGGCCTCAAGAAGCCTGCCGTACCGAAGGCAGACACGCCGGCGTGAATGCCGGTGATTTCGCATGGCCATGCAAATCAGCCTGGCCTCTTGACTGCAATAGAATCAACCCCATATGCCGTGCACGTGGCTGTAAATAGTGCAGCCTGGCCGTAATGAACAAGGAGTGGCGGTGAACAATCAGTGGTTCTCGAAAGTAGCGGTCTGGATCGTGATCGCTCTGGTGCTGTTCACGGTCTTCAAGCAGTTTGACCGCAGCGCAGCCCCGGGCAATGCCATGGGCTACTCGGAGTTCCTCGATGAAGTCCAGTCCGGCCGCATCAAGCAGGTCACTCTGCAAGAAGGCAATGGCGGCACCGACATCATTGCCGAGGGCTCGGATGGCAAGAAGATCCGTGTCACAGCCACCTATCTGGACCGCGGTCTGGTCGGTGATCTGCGCAATCACGGTGTCAAGTTCGACGTCAAGCCTCGCGAAGAGCCTTCTTTCCTGATCAGCATGCTGGTCAGCTGGGGCCCGATGCTGCTCTTGATCGGCGTGTGGGTCTACTTCATGCGTCAGATGCAAGGTGGCGGCAAGGGTGGCGCTTTCAGCTTCGGCAAGAGCAAGGCTCGCATGCTGGATGAAGCCAGCAACAACATCACCTTTGCTGATGTGGCCGGTTGCGACGAGGCCAAGGAAGAAGTGAAGGAGCTGGTCGACTTCCTGAAAGACCCGCAAAAATTCCAGAAGTTGGGCGGTCGTATCCCGCGCGGTGTGTTGCTGGTCGGCCCCCCGGGAACCGGCAAGACCTTGCTGGCCAAGTCCATCGCCGGTGAAGCCAAGGTGCCGTTCTTCACGATCTCGGGCTCCGACTTCGTGGAAATGTTCGTCGGCGTCGGTGCTGCCCGTGTTCGCGACATGTTCGAGCAGGCCAAGAAGAGCGCGCCCTGCATCATCTTCATCGACGAAATCGATGCGGTCGGTCGCCATCGCGGAGCGGGCCTGGGTGGCGGCAATGACGAGCGCGAGCAGACCCTGAATCAGATGTTGGTCGAGATGGATGGTTTTGAAACCAACCTCGGCGTCATCGTGATCGCTGCGACCAATCGCCCGGACATCCTGGACCCGGCGCTGCTGCGCCCCGGTCGTTTTGACCGTCAGGTCTATGTGACCTTGCCGGACATCCGCGGCCGTGAGCAGATCCTCAATGTGCACATGCGCAAGGTGCCCGTGGGTCAGGACGTCAACGCCAGTATCCTGGCGCGTGGCACGCCCGGTATGAGCGGTGCCGATTTGGCCAACTTGGTCAACGAAGCCGCCTTGTTCGCCGCCCGCCGCGGTGCTCGCCTGGTCGAGATGATCGACTTCGAGCGCGCCAAGGACAAGCTCTACATGGGCCCCGAGCGCAAGAGCATGGTGATGACGGAAGAGGAGAAGCGGGCGACCGCCTATCACGAGTCCGGCCATGCTATCGTGGCCGAAATGCTGCCGGGTACGGACCCGGTTCACAAGGTCACCATCATGCCGCGTGGCCGCGCCCTGGGGGTGACCTGGCAGCTGCCGGAGCGCGATCAGTACAGCCGTTACTACAAGCAGATGCTGAATGAAATCAGCATCCTGTTCGGTGGCCGTATCGCCGAAGACCTGTTCGTCAAGGACATCTCCACCGGGGCGTCCAACGACTACGAGCGTGCCACCCGCATCGCGCGCGATATGGTCACGCGCTACGGCATGAGCGAGGTGCTTGGCCCCATGGTGTATGCAGAGAACGAGGGCGAAGTCTTCCTCGGCCGCAGCATGACCAAGACGTCCAATATCAGCGAAAGCACGCAGCAAAAGGTCGACGCCGAAATGCGCCGAATCCTGGACGAGCAGTACGCGGTGGCTCGCAATATTCTGGAAACCCATCGCGACAAGGTTGAAGAGATGACCGCGGCGCTGATGAAGTGGGAAACCATCGACCGGGATCAGGTGCTGGACATCATGGCTGGTCGCCCGCCCCGCGATCCGGGTGACGGCTCGCAGCCGCGCAACAGTGCCAGCAGCGGCGGCACTCCGCCCGTGAGCACCGATGGAGCGCCTGCTGCCGCCTGACAAAGGCTGAAATTGAGTGGGGCCCGGCTTCTGAAGCCGGGCCTTTTTTCTTTGGCGCATTCCTTCAGGCTCGCCGAGTTGCCTGCAGCCTGCTCGCAGTTCTTTCTTACGACTTGAGTCTTGCTTTGAGTGCATCACCTATTGAGTCCGCGCCGACCTGGCGCACCCGCCGCTTTGCCATCGATCTGCAGCGTGTCCAGGTCATGGGCATCGTCAATGTCACACCGGATTCCTTTTCCGACGGTGGCCAGCACGGGACAGCGCGCAGCGCCATCGCTCATTGCGAGCGCCTGCTGGCGGACGGTGTGGACATCCTCGACATTGGCGGCGAATCCAGCCGCCCCGGCGCGCAGTTGCTCAGCGAGGACGACGAGTGGTCGCGTGTGGCGCCTGTGCTGGCCGAGGCGGTTAAGCTGGGCGTGCCGGTGTCCATCGACACCTACAAACCGGCACTGATGGCGCGTGCGCTCGATCTCGGAGTGGACATCATCAATGACATTCAGGCCTTGCGAATGCCAGGTGCGCTCAAGGCGGTGTCGTCCCATGCAGATGCGGGCGTGTGCCTGATGCACATGCGCGGTGACTCATCCACCATGCAGGCTTTGGTGGACTACGGCGATGTGGTCACGGAGGTGGCTGCCTTCTTGGTCGACCGGGCGCGCGTCTTGCGTGAAGCCGGCGTGGCGGCGGAGCGTATCGTGCTGGACCCCGGTTACGGGTTCGCGAAAACCACGGCACAGAATTTTGAGCTGCTGGCGCGACTGCAAGAGTTGCAAGGTTTGGGCTACCCATTGTTGATCGGTTGGTCGCGCAAGCGGGCCATCGGAGATGTGACCGGCCGGCCTGTGGACCAGCGCCTGGCCGGTAGTTTGGCCGCGGCGTTGGCCGCGGTGGCACGCGGCGCCCGCATCGTGCGCGTGCACGATGTGGCGGCGACGGTCGATGCGCTCAAGGTCTGGCATGCGGCTGCCGGCGGAGCGTGAATACTGTTACGCGGTTGCCACAGCCGCTGACCGACAATAGCGGATTGATTTTCAGGAGGGTGCTCACAATGAGCCGCAAGTATTTCGGTACCGATGGGATTCGTGGCACGGTCGGCCAAGCGCCGATCACGCCCGACTTCATGTTGCGCTTGGGCCATGCGGTGGGCCAGGTGCTGCGCAAGCAGTCGAGCCGCCCCAGCGTCTTGATCGGCAAGGACACGCGTATTTCTGGCTACATGATCGAGTCGGCCCTGGAGGCCGGTTTTGCCTCGGCCGGTGTCGATGTGCAGCTGACGGGCCCGCTGCCCACGCCGGGCGTGGCCTACCTGACTCGCGCGCTGCGCCAGGATCTGGGTGTGGTGATCAGTGCTTCGCACAATCCCTTCGCCGACAACGGCATCAAGTTCTTCTCGGCCAAGGGTGAAAAGCTGCCCGATGCCTGGGAACTGGCCGTCGAAGCGGCACTCGACGAGCCGCCGACCTGGATTGATTCGGCCAATCTTGGCCGTGCTCGCCGCATCGGCGATGCGCGTGGTCGTTACATCGAGTTCTGCAAGAACAGCTTCGGCTCCGATTTGACCCTCAAGGGCATGAAGATCGTGGTCGATGCAGCGCATGGCGCGGCCTACCACGTGGCACCCGATGTGTTCCACGAGCTGGGTGCCGAGGTCATCTCCATTGGCTGCAGCCCCGATGGTTTCAATATCAACGCCGGTTTTGGTGCCACTTCGCCCGCCGCCCTGGTCAAGGCCGTGCATGAGCACGGCGCGCACTACGGCGTCGCGCTGGATGGTGACGCCGATCGCCTGCAACTGGTGGACGCACAAGGCCGCCTCTACAACGGTGACGAGTTGCTGTATGTGATGGTGGCCGATCGCCTGGGTCAGGGCCTGCGTGTGCCTGGCGCGGTGGGCACCTTGATGACCAATATGGCGGTCGAGCTGGCGCTGCGCTCGCGCGATGTGGACTTCGTCCGTGCCAAGGTCGGTGACCGTTATGTTTTGGAAGAGCTGAGCGCGCGCGGCTGGCAGCTGGGTGGCGAAGGCTCAGGGCATCTGCTGGCCCTGGACAAACACACCACGGGCGATGGCATCGTCAGCGCCTTGCTGATTCTGCAGGCCGTCAGCCGCACCGGCCGCTCTTTGTCGGAGCATCTGGCAGACGTCACCTTGTTCCCGCAGACCATGATCAATGTGCGTTTGCAGCCGGGTCAGGATTGGCGCAGCAATGCCCGCCTGGCGCGCGAGCAAGCCGAAGTGACGGCTGAGCTCGGCGACCGCGGCCGTGTGCTGATCCGCGCCTCCGGCACCGAGCCGCTTCTGCGGGTGATGGTGGAGGCCAGCGATGCGGCCTTGGCACAGCAAAGTGCGCAACGCTTGGCGGAGGCCGTCAAGGCCTGATGTGATGATGGTTCGGGGCGGGTGTGCTGCAGTGTGTTGCATTTGCCCGAACCCTTGACGCTGAAATGAAAAGCCCCAGGTGACATGTCATCTGGGGCTTTTTGCTTGATTGCCAGGCAGTGGTCGATTCAGGGGCGCTTGAGAACCAAGAACCCGCCCGACTTGTCGGAAGGCCGACTTACGGCCGCTACCACGCTCCAGCCGGAGGGAATCTCCTGACTGTTGCTCTGCAGCGCATGGCTGCAGCGGGTGTTTTGCAGGGAATGCTGAGCATCGACCCTCCATCGGCCCTGGAACTGCAACGAGGCCAAGGTTGCCAGGGACTGATCCGGTGCTGCGACACAGTTGGCGTTCTGCGGCAGGTGAGCCCGCAAGCGCTCCACCAAGGGGCCGTTGCTGCGAATGAAATCCAGTGGCGGCAGCAACAAGGTCATGATCAAGAGCCAGCAAAGGGCCACGCCACCGGCGGGCAGGACCAAGCTCTTCCAAAGCGCATGCTGATGCCGGGCGGTGCGCCAACGAACCAGTGCGATCCATGCCGCAGTAGCCAATACGGCCAATACCAGGGCCAGTGCGCTGAAGCGTGGTTCGAACTCTTCACCCAAACCCAGGCGGCGCAGATTGGTCATGGGCGTGCGCGGCACACCCAGATGCATGGAGATGTAGTGCAGCCAGAACAGCAATGTCCAGGCGCTGAAGAAGAACACCGAGAACCAGTCCATGGCTGCGGCGATGCCGCGCTGCAAGGTGGGTAACGCAAAACTGGCGAGCACTGCGAGCGCCGGCAAGCTCAACAACAAAGCGCGATCCGAGCCGCCCATCAGGATGCTGGTCAGCAAAGGGATCAGGGCGGCGATCAGTGGCAGAAGGATATGCCTGCCTTGCCAATGTGCACGCCAGCGCCACAGGGTCCAGAGGGCCATGGGCCAGACCGGCCAGCAGAACCAAGCCAGCAAATTGAGGGTGCGCAGCAACTGATCCAGATCCAGTTCGCCTTTGATTCGCCAAGCCCAGGCATTGAATTCCCAGGCACTCATGGCGGCCAAGCAGCCTGAAGCAAGCAGCCATAAGATGAGGCTCCGCACTTCCAGATACCGCGAGCGCTGGCAAAGCCAGGCGCCAATGAGCGACAGCGCGAGCGCCACCGCGGGCGCGCCACTGGCTGCCAAAATGGGGAGTGCTCCAAGAATCGCCCAGCGCGATTTGCTGGGGCGATAGGGGGCCGCGGCGAGGCCGTATAGGTAGAGGCTGACAGCCAGCAACTGCAGTAATTCGGGCGTGGTTTCGTGACCCAGTTGCAGCAGACCCAGGCTGGCGATCAAGGCAAGTAGGGCGCCATCGGCCAGTGAGCGGGCGTAATCGACGGCCTGTGCTTCCCCGCCAAATGCAAAGGCCACGGGTTGTGCTGCATCGGTGCGCGCCAGATGGAAGCTGCTGTACCAAACCAGCACCAGGACCAGGACCAGCATCAGTGCATATGGCAGGCGCGCCGCGAAAGCAGCGTCGGCGAAAGGCAGGGCCTGGATGGCTGCCGCACCCACCCAGTAGGGCAGGGGGCCGCCTTCTGCCGGAATGCCCGCGATCGCAGGTTGCCACCATGGGGCGCTGCCTTGCGCAATGCTGGCCATGAAGCCAAAGGCGCTCAGGTCTGCATTGCGCCAGGGATCTCGGCCGAACAGGCCAGGCAGCACATAGGCTGCGCAAAACAGCAGCAGTGCCAGGCGGGGCAGGCGCTGCGCACTTCGCTCAGCAACGATGGCAGGGGTGGGCAGGTTCACGCGTGGAGCAGTTGGGTGTGAATGAAAGATGCCTGGATCATGCCGCAAAGCTGTGATGGCAGCGAGGCGAGCGTCTTGCGAAGATGAGCGTGTGGGGCGAGGGCTGCACGGGGCTTGGCGAAGCGGGCATGAAAAAAGGCAGCCAGAGCTGCCTTCCTGTACCGAGAACCCGAAGTCCGGGTCGAATCGGATTTACTTCTTGGCGAAGCCGGCAAACTTGTTGCGGAACTTCTCGACGCGGCCGCCCAGGTTGTCGATGCTCTTTTGCTGGCCGGTGTAGAAGGGGTGCGATTCGCTGGTGGTTTCCAGCTTGACCAGCGGCACTTCGCGGCCGTCGTCCAGCGTGATGGTTTCCTTGCTGCTCACGGTCGAACGCGTGATGAACTTGAAACCATTGGATTGATCCACGAAGCAAACGTCGCGGTAATTGGGGTGAATGCCGTCTTTCATGAGAGACCTCTCGCTTTGCGCTGACGTGCCGGGAGCCATGTCGCACCATGCGACGCACTTTCCGACAGCGACAAAAACGCGGATTGTAGCAAAATTTTTCAGGGCGACCGTTTGAAGGTGCCCGTCGGCCCACCGAAACCAGCGGGCCGGGTGTCCACCGCCGCAGCATGCCGCGGCCGTCCCTGCGCCGGCAGGGGCTGGAGAATCAACCGCCGCGACGCATCATGTCGAAGAAATCGAGGTTGTTCTTGGTGGACTTCATCTTGTCCAGCACGAACTCCATCGCCTCGATCTCGTCCATGTTGTAGAGCAGCTTGCGCAAGATCCAGCTCTTTTGCAGGATCTCGGGCTTGAGCAGCAGTTCTTCGCGGCGGGTGCCGGACTTGTTGATCAAGATCGAAGGGTAGACGCGCTTTTCGGCCATGCGGCGATCCAGATGGATTTCGCAGTTGCCGGTGCCCTTGAACTCTTCGTAGATCACTTCGTCCATGCGGCTGCCGGTGTCGATCAGCGCAGTGCCGATGATGGTCAGCGAGCCGCCTTCTTCCACCTTGCGCGCAGCGCCGAAGAAGCGCTTGGGGCGCTGCAGGGCGTTGGCGTCCACGCCGCCGGTCAGCACCTTGCCGGAGGAGGGCAGGACATTGTTGTAGGCGCGAGCCAGGCGGGTGATGGAGTCCAGCAGGATGATCACATCCTTCTTGAGTTCGACCAGGCGCTTGGCGCGCTCGATCACCATCTCGGCCACCTGCACATGGCGGGCGGCCGGCTCGTCAAAGGTGGAGCTGATCACTTCACCGCGCACGGTGCGGATCATCTCGGTCACTTCTTCGGGGCGCTCGTCCACCAGCAGCACGATCAGGTGAGACTCGGGATGATTGGCGACCAGCGCATGAGCGATGCTCTTCATCATCTCGGTCTTGCCGGTCTTGGGCTGGGCGACGATCAGAGCGCGCTGCCCTTTGCCGATCGGCGCGATCAGGTCAATGATGCGGCCGGTGACGTTTTCTTCGCCCTTGAAGTTGTCTCGTTCGAGCTTGAACTGTTCGCGCGGGAACAGCGGCGTCAAGTTCTCGAACATGATCTTGTGCTTACTCTCCTCGGGCGTCAGTTCGTTGACGCGGTCAACCTTGACCAGGGCAAAGTAGCGCTCGCCGTCCTTGGGCACGCGCACTTCGCCTTCGATCATGTCGCCGGTGTGGAGGTTGAAGCGGCGGATCTGGCTGGGGCTCAGGTAGATGTCATCGGTTGACGCCATATAGCTGTCGTCGATGGATCGCAGGAAGCCAAAGCCATCCGGCAGCACTTCGAGCACGCCGTTGCCGAACACTTGTTCGCCGGCTTTGGCGCGCTTTTTCATGATCGCAAACATCAACTCCTGCTTGCGCATGCGAGCGACGTTGTCGATCTCCAGCGCCTCGCCCATCTTGATGAGCTCGGAGACGTGAAGCGCTTTCAGTTCGGAAAGATGCATGGGTGAACACCCGGTAGGTCGTCAGGGTCCTGCCAAGGACCGGGGACTTAAAACTTCAGCGGCAAGCGCACATTGCCCTGCAAGCCACGCCAACGGCACAGAATCAGTCAGCGAAACCGCGAAACAAAAAACGAGGGAGCTTGGGCGCCGAGTCCACGCGCCAGAGCCGTCGATGCGGCCAGGGCGTGTTGGCAATTCACTGTCGCCGGGAGCCGGGAATCCGAGAGGATTCGATATGTTCCCGGCAACAGATTGGAGGAGATTATAGGTTAGCGTCCAGGAAGGCCGTCAATTGGGCCTTGGACAAAGCACCGACCTTGGTGGCGGCCAGCTGGCCGTCTTTGAACAGCATCAGGGTCGGGATGCCGCGGATGCCGAACTTGGCGGGCACTTCGCGGTTTTCGTCCACGTTCATCTTGGTGATTTGCAGGCGATCGCCATAGTCCTTGGACACTTCGTCCAGGATGGGGGCAATCATCTTGCAGGGGCCGCACCATTCGGCCCAGTAGTCCACCAGCACGGGCTTGCCGGCTTGGATCACATCGGCGTCAAAGGATGCGTCGGAAATGTGTTTGATCAGTTCGCTGCTCATGGAGTGTCCTTGGACGGGGTCTCGGCAGGGCTGCCGACAAAGTGGCCAGACGTGGCTGGCTTGAGTGTCGTTGGATTTTGACACAAAGGATTTGGGGTCGTGACGATGGGGCCATGGTGGAGCGGTCGGCTTCACGTGCTCGCGAATCAGCGCAACGACTTGTGTTCTGCGCTTGCCTTCTGATTCTTGGCTGCTGGGTCGCTAACGTGAAAACAACTCGGATGTTTTTCGGGGGGGGGCATGATTTCGGCAATGGCTTGTTGTTTGCAGTGGCCTGGAAGAAGTTTTTGGAGTTTTCTTGGGAGCGCTTGAATTCCAGGCTAGAATAGTGGTCTTCGTCGGGGCGTAGCGCAGCCTGGTAGCGCATCTGCTTTGGGAGCAGAGGGTCGCGAGTTCGAATCCCGCCGCCCCGACCAAGACCCTTATCGAATACCCGTTGCAAGCGCGAGTTTGCAGCGGGTTTTTTGTTTGTGCTGGAGAAAGGTAAGGCAGTCGTATTTGACACCGGGGTTTGTGCGCCCTGGGTTAGCGCGACTTCTCTGGCCGCAGCTCGAACCACAGAATTGCGCGCGACTGGGCTTGATCGAGCCCGCCCTTCAACATGACTTGATGCCATGGCTATCCAACAACTGACCGAAGAGCAAATCCAGACCTGGACTCGCGCCCAAAAGGACGAGTGGTGGTTCAAGAACATCTTCCGCGGCGATATGCCGCAGCTGACCCTGCGATCTGCCCTGACGGGTTTCTTGCTCGGCGCCGTTCTGGCAGCCACCGCGCTCTATGTGGGCGGCAAGACCGGCATCGGCATCGGCGTGGGGCTGACCGCGGTGATTCTGTCGTTTGGCTTGTTCCGCGCCTTGCACGCTTCGGGTCTGGCCAAGGACTACACCATCCTCGAGAACAACTGCACGCAATCGATCGCGACTGCGGCGGGCTATGTGGTGGCGCCGCTTTACACCAGCCTGGCAGCCTATATGTTGATCACGGGCCGCATCATTCCTTGGTGGCAGATGATCATTTGGATGGCAGTGACATCCATTCTTGGCGTGCTGGTGGCCTTCCCCATGAAGCGGCGCTTCATCAATGAAGATCAGCTGCCTTTTCCCGAGGGTCGTGCCAGCGGCGTGGTGCTGGATGCGCTCTACATGGGCGACGCAGCGACGGGTGTCTTCAAGGCTCGTTTGCTGACCCTCGTGGCCGGTGGCACTGCGCTCTATCAGGCCGTGGTAAGTGATGGCTGGATGAAGTTGATCCAGTTCAAGATCCTGCGCATGGATCAGTGGGCCGGCATGAAAGAGCCTTGGCATCTGCATGAGCGTCTGGACACTTACTACTACCAAGCCGCGGCCAAGGCGGAATGGTGGATTCCCAAGATCCTGGGCACTGATTTCCGCGTCTTGGGCCTGCGCCTGACGCTGGACGCAGCCATGATCGGTGTCGGCGGTCTGATGGGCATTGCGATCGCAACCAGTTGCTTGCTCGGTGCCTTCATCAACTTCGTCATCCTTGCACCGATGATGATTCAGCTCGGCGATATTGCGCCGCGCGTGTCGCCCAGTGGGGCACTGGTGCCGCTTTCGCGCGCCGAGATCGTCAACCAGTGGTCGCTGTGGTGGGGGGTCACCATCATGGTGGTGGGCTCGCTGACCAGCCTGCTGGCCAAACCTGAGCTGATCACCAGTCTGTTCAAAGGCAAGAAGAAGGGGGCGGCTGTGGCGTCCACGGGCCCGGATCTGCTGGCCGGTATCGAAGTGCCGCTGTGGATTTCCTACGTCGGCGTGCCGGTGTTCAGTTTGCTGGGTGCCTGGGTGACCCATCTGTTCTTCGGCGTGCCTATGTTCCTGGCTTTGATCTCGCTGCCCTTGATCTTTGTGCTGACGGTTATCTGCACCAACTCCATGGCGCTGACCTCATGGACGCCGACCGGGGCCCTGTCCAAGATCACCCAGTTCACCATGGGCGCCATCGACCGGACCAATCCCGCCAGCAATTTGCTGCCGGCCGGCATGACCTCGGAGATTGCCTCCAACGCCGCCAATCTGCTTTCGGACATCAAGCCGGGCTACATGCTCGGCGGCAAGCCGCGCCACCAGGCCATCGGTCATATCATCGGCATCTTTGCCGGCCTGCTGGCCTGTGTGCCGCTGTACTTCCTGCTTTTCCTGCCGGCCGACGCCAACGGCGTGCGCTCGGTCTCGACCCTGGTGTCTGAGCAGTTCGCCATGCCGGGCGCCTTGCAGTGGAAGGGCGTGGCCGAGTTGATTGCACGCGGCTTCAATGGCTTCCCGACCTCGGCTCTGATCGCCATGGCTGTGGCAGCCATCAGCGCCATCGTCATCGAGGTGCTGCGCATCGTCACCAAGGGCCGCTTCCCGCTGTCGGCTGTGTCCATTGGCTTGGGCGTGGTGTTGCCGCCCGAGTCGGTGTTTGCCATGTGGGTGGGTGCAATGCTGTTCTGGGTCATGGGCCTGCGCCACAAGAGTGTGAGCAGCCCCGGTCACCGCATTTGGGTGGAAGGTTGCGAACCGATCTGTGCGGGCCTGATCTCGGGCGCGGCCTTGATGGGAATTGGCAACTCCATCGTCAATGTGATCATGAATTGATGGTGGGGCCTCGGTGGCGGCGCACTCGCGCGGCCTCCCAGGCCCATGGCACAATCGCGGCCCCCGGAGCCTTGATTCGAGTTCTGCTACAGCTCAGACCTCAATTTGTTTGGGTGGCCTCGTGGCAGGCTTGCCGGGGCTCATTGCCAGGGTTGGCGTCGATCGGCGCCGTGCCCTGTTCGACCGACCATAGCTCAACTGGATAGAGCACCCGCCTTCTAAGCGGGCGGTTGCAAGTTCGATTCTTGCTGGTCGGGCCAATCTTCTTTCTCGCAGCCATGTTGCGCCGCACTCCCCTTCCTGTGTGGTGGATCTCCGCGTTGGCGTGCCGGGCTGATTGCGGTTTCAGGGGCTGACGCTGGCGGATCTTGCGATGTTTCGCTTCTGTACTGTTCTTGTTTCGAAGCCAGCGACGCTGCCTTGCAAAGCAAGAATGGATTTACGGGCTGACAAGCTGGCGCATCTTTTTGAATCACGCTTGTTCCCGGCGTTCTAGGGTTTTCCTGAACCTTGCTTTCCTTTGAATTCCCGCTTTAACGCTGATTTCCTGCATTTGGGTCAGAGATTTCGCGTTGCAAGGATTGCATCCTGCGCGTTACCAAACGTAAAGTAGAGTCCACAAAACGAGGGAATAGCGGCACCACGATGTGCACGCTGGAGGGGGAGTGAGTGCGGCTGCAAATGCTGTTCTCGCCACCTTGGGGAATGGCTTGGAGCGCAGTGCAGATTCGTCTCAGTCTGCACGCCATGTGACTCCTTGTGAGCAAGCGGCGTCCTCGTTGGACGCCGCTTTGCTTTTTTGGATCGAACACCATGCAGTGAGGATCCGATTCAAGACTTCAAGCCGGGCAGAGAAGGCGCCGGCTGAGGCTTCAAGTGCCCAGCTCCGTCGCATTCCATTGTTAGACTCCGCAGCCCTGTCGAGCCCGCGGGCTGTGCGCGTCCGCTTCGACACGGGATTGCGTTTGTTCTTGCCCATGCTTCCGTGACTGCCGTGCCTGCCTTGCCATGACTGCCTTGCCAATCACCCGACACACCTGCCTCGCCCTGCGCGCTGCCAAAGCCGGCCGAGCGGCTCGGTTCTTCGGAGTGGTGGCCATCTTGTTCGGTGCCACGACAGTTTGGGCGCAGGATGGCGGCGCGGCAGCGCCGGTATTGGGCACCGGCCCAGGGTCCTGTGTGTTGGTGTTCGGGCATGGGCGCAATTTCGAACCCACGCAGGCTGCCCAGAACGAGCATTGGGATCAGCTCAATCTGAGCTTCAACCGCGAGGTGGTTGATGCACTCAATCAGGCTCGCCACACCGCTCATGCCTTGGTGCTCAAGGTCTCGGCGCTGGATCTTGCGCGCAATGCGCGCCTGTTGCTGGACGAAGCACAGCGCCTCGGTTGCGGCCAGGTCTTGGAAACCACCGTGTTCGCCGATGTCGAGTCGTCTTCGTTCAAGGCCCGCTTGCGTCTGTATCCCCTGCAGGGGATGAAGGGGCCGCGGACCTCGGGCGAAGGCCTCAGCATCGGGGCGCCGCTCTACACCAACGAACGTGGCTTTGAGCTCAATCAGCGCAATCTCGAGCGCCTGCGTCCGGAGTTGCTGGCGCGCACCATGAGCGATGAGTTCTTGCAGTCCTTTGTGCCGGCCTCACGCACGGGTGCTGGGGTCAGTTCCGCAGCCGCTTCCGCCGCTGTCTCGGCGCCAGGACCTTGAGGTTCATGAGATGCATGAGGAGTGCGTCCGGCTCTGTGTGCCTGACGAAGCAGGCATCAATGTCGGCGGTACTGGGTGTCCCCGAACAGCATTTCGCGGGCCTTGTCGTCCATCAAGGGCTTGCGCTGGGTTTCCAGCACGGCCACGCCGCGCTGCACGGCCGGCCGCGCAGCGATTTCGTCAAACCAGCCCTTGAGATGGGGGTAGTCCGACATCTGCACGCCTTGGTTTTTCCAGCTGCGCAGCCAGGGAAAGATGGCCATGTCGGCAATGCTGTAAGCCGGCCCGCCGATGTAGCGGCTCATGGCCAGACGCTTGTCAATCACGCCGTACAGGCGCTGCGCCTCCTTGCTGTAGCGCTCGATCGCGTAGGCGATTTTCTCCGGGGCGTAGATGCGAAAGTGGTGGGCCTGACCCAGCATGGGGCCGACGCTGCCCATCTGGAACATCAGCCACTGCAGCACCTCGTACTTGCCGGCCGTGTCAGCGGGCAGAAATCGCCCGGTCTTGCCGGCCAGGTACAGCAGGATGGCGCCCGACTCGAACAGGCTGATCGGCCGCCCGTCCGGGCCTTCGCTGTCCTGGATGGCGGGGATCTTGTTGTTCGGGCTGATGGCCAGAAAGGCGGGCTCGAATTGTGCGCCCGCCCCGATGTCCACGGGGATCACCCGATAGGGCAGTCCGCATTCTTCCAACATGATGTGAACCTTGTGGCCGTTGGGTGTAGGCCATGAATACACTTCGATCATTTGGGTTCTCCACCTTGGCCAGACGGTCGATGCAAGGCGCATCGTCACGCTGTTCTGGCGTTCGCCGCATTGTGCTAGCTCATGTTTTTTAAGCAAGTCAAACACTGGTTCGTTGCCCGCTCCAATGCCGCCCGCTGGCGGCCCATCCACGATTGGTCGGAGAGCCGCAACGCCCAGTTCCGCTTGACCCGAGACGGCCGCGGCTTTGTGATCGAGCAGCCCAAGGCCCTGCCCGGCAGCTTGCGCATCGAGTGGGGAGACTCCCAGCGCGGCTACATCAAGGGCTCCGAGCTGCGCATTCGCTGCGAGCTGCGCCTGCACAGCGATCTGCAGATGATGGTGCTGTGCCGCCAGCTGATGGAGTCGCTCGAGTCCACCGTGTTCGAGGCCTACACCGACACGCTCAAGACCCGTGTCGACACCGACACGCCGGAGGAGATGCGCTGGCTGGTGATGTTCCCCAAGCTCGGCCAGATCAGCTCCAAGCTGGTGCGTCAACGCTTCGGTGCCATCGGCGTCAACAAAGACCTGACCGCCGCTTGGCTGGATGGCGATCTCAGCGAAGCCTTGGCCCAGGCCAGTCAGGATTTGCTGCCCGAAGGGCACCCCGTCGTGATCATGACCCTGCGTGGCAATGCCTACCTGCGCACGGCCATGGACCAGCCCAGCTTGCCTGCCATCCAGGGCCTGCTCAAGTTGCTGGAAGTCGCGGGCCGGGAGGCTCAGCGTGTCAATGGTCGCTTGTCTGAAAGCGGTCCATGGCCGACCACCACCTCGATCGCCTGGCAGTCTTCGCGGCCGGAGGAAGACCTGTCACGGCCCTGAGCGCAGGGCCGCAGAGGCTGTTCAGCGATTGGCAATGGCCAGGAGTTTGTCGCGGCTGAGCATGACCAGGCGCGTGGGTTCGACCCGCACAGCCCCTTCGCGTTCGAAGCTCTTGAGCTCTTGATTCACGCGTTGGCGCGACGCCCCCAGCAGCTGGGCCAGGTCTTCTTGCGCCAGTTGCAGGCCGATGCGGGTTTCCTCGCCCTGAGGCTCGCCGTAGGAGCGAGCCAGGAAGATGATCTGCTTGGCCAGCCGAGAGGCCAGGGGTCGGGTGTTCAGGTCTTCCACCATATCGAACATCAGGCGCAGGCGGCGGCAGTTCAGGCGCAGCAGCGCATCGTAGAGCTCGGTGTGGCGCTGCAGCAGCTCGCGGAAATCGGGCTTGCGGATCACCAGCAAGGTGGTTTCGCCATGCACACTGGCATCGTGGGTCCGTGGCAGCCCGTCGAACAAGGCGATGTCTCCGAACCAGGTGCCAGGTTCGACATAGGTCAGCGCAATCTGCTTGCCCGCCAGTGACACCGAGCTCACGCGCACGGCACCCTTGGCGACCGCCATCCATTCCTCGGCCGGCTCGCCACGGCAGGAGAGCAGGGCGCCATCGTTGAGGCGGCGCACCGAGGCGCGAGCAAGGATGTCCTCGCGCAAGGCGGCGGAGAGCTTGGAGAACCACGGGCCCGATTCGATGTTGTTGCGTTCTGTTTGTGTGAGGACCGTGCTGTTCATGCTGTGCCGCTGTCGTGACCACAAGAGTTTGTCGTCGGATGACTGATTGTCCATGAGCAGATGCTTGGTGTCGGGATGGTCTCAAAACGGAAATGGCATGGAAAACCCAGGCACTTGCGTCGCCTGCGGAAATGGCCTGGGAAGGCGGTTTGTTTCGCGCTTTTGTCCCGCAGTGCGGGCGATGCTGCGTGCTAGAGTGAGTCAAACAACATTTCCCCCCGGCATGGACCGAGCACCCGCACCGCCCACCTTCACCTGGCGCCATCCCCGATCCATCGCGCCACTGCTGCTCGGTGTGAGCCTGGGTCTGTGCGGCCCGGTGCAGGCCCTGGGCGTGGACAGTCCGCTGACGCAATCAGCCCTGGGGCAGGCGCTGAATCTGGCCTTTCCTGTGCTGTTGAAGGCGGGTGAGCGTCTGACTCCCGAGTGCGTGCAGGCTGAGGTCTATGCGGGTGAGGCGCGCTTGCCGCCGCATCTGGTGCAGGTGGTGCTGGAAGGTGAAAGTGAAGGCGCGGTGCGAGCTGTGCGCCTTTATAGCCCGGTGCCTATCAATGAACCTCTGGTGCATGTCAACCTGAGTCTGGGTTGTCCGTCGGTCTTGAAGCGCCAGTACACGGCCTTCATCGATCCGCCGGGATTGGATCAAGGAGCACGCGGCCTCAATCAAGCCGCTGCTGCTGTGCGGGCGCCTCAGTACACGCCGGCCATGCGGGCCGCCATGGCTGCCGCCGGCGCCCGCCCCGAAGAGCTGCTCGGTTCAAGCGCTCGCATGGCCCCGGCGCCTGGCGCGACCGGGCCCGTCGCACCTTCATCGAGAGTTGCGTCGGGCTCGAAAGTCAAGCTGCCTTCAGCACCTGCGGCCGATGCGGCCGTTGTGCGGACGGCAAGGGCCAGGCCGACTCAGGGCAAGGCCAGCTCAACCTTGCGAACCGTGAGTCTGAAGGCCGGCGAAACGCCTCGTTTGCGCCTGGATGCCCCGGATGCCGATGAGGCCGCCGAGTCGCCCTTGGCCCAGATCGCGGCTGCCGAGGTGGCGCTGCTGCGTTTGCGTCAGCTCGAAGAACTGCTCAACCGGCTGCAGCAAGACAACCAGGGTAGCCGTGCCAAGGTGCAGGCCTTGCGCACGCAGTTGGAGGCAGCGCCGCCGGATGAAGGGCCGCAGCCCGCCGTCTGGGGCTTGGCTGCATTGAGCCTGGGCTTGGCGGGCCTGAGTGCTTTTCTCTGGAACAGCCGACGCCAGGAGCGCGCCGAACGCGATGCGGCTTGGTGGACTGCCGGCCGTGCAGGGAAGTCGCCAGATGAGATCGATGCGCGCGAGCCTGACGTGGGAGTTGCACCCAGCGAGGCATCGCGGACTGGCGGCGGCGATCGGCCCGGCCTGGACGGGCATGACCTGACCCCTGTCAGTCCTGCGCCCGCGCTTTCTGGAGTGGCGGCCTCTGCTCCGCCCAGCGCTTGGGCTTCGGCCACGGGCGCCATGCCGGCAGCGGCGCACCTCAGTTCGATCGATGAGCGCACCATCACCTTGCCGCCTCAAGATGCGGTAGACGATGCAATGGGCGATCCAGGCGACGACTTTCTGTCTGCCCCCATGCCGCTGGCGGACGAATCAGCGTCGGAGCCTCTGAGCATTCAGTTGCTGGACACGCCGGCCAATTTCGTCAATGACACCGGTGCTTTCACCGCGCCCGTGCCCTTGAACGTCACTGCGGTCGGCACCGATCATGTGACCGTGGAGGAACTGATCGACCTGGAACAGCAGGTCGAGTTCTTCCTGGTGCTGGGCCAGAGTGATGCCGCGGTGGAGTTGCTGCAGGCCCGCATCGATTTCGGCGGCGCCAGCGCCTTGCCGTATTTGAAGCTGATGGAGATCCACCAGCGCCAAGGTCAGGAGCCGCGCTTTCAACAGGTGGCTGCGGCCTTTGCCAAGCGGTTTGATGCCTTGGCGCCTACCTGGGGCGCCGATCTCAACCTGGGGCGTGATTTGGAGGCCTATCCTGCCGACTTGCAGCGCATCCAGGGCCGCTGGGCCGATGCGGCCGCCAGCATGGCCCTGGTGCAGGAACTGCTTTCGCGTGGTGGTGCGCAAGGGCAGGGTTTCGATTTGCCGGCCTACCGTGAGTTGCTGTTTCTCTACAGTGTGGCCCGTGATCGCTCCGAACATGAGGTGCGCGGCGAAGAAATCGATCTCTTCTTGCCTCTGGATGGCGACGCTTCGTCTGCGGCTGGAACGGCGGGCGACGGCCATGAATTGATGGCCACCATGATCTGGCAGGGCAAGGCCATGCCGGGCCCTCAGCATGCGCTGGAGGTTGACATCTCGCTGGATGACCCGAACGCCGCAGCGTCGCGCATCAGCGCACCCAGCCGTTTCTGATTCTCTGAGTTTCTGAGTTTCTGTCGCGCCCGAGCCTTGGCGCACCAGCTCAGAGCTGCCGCAGCAAGGCCAGTGCGCGATCCAGGGTCGCGTCTTTTTTTGCGAAGCAAAAGCGAATGATCTTCTCTTGGCTGGCCCGCGCCTGGTCTTGCTTGTCCGCATGGAAGGCCGACACTGGAATTGCCGCCACGCCCACTTCTCGTGTCAGCCATTGGCAAAACTCGGCGTCGTTGAGTGCTCGTCCGGCCTCAAGCTCGCGGTAGTCCACGCACTGGAAATAGCTGCCCTCGCTGGGCAGCAGGCGCAGCCGGCTTTGCGCCAGGCCTGCGCGGAAATGGTCGCGCTTGCGCTGGTAAAACGCGGGCAGATCCAAATAGGGACGTGGGTCGGCCAGATAGCGGCTCAGACCCAGCTGAACCGGCGTGTTGACGGAGAACACCGTGTACTGGTGTACCTTGCGGAACTCGGCGCTCAGGGCCGCGGGAGCGGCGACATAACCGACTTTCCAGCCGGTGACGTGGAAGGTCTTGCCGAAGCTGGACACGATCAGGCTGCGAGCGGCCAGCTCCGGAAAACGGGCGACGCTTTGATGCGCCTGCCCGTCATAGACCATGTGTTCGTAGACCTCATCGCTGATCAACAGTGCCTGGCTGCCGCGCAGCAAGTCGGCAAGGTTGCGCATCTCGGCATCACTCCAGACCGTGGCACTGGGGTTGTGCGGGGTGTTGATGATGAGGGCGCGCGTGCGGGGGGTCAACGCGGCGCGGAGGCGATCGAAATCGGGGCGAAAGGTCTTCGGGTCCAGGGGCACGCGTACGAGCACGCCGCCAGCCAGCGCGATATTGGGGGCGTAGCTGTCATAGCAGGGCTCCAGCACGATCACTTCATCGCCGGGATGAACGATGGCCAATAGGGCGCACAAGATGGCTTGAGTGGCGCCGGCGGTGATGGTGATCTCGCGCTCAGGGCAATAGGCTTGGCCATGCGTAGCCTGCAGCTTGGTGGCCACCGCTTGGCGCAGTGCGGGCACGCCGGGCATGGGTGGGTACTGGTTGTGGCCGTCACGCATGGCGGCATGCACGGCCTCGATCAGGGCGGGGTCGCAGTCGAAGTCGGGAAATCCTTGGCCCAGATTGACGGCGCCATGGGCCTGAGCCAAGGCCGACATGGTGCTGAAGATGGTGGCGCCCACCTGGGGCAGGCGGCTGTTCAGGGGCGTGGGCGGGGTCAGGCTGCCGGGCGATGTCGGTGCATTCATGGTCGAGGGCGGGGCAGACAGTCGAGCGGCCAGGCCCGACTGAAATCAAGGGATCAAAGCGTTCAGAGCTTGTAGTCGCTGGCCTCGCCGCTCATGGCTCGCTCGAGCAAGGGGCGGTTCAGTCGGTCCGACAGGAGCTCGGCAAAGCTGTAGACGTAATTGCGCAGATAAGCGCCACGCTTGAAGGCAATGCGGGTGACATTCTGGCCGAACAAATGGCCCAGCGGTCGCGACACCAGTCCGCCGTCGGGAGGATCCTCGCGCACCGCCATTTCGGCCACGATGCCCACACCCATGCCCAGGCGGACATAGGTCTTGATGACGTCGGAGTCGATGGCCTCGAGCACGAAGTTGGGGTGCAACTGGCGTGCCTGGAAAGCCCGGTCGATGCGAGTGCGGCCGGTGAAACTGGGGTGGTAAGACACCAGGGGCTCGGCAGCCAGCTGCTCCAGGCTCGGGCGCTCCACCTGGGCCAGAGGATGGTCGGCCGGCACCACCAGCACATGCTGCCATTCGTAGCAGGGCAAGGTGACCAGCTCTTCGATCTGGGCCAGAGATTCGGTGGCCAGGCCGACATCGGCGCTGTCGTCGAGCAGCATGCGCACGACTTGGTCGGGGTTGCCCTGGTGCAGGCTGACGCGCACCAGCGGCAGTTGCCGGCGCAACTGCGCCACCGGGCCCGGCAGAACATAGCGCGCCTGGGTGTGAGTGGTGGCGATCGACAGGGTGCCACTGTCCTGCTTGGAGTATTCGTCGCCGATGCGCTTGAGGTTGTTGACCTCGCGCATGATGATTTCGATGGCGGCCAGCACCTGCTGGCCGGGCTCGGTGATGCGGCGCAGGCGCTTGCCGTGACGCGAGAAGATGTCGATGCCTAGCTCTTCTTCCAGTTCCAGGATGGCCTTGGACACGCCCGGCTGAGAAGTGAACAGCGCCTTGGCGGTCTCGGTCAAGTTGAGATTGCGGCGTGCCGCTTCCTGCACGAATCGGAACTGGTGCAAGTTCATGGGTGTTCCTCGGCGGGGCCGTCCAGCCAGGCCAGGCTGGCCTCGGCCATGGCCTGGATGATGCGCTCCTGGTCGCCCAGGGCAGGGTGCAGCAGCCACTGCACGGCATCGCCGTACTGGCTTTCCAGGCTGGCCAGCAGGGGCGGAATGTCGCGCCGCACGTGGCCGCCGGTTCCCAGGAACATGGGCACGATGTGAATCGTGTCGCAGCCCTCGGCCGCGAGGCCGTGTGCCGCTTCTTCGAGGCTGGGCGACATGAACTCCAGGTAGGCCAATCGCATGGCCAAGCCCGGGCGCTGTCGGGCCAAGCGGGCGGCCACGGCTTCGAATGGGCGCGCCCAATCGGGATCGCGGGCGCCATGGGCGAAAAGAAGCAGGCCTTGGCTCATGGCTGTTGGTGGTGGGTGTGGAGCGGGTTCATCGGTAGCGGACCAACCAGCCGAAGGCGGCCAGCGAGAGGGCCAGATAGATCAGGCTGGGCGTTGCGGCGGCAGCCCAAGGCGTCCAGTTGTTCAAGATGCCCATATGCCCGGCCACATTGTTTAGCAGGACAAAGCTGATGCCCAGCATGATGCCGCCGAAGACTTTGAGGCTGATGCCGCCCGACCGCCCATGAAGATAGGCGAATGGCAGGGCCAGGGCGATCATCACAAAGCAGGCGAAGGGGTAGAGCGCTTTGCGCCAGAACTGAATGTTATGGGCCTGGGCCGATTGCTCTTGTGCGGACAGGTGCTCGGTGTAGCGATAGAGCTCCAAGGTCGACATGGAGCCGGCCGGCAGGACGGCTGCTGTGATCACGCCAGCGTGCAGGCTGCTGGGCCAATCCAGGCGCGGCAGCCGCAGCTCGCGAACTGGGGTGCTCAGATTCGGTGCATCCTCGCCGCTGGCCCACTCGGTGCGCTCCACCTCTTGCAGCTGCCACATGCCTTGCTTGTCCACGCTGGCGCGCTCGGCCGCCGTGCGCGAAATCAGGCCGCCATGCTCGTTGAACTCAAAGATGCGTACCTCGCGAAGTTGCCCCGCAACATCGGCCCGCCCGACGTGGATGGAATAGCTGCGTTCCTGGCCGTCCACGGTGCGGTGCTCTTTCAACCAGGCTCCTTTGGCATTGGCCTGCGCATCGCCGGTGGCGCGTGCGCGAAGCAAGTCGTACTGGCGCTTGAAGAAGGGTTCTGCAAAGTCACCGGCCACAAAGGTCAGCACGGCAAAGACCATGGCCAGGTTGGCCAGCAGGCCCAGCGCGCGCCCGGGGCCCAGGCCGCCAGTGCGCAGAATCGTGAACTCGCTGGACTGAGCCAGGCGGGCCAGCGAGAAGATGGTGCCGATCAGCACCGTGATCGGGAACAACTGGTAGAAGTGTCCCGGGATCGACAGCAGGGCCAGTTGCAGCGCCACCCAGCTGCCGGCGCCTGCCCGGCTCATGCGGTCGATTTCATCGACGCAGTCGGTGAAGAAGAACAAGGACAGAAAGGCCAAGGTGACAAAGGCGACGGCGCCGACGATGTCACGGTAGAGCAGGCGGCGGACTGTTTTCATGCGGCGCCTCCCTGGCAGCCGGCCTTCAAGCCGACGCCGCGGCGGCGCGGTAGGTGGATGCGATTGCCCTGGTCACGCCACCACAGCAGCAACAGTGCCAGCGCCAACGCGCTGCCGTGCACGCTCAGCAGGGTGCCACCCATGCTCATGCGGCCACTGGTGATCCAGGACTGGCTGAGATTGACCAGATTGAAATAGACCACAAAGGTCAGCAAGGCAAACAGCAGGTTCCAATTGCTGGCACGGCGCGGATTGGTGGCCGACAGACCCAGGCCCAGCAAGCACATATTGAAGGCCGACAGAATCATGCCGAAGCGCCAGGCCAGCTCGGCCCGGTTGCGCGGCGTTGGGTTGTTGATCAGTTCCAGGGTGGCCAGTGCTTTGGGTGGCAATTGATCGGCCGAGCGCAAGATCTGGCTGTCCATCAAGACCTGGTACTCCTCGAAGCGGGCCAAGGTCTTTTCGCCGCCAAAGCCCTTCGTTTCGTTGCGTTGACCGCGATCCAGCACCAAGAAGCGGTCGTCGCCGACCTGCTCGATGCGGCCCTTGGACGAGGTGGTGACAGATTCGCTGTCCTGTTGTTTGGACAGGATGAAGACATTGCGGCCAGTGCGTCCGTCCTCGCTGTCTCGTTCGATGAAGAAGACGCGGCTGCCGTCACGTGAAGGCTGGAACTGGCCGGGTGCCACACGGGACAAGTCGCTGCGTTTTTGATAGCGCTCGCGCAGCTGGGCGCTGTTCTGGTTGCCCCAGGGCCAGATCAAGAGGTAGAGCACCATCACCACCAGGAGGACCGGCCAGGCCATGCGGAACACCGGCTTGGCGAATCGGCTCAGGCCGATGCCGCTGGAGAACCAAATCGACATCTCCGAATCGCGGTACATGCGGCCGAGGCTGGTCACGATGGCAATGAACAGCGACAGGATCAGCATCGTGGGCAGATGGCCTAGCGAGGCATAGCCCAGCAGCAGCATCACATCCTGCGGCGCCACGCTGCCGCCCGCCGCCTGGCCCAGGGTGCCAATCAGCATGATGGTGAGGACGGTGGTGAGGATGACCACGAGGGTCACGCCGAAGCTGCGCGCCAACTCGGTGCGTACGGTGGAATCGAATAACATCCTGGGACTTTTTTCTACTCGGCGACATTATGGACTTCCGTACACAGTCTGCGTCCTTTGACGCATTGGCCAGCTTCAATGCTGATGCCTTGATCCTGGTTCTGGGTGGCGACACGCTGCCTGAGGGCCTGGACGCCGGCCTGAGCGCCCTCATCAAGGACGCGATCAAGCTGGGCGACTTCGAGTTGAAAGCTGGCAAGTCGCTGGTGCTGCAGCGCCCCACGGGTGTGAAGGCCCCGCGCCTGGTGTTGGCAGCTTCTGGCAAGACCAGTGTCAAGGCCGCTCGTGCCGCTGTGCAATCGGCTCTGGGCTTGCTCAAGGGCCGCGGCGTGGCCCATGCCGGTGTGGCTTTTGTCGGTTTCGACTTCAACGCTCACGGTGACAGCTTGGCTGAGCAGTTCGTGCTGGCTGCAGGCGATGCGACGTATGTGTACCGTCACACCAAACCCAGCGCGCCGGAAGCCGGCAAGCTGAGCAAGCTGACGCTGCTGGTGGACAAGGCCGATGTCGCCTTTGCCAAGGTTGCCAAGCAAGGTCTGGCCCGCGGCGAGGCGATCGGTGCGGGTGTCGAGTTGGCCCGCGAATGCGCCAATCGCCCGGGCAACTACGCCACGCCGACCTACCTCGGCGAGCAGGTCAAGGCCTTGGGCCAAACCTACGGCCTGAAGGTCGAAGTGCTGGACAAGAAGGCCGTCGAGAAGCTGGGCATGGGCTCGTTCCTGTCCGTCGCGCAAGGCTCAGACGAGCCGCTGCGTTTCATCGTCGCCCGCTACGAAGGCGCAGCCAAGACGCAGGCGCCCGTGGTGCTGGTGGGCAAGGGCATCACCTTTGACTCGGGCGGCATTTCGCTGAAGCCGGGTGCCGAAATGGACGAGATGAAGTTCGACATGGGCGGCGCCGCCAGTGTCATCGGCACCCTGCGTGCTGTGGCTGAGCTCAAGCCCAAGATCAATCTGGTGGTGCTGATCGCTGCCTGCGAGAACATGCCCAGCGGCCGCGCCCTCAAGCCGGGTGATGTGGTGACCTCGATGTCGGGTCAGACTATCGAAATCCTGAACACCGATGCTGAAGGCCGCCTGATTCTGTGTGATGCGCTGACCTATGCCGAGCGCTTCAAGCCCGCAGCCGTGGTGGATGTGGCCACGCTGACGGGTGCATGCGTGATCGCTCTGGGCGGTGTGCGCAGCGGCATGTATGCCAACGACGAGAGCCTGGCGCAAGCCCTGACCGCAGCCGGCGAAGCGTCGCTGGATTTGTGCTGGCGCATGCCCCTGGATGACGACTACGAAGAGGGCCTCAAGAGCAACTTCGCGGACGTCGCCAACGTGGGCTCGCGCGCCGGTGGCTCCATCACCGCGGCCAAGTTCCTGCAGCGCTTTGCCAGCAAGTACGCCTGGGGTCATCTGGATATCGCCGGCACGGCCTGGAAGGGTGGCGCGGCCAAGGGCGGCACCGGCCGTCCGGTGGGCCTGCTGACCCACTTCGTGCTGTCGCAAGTTCGTTGATCGAAGAATGGGGCGGGCGTCGGTGACCGGCGCCCGCCATTTCTCGTTCACAAGGACCGAATGACAACCGAAGTCAGTTTCTACACCGGCGTTGCCGATCGGCTCGGCTACCTCGTGCGTCTGCTGCGCAAGTCACAGCAGGCCGGGGTGCGCACGGGCGTGTGTGGGCCGGCACATCTGCTGGGGCGCCTGGACAGCAAGCTCTGGGATGCCGAGGCCAGCATTTTTGTGCCGCACGCGCGCTGGGAAGCTGCGCATGCGGGCACGCCCTTGGGCGAGCACACGCCGATCTTGTTGAGTGAGCGCTGCGTGGACTTGCCCCACCGCGAAGTGCTGCTCAATGTCGGCGCTGACATGCCCGAAGATTTCGACGAATTCCAGCGCGTGCTGGAGGTGGTTTCGACCGACCCCGAGCAGGTGCAGGCCGCGCGCCGGCGCTGGCGCCGCTATGAAGAGTTGGGCTTCAAGGTCATCCACCACAAGGTGGCCTGAAGGCTTTGAAGCCTTGCCACTTGCGCCCTGGCAAGGCCTGTTGCGATTCCATGCTTTCCCCATGTCGTCACCCCCTCGTTTTGGGGTATGTTCATGGTGTTGAGAATTCAACGGCAAATAACTCTCCTTCTTCCAACTCGGAGGTAATTCATGCAGGTTAAATTGAATGTTGTGGTCGGCGCCGTGGCGCTGATGCTGAGCGGTGCAGCCATGTCCCAGGACCTGGTTGTGAAGATCGGCCACGTCGGCCCCACCAGCGGCGCGATTGCCCACCTGGGCAAGGACAATGAGTTGGGCGCTCGCATGGCCATCACCGAGCTGAACGCCAAGGGCGTGATGATCGGCGGCAAGAAGGCCAAGTTCGAACTGCTGGCCGAAGACGATGCTGGCGATCCGAAGCAAGGCACCGCCGCAGCTCAAAAGCTGGTCGACTCCAAGGTCAACGGCGTGGTCGGTCACCTGAATTCGGGCACCTCCATCCCGGCCTCCAAGGTCTACAGCGACGCGGGCATCCCCCAGATTTCGCCTTCGGCCACCAACCCCAAGTTCACTCGCAACGGCTACAAGACCACCTTCCGTGTGGTGGCTGATGACGTGCACCTGGGTGGCACGCTGGGCAAGTACGCCGTCAAGGAGCTGAAGGGCCAGTCGATCGCCGTGATCGACGACCGTACCGCTTACGGCCAAGGCGTGGCCGACGAGTTCGAAAAGGGCGTCAAGGCAGCCGGCGGCAAGGTCGTTGGTCGTGAATTCACCACCGACAAGGCCACGGACTTCACCGCCATCCTGACCAACTTGAAGGCCAAGAAGCCCGACGTGGTCTTCTTCGGCGGTATGGATGCAGTGGCTGGCCCGATGCTGCGCCAGATGAAGCAACTGGGCATCGAAGCCAAGTTTGTGGGTGGCGACGGTATCTGCTCGGGCGAGTTGCCCAAGCTGGCCGCTGGCACCATGGGCGACGGCCAAGTGGTGTGCGCTGAAGCCGGTGGCGTGGAAGGCGAATCGAAGAAGACTTCGGACGCTTTCAAGGCCAAGTTCAAGGAAGCCTACAAGGTTGAAGTCCAGATCTACGCGCCCTACGTCTACGACGCAGTGAACGTGCTGGTGGCTGCCATGGTCAAGGCGGGCTCTGCTGAGCCGGCCAAGTACCTGCCGGTGCTCGCCAAGACCGAAGGCTACAAGGGTGTCACGGGCACCATCTCCTTCGACAACAAGGGCGACATCAAGAACGGCGCTCTGACCATGTACACCTACAAGGGTGGCGAAAAGTCGCAAATCGCTGTGGTTCGTTGATTCAATTCAGCTGACTATGCAATCCCTAGGCCCGCGTAAGCGGGCCTTTTTTTGGGCTACGGGAATAAGCACAAACTCATACTCTCCGAAGGAAACTGATAAAGCTGAACAAACTGTTCCCAGGTGACACATGTGCCAATTTGCGAGAGGCGCGAGCCCGTGGAATACGCACGCTGCGGCGATCTCGCGTGCACTGCGGGTGTTCTGGAATGCGCTCTACTCTCGCCACTTAGTCGCAGGGGCCTGAAAACTCAATGCCTCGTGTTGCGGAGTTTTGTCTTTATTCCCGCCGGTCCCCCTCTAAACGGGGGGCTTTCAAGCAGTGGCGGCGCAGGCATCATTCGCTCGCGATCAAGGTAAGACCCAGTGTCAGATTTGGATCGTTTGCAGGTGAGCATGGTTGTTGGGGCTCATCCGGTTCGAAGGTGGCGATTCCGCTGCCCCGAATTGATAGCAGACGCTTGACGCTGCAGGCAGTTCAGTTTTAGTGATCGGGGAATAACATGATTCGGATATTCAGCCACTATTTGCATCGGCAGACTTTGCTGCAGGTCTTTTTTGATCTGGGTTTGATCGTCTTTGCGGTGGTCGCCGTGGTTCTGAGTCAGGAAGAGGCTGCCAGCTCGGTCATTCCTTTTGTCGCCTCTCATGGTTTGTCCTTGGCTGGTTGCATGTTTGTCATCAACTCGGCCAGTGGTTTGTACCAGCATGTGCACAACCGCTCGCTGACCGAGTCCTGCGCCCGCGCTTTGCTCGGCTTGCTGTTCGGTCTGCCGCTCGCTTATGCCATCTTCAGCCTGCTGCCGGTGGATCCGGGTCATCGTCAATTGGTGACGTTCGCTGCCATGCTTGCCGTTGCGGCCGTGATGGTTCATCGCGTGTATGCCGCCCATGCCGGTGCCCAGTCGCGCACCCGTACTCGCATCCTGATTTTTGGTTCCGGCGCTGTGGCCAAGACGGTGGGCGCCACCCTGAAGGCAGCCGACCCCCATGCGCTGATCGTGGGTTACCTGGCCGGTCCCAACGAGGAGTCTTCGGAAGTGCCGGCCAATGAACTGATCCAGGCCCGCGGTTCTTTGACGGACACAGCACGCAGCTTGGGTGTTGATGAAATCGTTGTCGCTCTGTCTGAGCGGCGTGGTGGCAGCATGCCGCTGCGCCAGTTGCTGGATTGCAAGCTCTACGGTATCCGCGTGGTCGACATCGCGACGCATTTTGAAAAGACCCTCGCCCAGATCAAGATCAGTCACGTTAATGCGGGTTGGTTGATTTTCGGCGACGGCTTCAACCAGGGCGTGTTCCGCACGGCTGTCAAACGTATCTGCGATATCGTCTTTTCGTCGCTGATTTTCGTACTGACCTTGCCGGTGATGGTTGTGACCGCCGTGCTGATCAAGCTGGAATCCAAAGGCCCAGTCCTGTACCAGCAAGAGCGCGTCGGTCTGAATGGTGCAGTATTCAAGGTGATCAAGTTCCGCAGCATGCGCACGGACGCCGAAAAGGATGGCAAGCCTCGCTGGGCTACCTTGAACGACGATCGCGTGACTCGCGTCGGTCGCTTCATTCGCAAGGTGCGCATCGACGAGTTGCCGCAACTGATCAATGTGCTGCGCGGCGAAATGAGCATGGTCGGCCCCCGACCGGAGCGCCAGTTCTTCGTCGATGACCTGGTCAACAAGATTCCTTATTTTGCTGTTCGCCACAGCGTCAAACCGGGTGTCACGGGTTGGGCTCAAGTCCGTTACGAGTACGGTTCGACGGTGGAGGATTCGATCGAGAAGCTGCAGTACGACCTGTACTACGTGAAGAACAACTCGCTTTTCCTGGACCTGCTGATCATGCTGGAAACGGTCGCCGTGGTGTTGACCGGCAAGGGCGCGCGCTGACCGAGGCCTTGAGTTCCTCTGAAAGATGGGCCGGCTCATGGAGCCGGCTTTTTTCTGTCCCGCTGCGGGTGAGTGTTTGGCATTTGTGCCGATTCAGCTGATCTGTAGGTCGTGCTCCAATCGCTGATGCTCAATAGTTTGTTGGATCTCAGCTTGTTCGGTGATGCGCTGGCCGCTTTGGCCTATGCCGTTTTCACCTTGTACTTCGCCTGGAAGCTGTGCTGGCAGCGCAGCGCTCCAGCCCACAGTGTTTCCTACGTTTTTTTCTCGGCCTTGCTTGTCAGCACGGGCTGGGCGGCCTTTTCCTGGCTCACCCAATGGCTTCGTTTGCCGATCGAGGTCGATGTCTGGCTGATTCCTTTGGCGGATTGGTTGCGCTACGCGCTGTGGCTGGCATTTGTGTGTCTGCTGTTACGGCCCGCCGATGGGGGCGCTCGGGCGGCAGGTCTGCCGCGTTTCGCGCCGCTCGCCGTCGTGGTGTCTTTGACATCTCTGGCGTTTTTGATCTCGCGTGAATACAGCAGCCCGTGGTTGTCTTGGCCTGTCATGCTCAGCCGACCGGCGGCATTTGCGGCTCTGGCTCAGGCCGTGGTCGGGCTGATTCTGGTGGAGCAGTTGCTGCGCAATGTTTCAGCCGATTCGCGCTGGAACGCCAAGCCGGTTTGCCTTGGCTTGAGCGCCATCTTTGCATTCGATCTGTTTTTCTTTTCGCAGGCCGCCTTGTTTCGCCGCTTTGACAGCGACGCATTGAGTGTCCGCGCCCTGGTCCACAGTCTCGCGGTCCCATTGTTGTTCATGGCCGCACGCAGGCAGGTCGACTGGCTGGACAAACTCCATGTTTCTCGCGCCGCGGTGTTCCACTCGGCCGCGCTTTTGCTCGTGGGCGCCTACCTGTTGCTGGTTTCGGCGGTGGGCTATTACGTGCGCTACACCGGCGGCGAGTGGGGCAGGGCCCTGCAACTGGCCCTGATGTTTGTGGCCTTGATTGCACTGGCTGTGGCGGTGCTGTCCGGCGCAATTCGGGCTCGCTTGAAGATCTACATCAGCAAGAACTTTTTCAATTACCGCTACGACTACCGAGAGGAGTGGCTGCGTTTCACGGCCATTCTGTCTTCTGGCAGCTCTCCGCAGGAGATGGGGCTGACGGTGGTCAAGGCCTTGGCCAATCTGGTGGAAGCCCCTTCCGGAGCTTTGTGGTTGCGCCGTGGTGCCGAGGCTGAGTTGCGCCCGGTGGCGAACTGGAACCTGCCTCAGCAGGATCGCGCGGAGCATGCTGCCTCGGGCTTTTGTGAGTTCTTGCGCGAACGCAACTGGATCGTTGATATCCAGCAACTCCATGCTCAGCACCAGCACTATCAGGCCGTAGCCCTGCCCGAATGGTTGCTTGCGGATTCACGCTACTGGCTGGTCATTCCATTGATCGTGGGTGGCGAGTTGCTGGGCTTGGTGGTTTTGGGGCGACCGAGGGCACCGATCGAGGTCAACTGGGAGGTTCGCGACCTGCTCAAGACCGCCAGCAGCCAGGCTGCCAGTTACCTGGCACAGATGCAGGCGGCCGAAGCCTTGCTCGAGGCGCGCAAATTCGATGCCTTCAATCGCATGTCCGCCTTTGTGGTTCACGATCTGAAGAACATCGTCACGCAGCTGTCCTTGATGATGAAGAATGCAAAGCGGCTTCGAGATAATCCCGAGTTTCAGCAGGATATGCTGGACACGGTGGAGAACTCGCTGGAGAAGATGCGGCAGCTGATGTTGCAGCTTCGCGAGGGTGAGAAGCCTCATGGGGTGAGCAGCGGTGTGGACCTGGTCGGGATTGCCAAACGCCTGGCCGCCGCGGCGGAAGCCAAGGGGCGCCGTTTGAACTTGCAGTTGAGTCAGGGGCTGCGCACGCGCGGCCACGAAGATCGCGTCGAGCGCGTCATTGGTCACGTTGTGCAGAACGCCTTCGATGCCAGTGCGGCTGATGCCGAGGTGCGGCTGGTTCTGGAACAGAATGGCAGCATGGCTCGCCTCATCGTCAGTGATCAAGGCTGCGGAATGAGTGAAGATTTCATCCAGAACCGTCTTTTCAAGCCGTTCCAGACGACCAAATCCAGCGGTATGGGGATTGGCGCTTATGAAAGTTACCAATACCTGCAAGAGTTGGGTGGAAAGATTTCGGTGGACAGCAAACTCAAGATCGGGACCACAGTGACGATTTCATTGCCTTTGTTTCATGGCGGTGGTGCGGGAGAGCACTCTTTGGTGGGAGGCGCATGAGCGCAGTGCGACAACAGCCTTTGCTGATCGTTGAAGACGATCTTGCTTTGCAAAAGCAGCTCAAGTGGTCACTTGATCGATTCGAATCCGTGTTGGCTCAGGACGTGGCTTCGGCTGTGCTGCAGTTTCGTCGGCACAGTCCTGCCGTGGTGACCATGGATCTGGGCCTGCCGCCCGATCAGGATTCGGTGTCCGAGGGGTTCAAGTGCCTCGAGAAGCTGTTGGAGTTGGATCCTTCGGCCAAGGTCATCGTGCTGACCGGTCAAAACGATCAAGAAAACGCGCTGCGAGCCATCCGCATGGGTGCGTATGACTTTTTGTCCAAGCCCGTCGATCCAGATGTGCTCAGCTTGACGGTCGAGCGCGCTTACCGGCTGTACGAACTGCAGCAAGAGAATCGACGCCTGCAGACCGCGCAACAGACGGGTGCATTGAGCGGCTTGGTGACCCGTGACGCCCAGATGCAGCGCATCTGCCGCACGATTGAGAAGGTAGCCAGCAGCGATGTCACCGTGCTTTTGCTCGGTGAGAGCGGCACCGGCAAGGAAGTGCTGGCCCAGGGCCTGCATGAAGCCTCCAAGCGGGAAGGGCGTTTCGTCGCCATCAACTGCGCCGCCATTCCTGAGAATCTGCTGGAGAGCGAACTGTTCGGCTACGAGAAGGGTGCCTTCACGGGTGCCAGCAAGACCACCATCGGCAAGATCGAGACGGCCCATGGGGGCACGCTGATGCTGGACGAAATAGGCGACCTGCCCATGCCGCTGCAGGCCAAGCTTCTGCGCTTTCTGCAGGAGCGCGTGATCGAGCGTGTTGGCGGGCGCAAGGAGATTCCGATCGATGTGCGGGTGATCGGGGCAACCCATCAGGATCTGAAAAATCAGATCAGCTCGGGCGGCTTTCGCGAGGACTTGTATTACCGACTGGCTGAGATCGTGATCGATATTCCGGCTTTGCGTGATCGCCAGGGCGATGCGGTCCTGTTGGCGCACACCTTCTTGCGCAAGTTCAGCAGCGAGTTGCGTCGGCCCGGACTCAGCCTGGGCGAAGATGCAATTCGCAAGATCGAGTCCTATGCCTGGCCCGGCAATGTGCGTGAATTGCAGAACATCATCAAGCGCGCTGCCATCATGGCCGATGGTCAGCAGATCACGGCCGATGACATCGGTATCGCAGTTGCTGCCCCATTGGATGGCGAGGAGCTTGCCGTTCTGGACTTGCGCACAGTGCGTGAGCGTGCCGAGCGGCAGGCTGTCGTCGCCGCCCTGGCGCGTGTGGATGGCAATATCTTGCGCGCGGCCGAGTTGCTGGGCGTCAGCCGCCCGACTCTGTACGACTTGATGGACAAGCTCCAGATCAAGGCTTGACGCAGGAGTGGGGCCTGTAGCCAGCGCTGTGTGGCCCCAGGCGGGCAAATCGGCGCGGGGCAACTCGCGACAGATGCGTCATTGTCGGGCAGGTCAGCCCGGGCCTTGCGTCGGGTCGGATTGTGGCGAGGCGGTGAAAGCTGGGTGTCTTGGGCTCTCGATAAGACGGGTGTCTTGCCACTTGCAAACTTTGTCACGATTTGTACGCTCGGCGTATATTGGTCGGATGGTGGCGCGCGTGTTCGCAGGATGTTGAATGCTCGCCATTCCCGCTGATTCCATGCGCCGTGGCCCTGCCGCCGCGGCGCGTTGGGTGACGCATCAGATTGAGGAATCTATGAGTCAAATCCGCCGGTCCAATTTCCGCAAAAGCCTCCATCAACAGCTACGCGGCTTGTTCCGCAAGTTCCCGCAGAGCATCCGATTTCCTTTCTACCGGCGCATGGTGGATTGCGATCCCGCGCCTGACAGTCGGCTGGAGCTGAAAATTGCAGAAACCCAGGAGGAGCTGGAGGCTTGCTTTCAGATCCTGCATGACGCCTATGTGTCCAGCGGTTTCATGAAGCCGCATCCGTCGGGTATGCGCGTTACGATTTACCACGCATTGCCCACGACCACGACTCTGTGCGCCAAGTTCGACGGCCGCGTGGTGGGCACCATTTCCATCGTGCGGGAGGGGGTGTTCGGCTTCCCGATGCAGACCGCGTTTGATTTGACGCAAGTGCGTGCAAAAGGCGGCAAGATAGCAGAAATATCTGCTTTGGCGGTGCATCCTGAGTTTCGGCGTACCGGCGGCGCGATCTTCTTTCCTTTGGTGAAGTTCATGCGCCAGTACTGCGTCGAGTACTTTGATACCCGCCACCTCGTGATTGCCGTCAACCCTGATCGTATCGAGCTCTATGAAGCCGTGCTTTGCTGCGAGCGCTTGCAAGCCAACGTGATCGATCACTATGACTTCGCCAACGGCGCGCCAGCCGTTGGCGCGACGCTGGACTTACGTTTGGCACCTGGGGTGTTCCGGCGAACTTATGGTGGCCGGCCGCCTAAAAAGGACCTGCACAACTATTTTTTCGAGTTGTCTCTGCCCAATATCAAGCGCCCGAGCCGCAAGTACTTCACCACCAACGATCCGGTGATGACGCCCGAGCTGCTGGACTACTTTTTCAATCAAAGAACCCAGGTTCTTCTGCAGCTGGACGATCGCAAGAAGTCCCTGCTTTGGTCGATTTACGACCAGGTCGAATACCGGGCTGTTTTGCCCTTGCTTCAAGGCTCTGCGGATCATGGCCATCCCTTGCGCCGACATCAGCGCTATTCCATTCGTTGCCCAGGTGCGGTTGAGTTCAGTGTGGACGGCTCGAAGCGCAACTTTGTGCTGGATGTCATTGAAATTTCGCTCTCTGGTTTTCAGGCGGAGTGCAAGCTCAATCTGCCCTTGGAGCAAGACGGTTGGGCTGAGATCGATCTGGGGCAGAACAAGCGCTCGCGGGTGGAAGTGCGTTCGGTGCGTCACCGCGAAACCGAGGCCGGGCACTTTTATGGTTTCAAGTTGACCGAACCCGACACCATCTGGCGCGAGTGTGTGGCAGCGCTGGAAATGAGTTTGACTTCAGGGGATCTGGCTTGAAAGAGGTCGGCATCAGCCTTGCTCAGTCTTGCGCGAGGTGTCTTGGCACCCTTGTGCGCGCACTGTGTGCGGGGCTGCTTGTCTCGCTGGCAGCCCATGCGCAAAGCTCGGCCTCGGCGTTGACGCCTGCCGAGATCATCGCTCGAAGCAAGCCCTCGGTGGTGTTGGTTGGCACCTTCAACCCTTTGGCCACGCCCCGTTTTTCGTTTCGTGGCACTGGCTTCGCCGTCGCTGATGGCACGCGCATCGTCACCAACGCCCATGTGCTGCCGGAGCCGGGTTCAGAGCAAGCATCGCAGTTGGCGGTGCAGGTCAAGCAGGCCAGCGGTGCCTGGGAATTGCGCAAGGTGCAGGACCTCAGCCTGGAGCGCGCCCATGACCTGGCCGTTCTTGAGATCGGTGCCCCGGCGCTGCGGCCTCTACCCTTGAAGACCGAATTGCCCGAGGAGGGCACGGAGGTGCTGTTCATTGGCTTCCCCATCGGCGGTGCGCTGGGGTTTTCACATGTCAGCCATCGTGGCATGGTCTCGGCCGTCACGCCGGTTGCCTTGCCGGCTCCCAGCTCCACCACACTCAACGCACGCAATGTGTCGCAGCTGCGCGCAGGCTCCTTCAACATCCTGCAGCTGGATGCGACGGCCTACCCAGGCAACAGCGGCGGGCCAGTGCTGGATGCGCGCAGCGGTGAGGTGCTCGGAGTCATCAATATGGTCCTGATCAAGAACACCAAAGAGTCCGTGCTCGCTCAGCCCTCAGGAATCAGCTACGCCATACCGATAGAGAACGTGGCTCGCATTTTGCAACGCTGATCCGCCGGCATCGGGCCCGGCACGTCCTGCCGTGCTTGCAGTAAAGGAGTAGTCATGAATGTTTTGATCACCGGTGGCGCAGGCTTTATCGGCACCCACACCACACGTGCTTTGGTGGCCCAGGGGCATACGGTCCGAATCCTGGACAGCCTTGATCCCCAGATTCACGGGGCTGCACCTCAGTTCAGTGCCGAATTGCAGCAGCTTGCGGATTGCCGTCTGGGCTCGGTTCTGAGTTTGAGTGACTGCATGCAGGCCTTGGACGGTGTTGATGCGGTCTACCACATGGCAGCCCGCACCGGTGTAGGTCAAAGCATGTATGAAATCGCCGATTACGTGTCCACCAATGTCCTGGGCACGGCGGTGCTTTTGGAAGCAATTCTGAAGAAGAAGATGCAGCTGCACCGCCTGGTGCTGTCTTCGTCACGCGCGATTTACGGCGAGGGCCTTTACAACTGCGCGAGCCATGGTGTGCAGCATCCCGAGATTCGCTCGGTCGAAGCCATGAATCGCGGCGACTTTTCCATGCCTTGCCCACACTGCCAGACTGCCATGCAGGCCTTGCCCACGACGGAGGACTGCCCCTCTGCGCCGCTGTCGGTTTACGCGCGAACCAAGAAGGAGCAGGAGGACTACTGCGACTACTTTGCCAAGACCTACCGTTTGCCCGTCACCACGCTGCGCTACTTCAATGTGTACGGTTCCGGCCAGTCCTTGAAGAACCCCTACACCGGGGTGGTGTCCATCTTCTTTTCGCTGCTGCGCGAAGGCAAGGCCTTGTCCATGTACGAGAGCGGCTTGCCGATCCGAGATTTCGTTCATGTGCGTGACGTGGTTCAAGCCAATTTGCTGGCCTTGAGCTCGCCCCAGGCGGCAGGTCAGAAGTTCAATGTCGGATCCGGTGTTCCCGCCACCATCGCGGACATCGCGCGTACGCAAGCGCAAGCCATGAAGCTTGAAGCCAGCTTGGAGGATCGGGGCGAGTTCCGGGTGGGTGACATCTTTGCCTGCTATGCCGAGCTTGAGCATTCGCGCCGCGACCTGGGATTCAAGCCTCAAGTGGACCTCTTGCAGGGCATGGAAGAGTTTGTGGCCTGGGCCTCGGGCCAAGCGTCGGCCAATTTGTACGACAAGACCGTGAGCGAGCTCCGCGCTCATGGCTTGTTTGGGCAGGCGCGCCGGTCTTGACCGAACTCAACTTCCGCACGCCCCGAACCGAGTCGCCGTAGAAGCAAGCCATGTCCGCACCGAAACTTCTGTTCGTCGCCGAGGCTGTGTCCCTGGCCCACGTGGCGCGCCCTAGTGTGTTGGCCCATTGTGCGGTTGCGGCCGGCTATGAGGTGATCTTTGCCAGCAACGGCCAGTTCCCGGTGTGTTCTGCCAGCCCGGAATGGCAGTCCTACGCCTTGCACAGCATCGCGCCTGCGCTGTTTCTGCAGCGTTTGGCTGACGGTCAACCGGTGTACAACGAGGCCGAGCTGCGGGCGTATGTCGATGCCGACACCCGCATGCTGGAGGCGTTGCGTCCAGCGGCCATCGTCGGTGACTATCGACTGTCCCTGAGTGTGGCCGCGCGCAAAGTCGGCATCCCTTTGATGTCGATAGCTAATGCCCATTGGAGCCCTTTCGCTCGTGATCAGCAAATGCAAGCGCCGGAAATGGCGCCGGCCCGATATTTGGGTTACGCGGGTCTTGATCTTGTGTTTCGTGCCGTCTGGCCCTGGGCCAGCTTGCATCACTGTGCAGCCATGAATCGAGTGCGAGCCGACTACGGCCTGCCGGCCTACCGAAGCTTGCGTGAATACTATTGCGACGGCGATCTGACGCTGTATTCCGACACGCCGGCTCTGGTGCCAACCGCGGATTTACCGGCTTCTCATCGTTATGTGGGGCCCATCGTCTGGTCGCCGCAGATGACGCCGCCGGATTGGTGGGGCGTACCCGCGGGACAAGGTCGCCCGCTGGCCTACATCACCTTAGGCTCGACCGGCAGTGTTGACCTGCTGCCGGCCATCATTGATGCCTGCCTGGCTGAGGGCATGAGCTGCTTGGTGGCCACTGCAGGGCGCAGCGATTTCCGCTCGGACTCGCCCTATGTGTTTTGTGCCCCATATCTTCCGGGCAGCGAAGCGGCGGCCTGCGCTGATGTGGTGGTCTGCAATGGTGGTAGCGCCACGGTTCAACAGGCTCTGCAGAAGGGGCGGCCCGTGCTGGGCATTTGCTCCAACCTCGATCAGGTCTTGACCATGAAGGCCATGCAGCAAGCCGGTGTCGGGCGCTATTTCCGTGCCGGGCAGTTCTCGCAGTCACGCATGCGCCAAGCTCTGCGCGACCTGCGCGACGAGCCCGCGCTGCGTGCGCGTGCCCTGGCCATGGTCGAAGAGTTTGCGCGCTGGGATCCGCGTGTTCACTTTCCGAAGGCTTTGGCCGCGGTTCTGTCCTGAAGATGCGTCGCTCCGGGCCTGCTGTCCTGGGCCTGAGACAATGCACGGATGAATCCTTTATCCATGTCTGCATCTTCCCAGACCGTGCCCGCCGATGTGCGGCCCGAGGGCTTTCTTCGCGTCCAGGCTGCCTTGTTGCAACGGGGTCATGAACATCCGCCGCGCTGGCTGGACGTGGCGGCACGTACTTCGCAAGAAGCCGCCGATGCGTTGGGTGTCAGCCTTGGCCAGATTGCCAAATCGGTGGTGTTCCGTCGCCGCAGCGACGAGGCCGCGGTGATGGTGATCGCTTCGGGGGATCGCCGGGTCGACGAGAAGAAGCTGCAGCAGCACACCGGCGCTTTGGGGCGCGCGGACGCCGAGTATGTCAAGGCTCGCACCGGTTTCTCGATTGGCGGTGTGTCGCCACTGGGCTTTGCGCCGGCCGCAGATCTGCCCCAGCCGCTCTTGTTCCTGGATGCCGATCTGCGGCGCTTTGACTTCATTTGGGCCGCGGCCGGACACCCTAACGGCGTGTTCCTTATGAGCCCCGAGCAACTCCAGCGCCTGACGGGCGCTGAGTTCATCGAGGTGGTGCAAGCATGAGCGCGCTGCGCCCCCCTTCGCCGCCGGCCGTGCCGGCTCCTGGTTCCACCGTCAGTTCGCCCTGCACCAACATCTGCCGCATCCATGCACCCACCGGTTGGTGTGAGGGCTGTGCGCGCAGCATTCCGGAGATCACCGTCTGGTCGCGATCTGACGATGCGACACGGCTTGAGATCCTGGCGCGCCTGCCGGCGCGGCGCGAGCAATTGGCAGAGCAAGGCATCTTCATCGCCTGAAGATCGCGCCCCCCTTGCTCTTGTTTTTAATCATCCACCTGCAACAGGCTGAGGTCGGCAGGGCCGCAGCCGCCGTACCGGAGTCCTTCGCATGAAACATCTGCGTTTTTATTTCGATCCCATCTCTCCCTACGCCGCGCTTGCCTTCGAGCATCTGCCTCAGGCCCTGGAAGGGCTGAGCTACAGCGTCGAATATCGGCCGATTCTGTTCGCTGCTTTGCTCCACGCCTTGGGGCAGAAGGGGCCGGCCGAAATCGAGCCCAAACGACAGTGGACCTTCCGTCAGATCAGTTGGGCGGCGCACAAGCTGGGCCAGCCCCTGCAGGTCCCGGCCCAGCATCCTTTCAATCCGCTGCCGCTGTTGCGCCTGGCCTGGGCGTGTGCGCCGGCCGGTGACACGCCGAACCGGGCCACGGTGGAGCGCATATTTCGCCATGTTTGGCGCAGTGAGGGCGCTCATCCTGCCGACCCAGCTCGTCTGGCAGCGCTGAGCCAAGAACTGGCGCCGGTGCGCGATCCGGCCAGCGAAGAGGTCAAGGAGACCTTGCGCGTGGCCACCGAGGCCGCGCTGACCCTGGGCGTGTTTGGCGTGCCGACGATCGAGGTGGACGGCCGCCTGTTCTGGGGCCTGGACTCATTCGATATGGTGGCGGCCTACCTTAAGGGCGACCCCTGGTTCCAGCAAGGTGACTGGGAGGCGGCCGCGGTACCGCGCCCTGGAGTGCGTCGGGCGGCCCCTTGAGCAGCGCACTTCCCTCAGGCTGTGCCCGGGAGGGTGCGGTCTGTGCATGTCTTGAGCTGACGAGCTAGTTCAGCGGCATGGCGAGTCTGGCAATGCCAGCCCGGGACTTACCCTGAAAAGTCTGAAAATTTCGCATCACGAAATCCCCAAGCAGGGTTGCAGCGGATTTTGTCAGCCTGCGTTCAGTTCGGCGTCAGAGTTGGGTCAGAGCCGACTCCCATGATGCGTGTCAAGAGCTACCGGTCGGTGGCTCTCAAGCAAACGTCGGTTTGCAAGAGGATGGGCCCTCAGCCTTTGCCGGTGAGAGCCTCTCAGGACCCCAGGTCCATCCCCTTGTGGCCGGCTGCAATCAACGGAGACACCCACCATGGCAACTGCAAACGCAGTCTCCACCAACACGCCGATGACGGCCGAGGAAAAGAAGGTCATCTTCGCTTCCTCGCTCGGAACCGTGTTCGAGTGGTACGACTTCTACCTCTACGGTTCGCTGGCGGCCATCATCGCCAAGCAGTTCTTCTCGCAACTGGATCCGCAGGCGGCGTTCATCGCTTCGTTGCTGGCCTTTGCGGCCGGCTTCATCGTGCGCCCCTTCGGCGCGTTGGTGTTCGGTCGCCTGGGCGACATGATCGGTCGCAAGTACACCTTCCTGGTGACCATCCTGATCATGGGTCTGTCGACCTTCATCGTCGGTATCTTGCCGGGCTCGGCCACCATCGGTGCCGCAGCCCCGGTGATCCTGATCGGTCTGCGCATGCTGCAGGGCCTCGCGCTGGGCGGCGAGTACGGCGGTGCAGCCACCTATGTGGCCGAGCATGCGCCTCACGGCAAGCGTGGCGCCTACACCTCCTGGATTCAAACCACCGCGACCCTGGGCCTGTTCCTGTCGTTGATGGTGATTCTGGGCACCCGTACCGTGGTCGGTGAGGCTGCGTTCGCCGAGTGGGGCTGGCGCGTGCCTTTCATCGTCTCCATCCTGCTGCTGGCCATCAGCGTCTGGATTCGTCTGTCGATGAATGAGTCGCCGGCCTTCCAGAAGATGAAGTCGGAAGGCAAGACCTCCAAGGCCCCGCTGTCCGAGTCCTTCGGTCAATGGAAGAACCTGAAGATCGTCGTGCTGGCACTGTTCGGCCTGGTTGCCGGTCAAGGCGTGGTTTGGTACTCGGGCCAGTTCTACGCCCTGTTCTTCCTGACCAGCGTGCTCAAGGTGGACAACGCCACGGCCAACATCATGGTGGCGGTCTCGCTGCTGCTGGGCACGCCTTTCTTCGTGGTGTTCGGTACGCTGTCCGACAAGATCGGCCGCAAGCCCATCATCATGGCCGGCCTGCTGCTTGCCATCGTCACCTACTTCCCGCTGTTCAAGGCCCTGACCAACGCCGCCAACCCGGATCTGGCCAAGGCACAAGCGACCGCGCAAATCACGTTGACGGTGGACATGAACACCTGCTCCTTCCAGGGCAGCCCGATTGCGCGTGAGGTGGACTTCACCAGCTCCTGCGACATCGCCAAGCGTGCGCTGGCCCAGTCTTCGGCCAGTTATGAGACCCTGCCCGGCGAGGCCGGTTCGGTGGCCGTCATCAAGATCGGCGAGAAGGTCATCACCGGTCTGAATGCCACCAAGCTGAACGAGCACAAGTTCGATGAAGCCACGACCAAGGGCATCGCTGCCTTCAAGAAGGAACTGGCTGAAGGCCTGAAGGCTGCAGGCTATCCGGCCAAGGCCGATCCGGCCAAGGTCAACCAGCCGCTGGTGGTGGGCATCCTGTTCATCCTGGTGCTGTACGTGACCATGGTCTATGGTCCGATCGCCGCCATGCTGGTGGAGATGTTCCCGACCCGTATCCGCTACACCTCGATGAGCCTGCCGTATCACATTGGTAACGGCTGGTTCGGTGGTCTGCTGCCCTCCATCACCTTCGCGATGGTGGCTCAGAACGGCAACATCTATCACGGCCTGTGGTACCCGATCGGCGTGGCCGCCATGACCCTGGTCATCGGCCTGCTGTTCGTGCGTGAAACCAAGGATGTGGACATTTACGCCAAGGACTGAGCGTTTCATCTTCGAGCCATCTGGCTCATCAAAAGGGAGGCCCTGGGCCTCCCTTTTTTATTGGGCTTGTTGCTTGCAGAGGAAATGCGTGCAGGTGCGCTGGGCGAGCCGATCCACGCTCAGGCAGATGGGCTCGGGGCAGATTTCTTGCTAAATTGGTCTTACTTTGGTTTTATTGGCTTTCACATGAACACCAAGCTCTGTTCCCTTGCGTCTGCGGTTTCCCTTGCTTCCAGGCGCTGGCTGGGGCCGCTGCTCGTGCTCGCAGCGCTGCCGGTAGGTGCACCAGCGAGCGCGCCACCCCCGGCATCGACCCCGGCCGCTGCAGGCGCATCGGTTCTGGCGGGGCTTCCGGTGGATCTGCGGCCGCTGCGCAGCTTGTCGCCGGCGGATGAAGACTTCAGCGACCTGGCCCCTTTGGCCAAGGAACTGGACGGTGTTCGGGTTCTGGCCTTGGGCGAGCAGACCCATGGCGGCCGCGAGGAGTTTTTGCTCAAGCTGCGCCTCTTGCGTTTCCTGCATGAAAAGCTGGGCTACGAGGTGCTGCTCCTGGAGAGTGGCTTTTATGACATTGGCCGTCTGGCTCAGGCGATGGCCGCGGGTCAGAGCCTGGATGCGCTGGCGCCAGGCAATGTGTTTTTCATGTACGCCAAGACCGCCGAAGGCCGCTTGTTGCTGCAGTATCTGGATCGTCGGCAGAGCAGCAGCCGCCCCTTGCAACTGGCGGGTTTCGACAGCCAGCACAGCGGGGAACTCAGCCTGAAAGGCTTGCTGCCCGGGCTGCGAGAGCGCATTCAGCTGCGAGCGCCTGAGCTGGCCCGGGACCACGTCTGGCAGCCCTTCGCGCAACTCGCCCAGGCCTTGCTGAGTCTGCGGCCGCCCCTGCCCGAGGCTGCGGAGCAAGCCGGCTTCTTCCAGCAGGTTCAGGCCCAGCGTCAGGCCTTGTGCCGAGAGATTCCCCCGGAGCAGCGTGCAGGTGTCGGCTCCGAGGGGTGGTGGTGCCAGTTGTTGGGCAGCATCGAGTCCCAGGCCCGCAGCCTTTGGAGCGAGGGACGCGACTTTCAGCGTGATATCCAGATGGGCCGCCATGCCATCTGGCTGATGGAACAACAGTTCCCGGGCAAGAAGGCCGTGGTGTGGGCGCATACCGTGCATGTCGCGCGAGGCTTTGAGCGCAGCCCGGCGCACCCGCAATCCGGTGAAGTGATGGCCCGGCACTGGGGCCCGGCCTACAAGGTGCTGCAGTTCAGTGCCAGTGGTGGTCAGGTGCTGGATTACCTGCGCGCAGTGCCGCAGTCTGTGCCCGCGCCGGTGCCGGGCAGTCTGGAGGCCTTGATTGCCCGATCTCGCCCAGGTGCTGTGGCGTCGCCGGCTCAGCTCTTGATCGCGCGTGGACCGGTGACGCTCCCCCAGCACAGTTTTGAGTACCAGAGTGGGGGCATCGAAGCCTCGCGAGGCCCGGGTCGCCTGGGACAGAACTGGGATTTTCTGATCCACATCCCGCGCATGAACCCTGTGCAGATGGTGCGCTGAGGCGCATCCGAGCTCAGCCTGCGCTCAGGCTGCTGTCAGCTTGGCTGGCAAGAATGCCGCCATCCTTTCTTCTTTTAATGGGAATACACCATGTGGAAACTGCTCGTCGGCTTCATTGCGTTTGCGGCTCTGGCCATCTTCATCATGAGCAAGGGTGGCGACATTGACATGAGCGGCGAGAAGCACGATGTGGCGGCTCCCCATGCCGCCGAAGCGCCCGCGGCCAGTTCGGCTCCGGCCTCTGCGACCCCGGAAGCCACCTCTGCGCCGGCTTCAGCCGCTTCGAACTGAGTCATGCCAGATGCCGGGCCCAGCCCGTCGGCATCGGCTTTGAGCTGAGCGCCCTGTGAAGGGCGCGCTGCGAACCCTGGCCGGCAAGGGCGCTCAGTGCAAGGCGTCCTCGCTGCCGCCGCTGCGCTGTGGCGCATTCAGCGGCAGGCGCATCACCATGCGTGTGCCCTGGCCGACGCTGCTGATCACCTCGATCTGTCCGCCCAGCACATGGGTGACGATGTTGTGCACGATGTGCATGCCCAGGCCGGAGCCGCCGGTGCCCAGCTTGGTGGTGAAGAAGGGATCGAAGATGCGGCGGCGCACCGATTCGTCCATGCCGCGGCCGTCGTCCTCGACGCTCAGTTCCACCTCCTCGCCGCTGCTGCCGTACATGCAGCGCACCAGGACCTGGCCTTGTTCGCGGCCTTCAAAGCCATGCACCAGGGCGTTGATCAACAGATTGGTCAACACCTGGCCCAAGGAGCCGGGGTAGCTGCTCATCGCGATGCCGCGGGTCAGTTCGGTCTTGATCAGGAAGGGCGTGTGCTTGAAGCTGGGCTCCACCATCACCAGCACATCTTCGATCACGCGATCGAGTTCGAAATCTCGCCGTGAGTCGGTGGTCTGGTCGATGGCCACGCGTTTGAAGTCGCGCACCAGGTCGGCCGCTTTCTGCACATTGCGTTGCAGGATGTCCTGCCCGCGCCGGGTGTCGCGCACCAGGTCCTCCAACACGCTGCGGCGCATGGGCGTGTTGTTCGCCAGCATCTCGTCGAGCTGTTTGTAGCGATCTTCCAGCGAGGACACCACGGTCAGGGAGTTGCCCAACGGCGTGTTCAGCTCATGGGCCACCCCGGCCACCAAGCGGCCCAGCGAGGCCAGCTTTTCCGACTCGACCAGCTCATGCTGGGCGGTCTTGAGGTTGGCCAGGGCCTGGGTCAGATCGGCATTGCTGGTGGTCAGCTCGGCGGTGCGCTGCTCCACCTGTTCCTCCAGGGTATTGGCATGCTCGCGCAAGGCATCAAAGGCCTGCAGCAGTGACTGGCGCATATGCTCCATGGCCTGGCCCACCCGGGCGATCTCGTCGCTGCCTCCCAGTTTCAGCGGCTGCTGCAGCTGGCCGGCGGCCAGGGCTTCGGCGGCCTGGGTCATCTGGGTCATGGGTTGCAGCACGCGGCGCTGCATCACCCAGAGGATCAGGGCCGAGGACAGGGTCAGGGTCAGAAAGCTGCGCCAGAGGGTGCGCAACATTTCCGCCTGCTTGGTCTCCAGCAGGGGCGCTGCGCTCATCTCGACCGTCAGCTCGGCGATCTTGCGGCCATCGCGCAGCACGGGCCGGCTTTCGCTGAGCGTCAGGTCCGGTTCGTTGGCTGCCAGCTTGCGGCGCAGCTCCTGGAAGGGGGCGACATTGGAGGGTTCACGCACCACCACCGAGACAAAGCGAGGGTCGTCGAACTGGGCCTTGATCATGGGCTCGGCCAGGTCAGGCGAGACCTGCCACACCGGTTCGGCCAGGGACAGCGACATGACCTCGGTCGTGCGCACCAGATCTCGTTTCAGGTCCTCCAGCGCGGTCCGCCGGGTTTTCTGGGCGTCGTACAGAAGCACCAGTGCGGTCGGCACCAGCAGGCCGATCAGCAGGGCCACGATGACGGCGTAGCGCAGCGAGGCGCGTTCGAACATCACGCGGTCTGCTCCGAGGCCGGGGCTGGGCGGGAATGCGTCAGCGGCAGGATGTTCAAACGGGGCGTCATTGCAAGGGCAGGGGACGAACTGCCCTCAGTGTATGGGCAGACGCGGCCCGGTCAAGTCGGGGCAGTGGCCCGGCGTCGCGCGGCCGCGTCGGCGGCGTGTCGGGCGGGCGGCCGGGCAGGCTGGTGCTGTGCATGGGGGCGGGCTCAGGCCGCCTCCGCGCTGAGCACGGTGACGCAGTTGCGGCCGCAGCGTTTGGAGGCGTAGAGCGCGCGGTCAGCCCGCTCAAAGAAGTCGTTCGCACTCTCGCCCGGCGTCATCTGCGTCACGCCCATGGACATGGTGATGCGCTCCAGGCTGGGCTGGGCCTGGGCCGGACGGATGCGGCTGGCCGCCACGCTGGCGCGCATCTGTTCGGCCAGACCTTGGGCCTGCGCCAGGCTGGCATGCGGCAGCAGCAGGGCGAACTCCTCGCCGCCCACCCGGGCCGGCAGGCTGTCGCCGCGTGCCACCTGCTTGAGCGTTTGGGCTACGGCGCGCAGCACATGGTCGCCGAACAAATGGCCAAAGCTGTCATTGACGCGTTTGAAGAAGTCGATGTCGCCCAGAACCAGGCAGGGCGCTTGCGCGTCCTCGGCACGGCGGTCCTCGTGCTCGGTTCGCAGGCCGGTGCGGCTGGCGGCGCACAGGCTGAGCTCCTGCTCGAAGGCGCGGCGGTTGGCCAGACCGGTGAGCGAATCCACCAAGGCATCGGCCCGCGCCCGGCGCACTTCTTCGCGCAGCAGGCGCAGCTCGTTCTGGCTGCCGTCCAAGCGATCCTGCAGGGTTTGCAGGGTGGCGCGGATGTCCTGGGTACCGACCAGCAATTGCTGGACGATCTGGCCCGGCGTCTGGCCGCTGCGCTCGGCCGCCGGCACGGCTTCGACCAGCAGCTCTTCCACCCAGCGCTGCAGCGAGGCCTCAAACCCGGCCGTTTGCCGGCCGGCCAGCGAGGCCGAGGCCGATAGGGTGTCGAGCACCCGGTTCAGGCCGTCGCCGATGTTCTGGGCGGTGCGGGCATTGAAATCGCTGACATGGTCCTGGTAGAGCTGCAGGGTCTGCGCCTCGTCGAGGCTGCGCTCGTCCTGCGTCAAGGTTTGCAGGGCGTGGCTCAGGGCGGGGTTGATGCCGCTGACATGCTCGTACCAGACCGCATAGCTGATCGGGTGCAAAGCAGCGCGCTGACGCGTCATCTGGGGCAGGGCGGCGCGCAGGTGCTCGGCGCTGCGCGCCATGCTGTCTTGGTATCTCATCGGGGAACCCTCGAAGCTTGGCGTTTTGATTGCTTTTCAATGGGCCAAGATCGGTGGTGTTCCGTGACCGGACCTCCAACTGCTGCCGGGTGGCGACGCATGTTCAGCGGCCCCGGTCTGCTTGGCATGCCGGGCCTATCGGCAGCGCTTGCGTGAACTCAAGCCTTCAGCGGCACAGACAGGCCAGGCCCATCCACGCGAGGCTGATTTTTGTCAATTAGTGCCGGCTCTCTAGGCCTTAGTCTGCCGGCTGTTCTTCATCCACCGTGCGGGGCGCTCAGCGCCCGAGCCTGCCCATGACTGAAACCTCCAGCCCCCAGCAGCAGCTGCAATCCCTGTTCGAGCGCAGCGGTCTGCGCGCTCTTGAGTTGAAGGGCCGTCGCTTGCTGCCCATCGTGCAAGGCGGCATGGGCGTGGGCGTCAGCGCCCAGCAACTGGCCGGCACGGTGGCCAGTCTTGGCGGTGTGGGCACCTTGAGCTCGGTGGATCTGCGCCGCCAGCATCCCGACCTGATGGCTCGCACCGAGGGCCACAATGCGGGCGACGCGGCCAAGCGCCTGATCAACGAGGTCAATCTGATTGCACTCGAGCGCGAGATCCAGGGCGCCAAGCAGCGCGCCCAGGGCCGCGGTCTGGTGGCTTTGAACGTCATGCGTGCGGTGGCCGAGTACGCGCCCCAGGTGCGTCGGGCGCTGGAGTGCGGCATCGAGGCCGTGGTGGTGGGGGCGGGCCTGCCGCTGGACCTGCCCGACCTGGCGGCCGAGCACCCGCAGGTGGCTTTGATCCCCATCCTCAGCGATGCCCGCGGCGTGCAGCTGATCGTGCGCAAATGGGAGCGCAAGCAGCGCTTGCCCGATGCCATCGTCATCGAGCACCCGCGACTGGCCGGTGGCCACTTGGGCGCGGCCAAGGTCGCCGATGTGCACGATCCGCGCTTCGATTTCGAGCGCGTGATTCCCGAGTGCCTGGAGTATTTCGAGAAGGCCGGCATTGCGGGCCAGATCCCCTTGATCGCGGCCGGCGGCGTGCGCAGCTTCGCCGACATCCAGCGCCTGCAATCTTTGGGCGCGGCCGGCGTGCAACTGGGCACGCCGTTTGCGGTGACCACCGAGGGCGATGCCCACCCCGAGTTCAAGCGCGTGCTGGCCGAAGCGCAGGAGAGCGATTTGGTCGAGTTCATCAGCGTGGCTGGCCTGCCAGCTCGCGCCGTGGCCACCCCTTGGCTGCGCAACTACCTGCGCGCCGCGCCCAAGCTGCAGGCCATGGCCCAGGTCAAGAGCCGCTGTACCAAGGCCTTCGATTGCCTGGCGCAATGCGGCTTGCGCGATGGTCTCAAGGACGCCGGCCAGTTCTGCATCGACAACCAGCTGGCAGCCGCCTTGCGCGGCGATGTCAAGCATGGCTTGTTCTTCCGCGGTGTAGGGGCTTTGCCCTTCGGTGCGCAGATCCGCAGCGTCGCGGAGTTGATGCAATGCCTGCTCAGCCCTGGCGGCGCGCAGGCTTTGAACGCCTCGATCTGAGAGGCGGTTCACGCCCGGATGGGGCCAGGCCAGCACGGGTTTTTCCGGGTGCCAAGGGTCACCCGTGCGACAAATCCCTGCGCCACAATCGCGCCTTGAATTTTCGCTGACGGCCCCTTCGTGGCCGGCGAAAAACAAGGGACGAGGGTGAGGGGGAGAGTCATGCGTGACGCTGGAGGAAGGGCTGTTGTGTCAGCCCGGCAGCAGGGCACCGTGGTGCCCGTTTGGAACAGGTGGGCGTTGCTGGCTTTGGTTCTGTCTTGCCTGTGGTGCAGCGGTCTGGCCCAGGCGCAGATCAAGATCGGCCAAACGGCGGGTTTCAGCGGACCCGCTGCCACCGGCGTGCAGGAAATCACCGACGGCGCGCGCCTGTATTTCGACGCCATCAATGCCCAGGGCGGCATCAAGGGTCAGCCCATCGAGCTGGTCTCTTTGGATGACAAGTACGACCCGCGACTCAGTGCGGCCAATGCCGAGCGTCTGATCGACGAAGGGGTGGTGGCCTTGTTCCTGAGCCGCGGCACCGCGCAAAGCCAGGCTCTGCTACCCTTGCTCAGCAAGCATCAGATGGCCTTGGTGGCGCCGTCCAGCGGTGCCATGGTGCTGCATCAGCCCATGATCCCCCAGGTCTTCAATGTGCGCGCCACCTTCCAGAAGGAAGCGGCGCGCGCGGTGCAGCACCTGGCATCGATCGGGGTCAAGCGGGTGACCATTGTTCAAGTCAACGATGCCTTCGGCAACGATGCCGGTCTCGGTGCGATCAAGGGCCTGGAAGCCCAGGGCATGAAGGCCTCGGCCATCCTGCGCTTCGATGGCGCCAGGCCCGAGCTGGGGCCCTTGATGGAGCAGGTGGCACGGGCCGGTGTCGAGGCCGTGCTTTTCATTGGGCCCAGCCATGCGGTGGTGCAAGGGGTCAACGCCTTGCGTGCGACCGGTTCCAAAGCCCAGGTGGCCACGCTGTCCAACAATGCTTCAGTCGATTTCGTCAAAGCCCTGGGCGAGAACGCGCATGGCGTGATCGTCACCCAGGTCTTCCCCTACGAGCGATCGACCAACAACCCCTTGGTGCGTGAAGCCCTAGGGCTGGCCAAGGCGCGTGGTCGCAATGAACTGAGCCCTTCGCAGATCGAAGGGTTTGCAGCGGCCAAGCTGCTGGTCGAAGGCCTCAAGCGCAGCGTCAAGGACATCAGCCGGGCCAGCCTGCTCAAGTCTTTGGAAAGCTTGCAGCGTCTGGACCTGGGCGGCGTCGAGTTGCACTACGGCCCCAAGGACCGCAGCGGTCTGGATTTCGTGGACATCTCCATCATCGGCCCCGACGGCAAGTTCTGGCGCTGACCGCGCAGCGCCTGGCTCGCTCCGTCCCGTCCCGGCCCTCCGCTTCAGGCGAGAGAGCCTCGCATCCATAGGAAGGCCCGGTTCGCACGCGGGCCCTGGCTGGCTTCTATGATGGCTGGCGATGTCCTCTTCGTCTCCCGTTTCTCCCGCTTCTCCCGGCTTGCCAGTGGCGCCTCCGCCCCGCCTCTGGCCCGGCTTCGCCCTGGCCACCGCTGGCGCCATCGCCTTCTCGGGCAAGGCCATCATCGTCAAGCTGGCCTACCGGCATGGTGTCGATGCCATCACCTTGCTGATGCTGCGCATGCTGATGGCCCTGCCCCTGTTTGTGCTGCTGGCCTGGTGGGCCGGGCGGGGCAAGCCGGCGCTGACCCGGCGTGACGCCTGGGTGGTGCTGGGCCTGGGCTTCAGCGGCTACTACCTGGCCAGCTTTCTGGATTTCGCCGGCCTGGCATTCGTCAGCGCCAGTTTCGAGCGCCTGATCCTGTACCTCAACCCGACCCTGGTCTTGCTGCTGGGTTGGCTGTTCTTCAAGCGCCGTGTCACTGGCCGGCAGTTGCTGGCTCTGGCCATCAGCTACAGCGGTGTTTTGCTGGTGTTTGGGCAGGAGCTGTCCTTGCAAGGCCCGCATGTGGGCCTCGGCGCGGCCTTGGTATTTGGCAGTGCGCTCAGCTATGCCTGCTACCTGCTGTTCAGCGGCGAAGAAGTGCGGCGCCTGGGGGCGATGCGCCTGACCGGCCTGGCCACCACGGTGGCCTGCCTGCTTTGCATCGCTCAGTTCCTGCTGTTGCGGCCGCTCAGCGGCCTGGCCCAGCTGGCGCCCGAGGTGTGGTGGCTGTCCTTGCTGAACGCCACCGCGTGCACCTTTGCGCCGGTGCTGATGGTGATGCTGGCGATCGAGCGATTGGGCGCCAGCCTGGCGGCCCAGACCGGCATGGTGGGGCCCATGTCCACCATCGTGCTGGGCGCGCTGATTTTGGATGAACCCTTCACGGTCTGGGTGCTGATGGGCACGCTGCTGGTGCTGGGCGGGGTGTGGTTGTTGACGCGTTGGAGGTGATGGCGATGGATTTGGGACTGTCGGGCCGCTGGGCCCTGGTGTGTGCGGCCAGCAAGGGCCTGGGTCGGGGCTGTGCCGAGGCCTTGGTGAAAGAGGGCGCGCATGTGGTGATCACCGCGCGCGGCGCTGAAGCGCTGGAGGCCACGGCCGAGGCCTTGCGGGCCCTCAACCCCGCCGTGCAGGTGCTTGCCGTGGCGGGCGATATTGCCACGCCCGAGGGCCGCGCGGCGGCCTTGGCCGCCTGCCCGCAGGTCGATGTGCTGGTCAACAACGCCGGCGGCCCGCCGCCCGGTGATTTCCGCGACTGGGACCGCGCCGCCTGGCTGGCCGCCATCGACGCCAATATGCTGACCCCGATCGAGCTGATCAAGGCCACGGTCGACGGCATGGCGGCGCGTGGCTTCGGCCGCGTGGTCAACATCACCTCGGGCGCCGTCAAGGCGCCCATCGATGTGCTGGGCCTGTCCAACGGCGCGCGTTCGGGCCTGACCGGCTTCGTCGCCGGCCTGGCGCGCCAACCGCAGCTGGCCGGCCGCAATGTCACCCTCAACAACCTGCTGCCCGGCGCTTTTGATACCGAGCGCCTGCACAAGACCCTGGTGGCCGGCGCCAGCAAGAACGGCCTGGCGACCGAGGAGTTCGCGCAGCGCCGCAAGCAAAGCATTCCAGCCCAGCGCTTCGGCACGGCTGCCGAGTTCGGCGCCATCTGCGCCATGCTGTGCAGCGCCCAGGCCGGCTACCTGACGGGGCAGAACATCCTGCTCGATGGCGGGGCTTACGCCGGCGTGTTTTGAGTGGTCTCGCCGGGGCATCGCTCGGTCGCAATTTGTTACCGATCCGTGCCCTTTTGGGGGATGGGTGAGTGGGACACACTTGGGCACAATGCCCGGCTTCGTGTGGCTATGCCTGAATGGGAGTGCATCTTGATGATGAAGCAGAAGGTCTTCGTGCAGACCGGCGTGGTGGCTGCGGCCGTGATGATGCTGGCGGGCGGCGCCCGCGCCGAGGAGCACGGCTCCAATGTCGAGAAATGCTCGAAGAAGCTGGGCGTGATCGCCGTGGCCGAGCCGCATACCGGCTGGCACCACCTGTCGCGCTACGGCCTGGGCTCGCCTGAGGCCTTGCTGCGCATGATGATTCAGCAGTCGGGCTGTTTCGATGTGGTCGAGCGCGGCGTGGCCATGCAGAACCTGCAGCAGGAGCGCGCCCTGGGCCAGAGCGGTGATCTGCGCCAGGAATCCAATGTCGGCAAGGGCCAGATGCAGGCCGCCGACTTTGTGATGACGCCCAATGTGCAGGTGGCGGCTTCCGACACCGGCGGCATCGGCGGTGCGCTGATGGGCCGCCTGGGCGTGCTCGGCGCGATTGCCGGTGGCCTCAAGTTCAAGGAAGCGTCCACCAGCCTTCTGATCGCCGATGTGCGCTCCAGCATCCAGGTGGCCGCCGCCGAAGGCAAGGCCACCAAGACCGACTTCGGCATCGGCGGCTGGGCCTATGGCAACGGCATGCTGGGTGCCCTGGGTGGCTACACCAAGACGCCGGAAGGCAAGATGGTGGCGGCCAGCCTGCTGGACAACTACAACAAGATCGTCCAGACCATCCGCGACCAGCCCCAGCTGATCCGCAGCAACAGCGCCTCGGGCGATGCCAATGCCGCCGCCTCGCAAAAGGCCGAGGCACCGCAGAAGCCCGGCCAGACCCTGTGCCCCAAGATCGCCAATGTGAAGGCCTATGCCACGGCTTCGCGCGAGGGCAAGGTTGTCGCCACCCTCACCAAGAACGACGAGCTGATCGCCTCGGGTGAGCTCAGCAACGGCTTTGTCTTTGTGGACGCCGCCAACTTCAGCGGCTGGGTGCAGCGCACCCTGGTCGGCGCTTGCGGCATGGTGTCGAGCGCGCCTCAGGCCCAGCCCCTGCCGGTCACGCAGTCGGTGGCCGGCGGCATCTTCGGCAACTTCTCCGGCAGCTTCAGCGGCTACGAGCAAGGCAGCTTCACCGTCAGCATCCTGCCGGGCCTCAATGGCAGCGGCACGGTCACCGGCAGTGGTGTCTCCAACCAGAGCGGCGCATTCAGCGTCAGCGGTGCGGTGCTGCCCAATGGCCGCCTGACCATGGTGGCTTCCGGTTCGGCGGGCTCGGCCCATTACCAGGGCGGCGTGGATCCCATCAACGGCACGGTCAGCGGCACCTGGAGCTATGGCGGCGGCATGAAGGGCGGTGGCAGCTTCAGCGGCCAGCGCAGCTGAGGGCCTAAATGAGGGCGCAGCTGAGTTGTGCTCAGCCCCGCAGCCTTACGCTTTTTTTGACGAGACCCTCGACGAGACCCAGATCCCGGCCGCTATCAGGCCCAGGGCCGCGCCGTGGTACCACTGCGGCCATTCGCCCAGCAGAGCGGCTGACATCAGGCCGGCAAACACCGGCGTGAGGTTGCCGAAGAAAGCCGCCACCGCCGGCCCGGCCTGGGCCACGCCCAGGCCCCAGCAGCGGTAGGCGATCAGCGAAGGCCCCACCGCCACATAGATGAGGGTCAGGGCAAGACCTGACCCCCAGGCGATGGGCGCAGAGCTGCCCAGCGCCTGCTCGGCGCCCGCCATGCCGCCGGCAAAGACCAAGCCGAAGAGCAGCTGGGCCATCAAGGTCTCGGCCCAATCCCAGTGGGGGCGCTGTTCCCCGCGCATCGAGGCCGGTGGCCTTGCCAGCAGCCAGCTGTACAGGGCCCAGGAGAGGATGGCCAGCAGCATCAGCAGATCGCCGCTGACGAAGTGCACCTGGGCCAGGATGGTCAGTTGCCCGCGCGCGATCACCAGGGCCACGCCGGCCAGCGAGAGCAGGGCGCCCAGCAGCTGGCGCCGCTGCGGCCGCACGCCGAACAACAGGGCGCCGATGGCCAGCATCCAGACCGGCAGGCTGGCGGCGATCAGGGTGACGTTGAGCGCGCTGGAGCTGCGCAAGGCCTGGTACTGCAGGGCGTTGTAGCAGCCCATGCCCAGGAACCCGGTCAAGGCCAGATAGGCCCAGCGCTGGCGCAGCAATTCGGTCTGTTTCAGCAGCCGCCAGGACAGTGGCAGCAAGAGCAGGGCTGCCAGGGCCCAGCGCAGGCCGTTGAGGGCCAGGGGGCTGATGCTGCCCACCATCAATCGCCCGACCACGGCATTGCCCGCCCACATCAGGGGTGGAAGGGTCAGCAAAAGGGCCAGGCGCGGGTTCAAAAGCCGATGTCCGGGCGCTTGTCGGCGTGGTGCTTGTTCTTGCGGCTGCTGCGCAGGCGCCAGCGCAGCAGCAGGCCCAGGGCCACCACCAGGGCGGTCATCAGCGGCAAAGCCGCGCTGGCTTGCTGCGCTCGCGCTGAGCCCAGGCTGGCGACGGTGTCCATCAGCCAGCCGAACAAGCCGCCGATCAAGGCGAGTGACAGCAAGGCCAGGGCGCCGGCCACGGCCAAGCCCCAGGCAAGGCGACGGTAGCGGGCGGAGCCCGTGAGATTCATGTCCATGGCGTGCCTGGATTCAAGGTTCTGGGTCGGGCGGGCTCGCTGGGCGGTCCGCCCCCGAGCCGTCCAGAGCCACTTCAAAACTGAAGCATGAGCCCGTGCCCGGCTGGCTTTCCACCTGCACCTGGCCGCCCATCAGGCTGACCAGGCGCTGCACGATGGTCAGGCCCAGGCCGGTGCCGCCGTAGCGGCGCGTGATGCTGCCATCGGCCTGGCTGAAGGGCTCGAAGATCTGCTGGATCTGGTCGCGCGTCATGCCGATGCCGGTGTCGTGCACGCTGAAGCGCAGGCGCAGCTGCGGCGGGCCCTCGGTCGGCGCGCTGCCGGCTTCTCCAGGCTCGGGCTCGATGCGTTCCACCTCGACCCGCACCTCGCCTTTTTCGGTGAACTTGAGCGCATTGCCGACCAGATTGACCAGCACCTGGCGCAGGCGCAGAGCGTCGCCGGTGGCATGCTGCGGCACGCCGGGCTGGACGCGGGCGTGCAGGTGCAAGCCCTTCTCGTGCGCCTGCAGCAGCAGCGGGTGCAGGGCCTCGCGCAGGCAATCGTGCAGGGAGAAATGCGCCTGCTCGATGACCACGCGGCCCGATTCGATCTTGGCCACGTCCAGCAAGTCATTGATGATGACCATCAAGCCCTTGGCCGAGCTGTGGGCCAGCTCGATGAATTTGCGCTGCTTGTCGCTGAGCTCGGTCTGCAGCACCAGCTCGGTCAGGCCCAGCACCCCGTTCATCGGTGTGCGGATCTCGTGGCTCATATTCGCCAGAAAACTGCTCTTGGCCTGGCTGGCCGCTTCGGCCGCTTCGCGGGCAGCTTCGAGCGCGGCCTGGCTGGCCTTGAGGTCGGCGATGTCGCGGGCATTGAGCAGCAGCACCTGCTCGCCGGTCACCGGGTCGCGCATGGGCCGGGCGTTGACACCATGCCAGCAGCGGCCGCCGTCGGTCAGCAGTTCCAGGTCGGCCTTGAAGCTGTGGCCGGCGCGCACCTGGTTGAAGACCTTGATGGCATCGCCGCTGTCGGCAAACAGGGCTTCGAAATCGCTGATGCGCCCGCGGCCGGTGGTGCTGGTGCCAGCCACAGCCGGGCGCTTGCCAAAAGCCAGGGCGGCCGCCGGATTGCGCATCAGGGTGCTGCCGTCCTGCAGGCTGAACACGGCGATGCGCACGGTCGTGTGCTGCAGGGCTTCCACGCCGCGCAGCATGGCTTTGTCGCTGCTGTTGGCCAGGGAATCGGCCGCAAACAGCATGACCTGGCGGCGGTCGGGGGTGAGGATGCCGCGTGAGACCAGCATCACGGTGGCGGGCTGGCCTTTGGGGTAGAGCGTCCATTGCTCGCGCACGATCTTGCCCTGAGCATGGTCGGCGGCGGTGACGGCCAGGCGCTCGCGCACGGCTTCGCTGGTGTCGGAAAAGTCGCGCGAGAGGAACTCCTCGGCGCTGCTGGCGCGCCAGAAGCCCAAGGCCGCGGCATTGGCCCAGAGATTGCGCTGGCGTGCGGGGTCGAACACCCACATCGGCACGTCAAGCCAGTCGTAATGGGTCAAGCAGGAAAAATCGAGCATGGAGGGTCAGGGTGGGCCAATCGGCCGAGCGTGCAGGCCTTGTGGGGCCACCACCGTGGCCATCCGGCAGGCTGCGCGTGGCGCTGCGCATTGTCGCCTGGGTGACGCGGCCTGCCGTCGCTTGTCGGCCGGCTGTTGCGCAAAAAAACTGCGTTCGACGCGCGACTGGTGCGCAATTCGGCGGCTTCAGTCTTCCACGGCCGCGCGGTAGGCATGCCAGCTGGCATGGCCCAACACCGGCCCCACCACCAGCAGGCCGGCAAATCCCGGCAGCAAGGCCAGCACCACCAGCACCGTGATCAGGGCGCCCCAGAACAGCATCACACCGGTCTGCGTCAGCACGAGGCGCAAGCTGGTCAGGCCGGCTGTGACAGCATCGGTCGGGCGATCCAGCAGCATGGGGATGGAGATCACGCTGACGGCATAGATCAGGCCGGCGAAGAAGGCGCCGACGCCGAGGTAGGCGACGATGAAGCCCAGGTTTTCGGGGTTGAGCAACTTGACCAAGGAACCGCTGAGATCGGGCATGCCGTCAAAGCTGACGGCAAACACCACCAGGGCCGCGCGGCCCCAGATCATCTCCAGGATCAGCAGCACGGTGCCGAAGATGGCGATCTGCGACATGCGCTTGCGCCAGGCGGTGAGGCAGTCCAGCAGGCGGGGCTGGTAGCCCTGCTGCAGGCGTCGGCTGACCTGGTACAGGCCCAGGCAGAGAAACGGACCCATCAGCAGAAAGCCGGCCGACAAGGCCAGGGTGTAGATGGGTGCGTGCTCGTAGACGCCCAGCAAGCACCAGCCCATCAGCATGAAACAGGCACCGAAGAACAGGCCGATCAGGGGGGCGCGCCGGAAATCGGCCCAGCCGGCCGCCAGCCAGCGCACGGGGTCGCCAAAGCCCAGCGGGCGCAGGCGGATGGCAAAAGCGCTGTCGGCAGGGATTTCCTCATTCACCGCCGAGGGCGGCAGAGGCTGGGGCCGGGGCGCATCGCTGGAGGGCAGTTCGGCGGGTGTCATGGCCGCAGCTTAGGCGCCCGCAAGGCATGTGCACCAGCGGGCTTTCCAGCAGATGCAGGCCCCGCGGGACGCGAGTCAAGCTGGCGCTCAGGTTCAGCGGTGCAGTGCGGCGCGGGGCCGCGCTCAGCCCTTGCGAACTCGCCGAACTTCGTCCCAGATCAGCAGCACCGCGCCCACGGTGATGGCGCTGTCGGCGACATTGAAGGACGGGAAGGCTCGCCCACTCAAGTGCACCTGGATGAAATCAACCACATAGCCGTGCAACAGGCGGTCGATGACATTGCCGATGGCGCCGCCCAGGATCAGGCTCAGCGCGGTGGCAAACAGGGTTTGCTGGCCGTGGCGCTTGAGCATGACCAGAATGAAGACCGTCGCCACGGCACCCAGGCCGACGAAGAACCAGCGCTGCCAGCCCGCCGCATTGGCCAGGAAGCTGAAGGCGGCGCCGGTGTTGTGGACCCGCACGACGTTGAAAAAGCTGGCTACATAGCGGCTGTCGCCGAGCTGGAAGTTGCCCAGGATCAGCACCTTGGTGAACTGGTCCAGCAGGATGATGACCAGGGCGATGCTCAGCCACAGGCCCAGCTTGTTGCCACCGCCCGCGCCGCTTTTCTTGTTGCTGCTCGCCATCGTTCAGGCCACCGTACGGGTTTCGCCGCTGCCGTGCAGATTGCTGTCGCAGCGGCCGCACAGAGTCGGGTGGGCCGGGTTAGCACCCACGTCCTCGCGGTAATGCCAGCAGCGCTCGCATTTCTGGTGAGCCGACGGGGTGACCGTGACGCTCAATGCTTCCGCAGCCGAGAGGTTGGCGGCCGAAGTGATGAAGACGAACTTCAGATCCTCGCCCAGGCTTTGCAGCAGGGCCAGGTCTTGCGCTTCGACGCCCAGGGCCACCTCGGCCTGCAAGGAGGCGCCCACGCCGCCGGCGCTTCGCACATCCTCGATGGCCTTGTTGACCGCCTCGCGGATCTCGCGGATGCGGCCCCACTTGGTCAGCAAGGCCTCGTCCGGGGCAGCGAACTTCCAGTAGGTCTCGACAAAAATGCTCTCGCCGCCGTGGCCGCCGTCGAAGATGGCCCAGGCCTCCTCGGCGGTGAAGCTCAGGAAGGGCGCCATCCAGCGCAGCATGGCCTGGGTGATGTGCCAGAGCGCCGTCTGCGCCGAGCGGCGCGCCAGGCTCTTGGGCGCGGTGGTGTAGAGCCGGTCCTTGAGCACGTCCAGGTAGAAGGCACCCAGGTCTTCCGAGCAATAGACCTGCAGCTTGGCCACCACCGGGTGGAACTCGTAGCGCTGGTAGTGCGCCAGGATGTCGGCCTGCAGCTGCGCCGCGCGGGCCAGGGCGAAGCGGTCCACTTCCAGCAGCTGATCCAGCGGCAGGGCATCGGTCTTGGCATCGAAGTCCGAGACATTGGCCAGCAGGAAGCGCAGGGTGTTGCGGATGCGGCGGTAAGCATCAACCACGCGGGCCAGGATCTTGTCGTCCAGGCCCAGATCGCCCGAGTAGTCGGTCGAGGCACACCAGAGGCGGATGATCTCGGCGCCCATCTTCTCGCTGACGGTCTGCGGCGCCACCACATTGCCGACCGACTTGCTCATCTTGCGGCCCTGGCCGTCGACGACGAAGCCGTGAGTCAGCAAGCCCTTGTAGGGCGCGCGGCCGTAGAGTGCGCAGCCGATCAGCAGGGAGCTGTGGAACCAGCCGCGGTGCTGGTCATGGCCTTCCAGGTAGAGGTCGGCCTCGGGGCCGCTGTCGTGGGCGGCGCCCACGTGGCTGCCTTTGAGCACATGCTGGAAGGTCGAACCGGAGTCGAACCAGACGTCCAGGATGTCGCTGCCCTTGCTGTACTGCGCCGCTTCTTCGCCCAGCCATTCGGCCGGGTCCAGCTTGGCCCAGGCCTCGACGCCGCCGACTTCCACCAGCTGCGCAGCGCGCTCGATGAACTCCAGGGTCTTGGGGTGGGCCAGGCCGCTGTCCTTGTGCAGGAAGATGGGCAGGGGCACGCCCCAGCTGCGCTGGCGCGAGATGCACCAATCGGGCCGGCCGGCGATCATGTCCCGCAGGCGGGCGCGGCCGTTCTCGGGGTAAAAGTTGGTGGCGTCGATGGCTTCCAGCGCGGTCTGGCGTAGGGTCTTGGCGGCCGGTTCGGTGGCGAACAGGCCTTCGCCCTCATCCATGCGCACAAACCATTGCGCGGCCGCCCGGTAGATCACCGGCGTCTTGTGGCGCCAGCAGTGCGGGTAGCTGTGGGTGATCTGCACATGCGAGAGCAGTCGGCCGGCGTCTTCCAGGGTCTGGGCGATGACGGCATTGGCCTTCCAGATGTGCTGGCCGCCGAACAGGGGCAGGCTGGCTTCGTAAGTGCCGTTGCCGGTGACCGGGTTCAGGATGTCCTTGAAGGCCATGCCATGCGAGATGCAGGACTGAAAGTCATCCAGACCGTAGGCCGGCGCCGAGTGCACGACGCCGGTGCCGTCCTCGGCGGTGGCGTAATCGGCCAGATAGACGGGGCTGGTTCGGTTGTAGCCCGCATCGACATGGGCCAGCGGGTGCTTGAACTCCAGGCCGGCCAGGTTCTTGCCGAGCGTGGTGGCCAGCACCGAGCCCTCGAGCTTCCAGCGTGCCAGGCACTTCTCGACCAGGGCCTCGGCCACCACATACAAGCCGCGCGGCGTGTCCACCAGGGCGTAGCTCAGCTCGGGGTTGAGGTTGAGTGCCTGGTTGGCCGGGATGGTCCAGGGCGTGGTGGTCCAGATGACGGTGAAGGCATCCTTGTCCAGCGAGCTCAGGCCAAAGGCCGCGGCCAGGCGCACCGGCTCAGCGCTCAGGAAGGCCACGTCCACGGCCGGGCTCTTCTTGTCCTGGTACTCGATCTCGAACTCGGCCAGTGAGGAGCCGCAGTCAAAGCACCAGTACACGGGTTTGAGGCCGCGGTAGACGAAGCCGCGCTCGAACAAGCGCTTCAAGACGCGGATCTCGCCCGCTTCGTTCTTGAAGTCCATGGTGCGGTAGGGGCGGTCCCACTCGCCGAGCACGCCCAGGCGCTTGAAATCGGCGCGCTGGGCGTCGATCTGCTCGCCGGCATAGGCGCGGCTCTTGGCCTGCACCTCGTCGCGCGGCAGGCCGCGGCCGTGGGTTTTCTCGATCTGGTTCTCGATCGGCAGGCCGTGGCAGTCCCAGCCGGGGATGTAGGCCGCGTCCAGGCCTTCCAACTGGCGGGCCTTGACGATCATGTCCTTGAGGATCTTGTTGGCGGCGTGGCCGATGTGGATCTGGCCATTGGCATACGGCGGGCCGTCATGCAGCACAAACTTGGGCGCGCCGCGGCGCGCCTCGCGCAGGCGCTGGTAGGTGCCTTGTTCTTCCCAGGCCTTGATCCAGCCCGGCTCGCGCTTGGGCAGATCGCCGCGCATGGGGAACGGGGTGTCGGGCAGGTTCAGCGTGGCGCGGTAATCGGCGGGGGTGTCTTTGGCGGCTGTCATGGTGAAGCGATGGCTTTCAGGCGTGAGCCCGTTCAAAAGAGGCGCCGCGCGCAGGGCGGGCGGTGGAAGGCGTGCAGGAGGCGCGAGGGGATGGAGCCCGTCGCAGGGGCTGCGGCAGGCCGGTGTGCTGCACCCGGCCCCCGCGCCGATCAAATTCGATCGCGGGTGGTCTGCCGGCGCAAGGCGGCGTGGGTGGCCAAAAAGGCGCGTGCCTGCTCGGCATCCTGCCGGATGGCAGCCGTCAAGGCATCGAGCCCGTCGTAGCGGGCTTCGTCGCGAAGTTTGTGCAGGAGTTCCACGCGCACGAGTTTACCGTAGGCCTCCTCACGCCCCAGAGGCGCGGGCCAGGCTAAGCAATGCACCTCGAGCAGCACGCGGCCGGCGTCTTCCACCGTGGGCCGCACACCCAGACTGGCCACGCCGTCCAGCGGCTCGGCGGCCAGGCCATGGGTGCGCACGGCGAAGATGCCGTGGGCGGCCGGCTTGTCATGGCTGAAGCGCAGGTTCAGGGTGCGAAAGCCGTCCAGGGCACCGGGGCTGGATTCACCGAGGCTGCGGCCCAGCTTCTGGCCATGAACGACATGGCCCGAGATGGCATAGGGCCGACCGAGCAGGCGCGCCGCACCTGCCATGTCACCGGCGGCCAGGGCCTCTCGCACGGCGGAGCTGCTGACGCGCAGCCCGTGCACCTCGTAGCTCATCATGCGGGCGACGTCGAAGCCGCGCTGCCGTCCGGCGGCGTCCAGTGTGGCGTAGTCGCCCTGGCGCTTGGCGCCGAAGCGGAAGTCATCGCCGACCAGGATGTAGCGCGCCCCCAGGCCCTGCATCAGCACCTGATCGATGAAGGCTTGGGCGCTGAGCGCAGCCAGCGCCGCATCGAAGCGCAGCACGATGACCTGGTCGATGCCACAGCGCTCCAGCTCGCTGAGCTTGTCGCGCAGGGTGGCGATGCGGGCGGGCGCCAGCTCCGGCTTGCCGGCGAGCTGGGCAAAGAAGTCGCGTGGGTGGGGCTCGAAGGTCATCACGCAGCTGGGTAAGCCGCGGTGTGAGGCCTCGGACTTGAGCAAGGCCAGCATGGCCTGGTGGCCGCGATGGACGCCGTCGAAATTGCCAATCGTCAGCGCACAGGCGCTGGCGATGCCGGGATGATGGAAACCGCGAAAAACCTGCATGGCGCCGATTATCGTGCGCCGGCGCAGCGACCGGATTTGGCCTTCAGACCAGAGCGGCCGAGCGGCTCAGCTGCGCGACCTGCATATGGCGCTGCACCACGGCCACGAGGTCATCCATCTCGAAGGGCTTGACCAGGTAATCGTCCATGCCGCACTGGATGCAGCGCTCGCGGTCGCCGTTCACGGCGCTGGCGGTCAAGGCGACGATGGGCACGGGTGCCAGGAACTTCTGGCGCTCCTGGCTGCGCCAGCGGCGCGTGGCCTCGAAGCCATCCATGCGTGGCATCTGGCAGTCCATCAGCACCAGGTCGTAGTGCTGCTGGCTCAGCCGGTCCAAGGCCTCCAGGCCGTTCTCGGCCGTGTCCACCTGCAGACCGCAGCACTCCAACATGGACGAGGCCACCAGCACATTGACCAGGCTGTCGTCGACCAGCAGCACGCGGCCGCTGAGCTGGGGCGCCAGGTCCTTGGCGCTGCTGGTGCCCAGGGCGCGGTAGTCGCTGGCAGGAAGGGGGCGCGCAGGCGCGGGCTGGCAGGCTTGCAGGGGCAGGGTGAACTCGAACAGCGAGCCTTGGCCGGGCACCGAGCTGCAGCGCAGATCGCCACCCATGGCGCGGGCCAGCTCGCGCGAGATGGTCAGGCCCAGGCCGCTGCCGTCCTGGCGCGGCGCGCGGCTTTGCTGGGTGGCCTGCTCAAAGGGGGCAAAGATGCGCTCCATCTGGTCGGCCGCAATGCCTTCGCCGCTGTCGCGCACGGCAAAGCGCAGCAAGGTGCCGGCGCGCATGTCCAGGGTCGAGCTGACCTCCACGTTCACGGCGCCGCGCTCGGTGAACTTGATGGCGTTGCCGATCAGGTTGTGCAGCACCTGCTTGATGCGCGAGGCATCGCCCAGCACATGGCTGGGCAGGGCGGGGCTGAACTGCAGCTCGAAGGCCAGACCTTTGTCGCGAGCGGTCTGCACCAGCAACTGGCAGACATCGTCCACCACCTCGCGCAGGCTGACCGGGCCGGCGTCCACGGCCAGCTTGCCGGACTCGATGCGGGCCAGATCCAGGATGTCGTTGACCAGGGCCAGCAGATGGCGGCCCGAGCGGCGCACGATGTCGATCTGCTCGCGCTGCTCGGGCTTGAGCTCGCTGCGCTCCAGCAGCTGGGTCATGCCCAGGATGCCGTTCAGCGGCGTGCGGATTTCGTGGCTCATCACCGCGACGAAACGGCTCTTGCTGGTACTTTGGTGCTCGGCCGACTGCAGGGCCTGTTGGCGCTGTTCGGCCACCCATGCATTGGCAAAGCGCAGGCGCAGCAGCTCGGTGTGGCGTTGCTCGATGCGGCGGGACTCGCTCAGTGCGATGCAAAGGAAGAAGCCCAGCCCGAGGGCGATCAGGGCGCCGGTCTGCGTGCCCAAGCTGAGGTGGTAGGCCATCAGCGGCGTCAGGGCCAGGGTGGAGAAAATCAAATTGGCCTGAAAGCGCCCGCCGAGCACAAACAGGCCCATGGCGCTCAGCCCGACGGTGGAGGCCTGCATCACGCCCTCCAGTTCCGGCGCCTGCGGGGTGTGGAAGAACCAGCCCATGGCCCCCCAGCTCAGAGCATCGAGGGCCAGCAGTTGCAGGGCCCGCCGGCGCCAGGGCAGCAGGGTGTTGAGAGCAGGGCCTTGCTCGCCGCATGGGGCCACAACATGGCGCTGGAAATGCACAGCCTCTGCGCAACGCCACAGCGTGATCAAGGCGCGTGCGCCCAGCCAGCCCAGCAGCAATTCGTGGGAGAGCTGAGGCCAGAGCAGATAGACGGGCAACAAGCAAAAGGCCAGGCCCAGCATGCTGCGCTTGACGGTGCCTTCAAACAGGCCAAGGATTTGCTCAACCAAGACCTGGGCGGAAATATCGGGGCTCAGCCGTGTTTCTCGGCCGCCCTCCAGGTCTGCTGGGAACTCGGACACGCGTCCCGCATCCTGCCCCTTCGCGGCCCATGAGGCCGACGCTGTTGTCATCTCTTTCACCCCTCGACGTCCGGCGGCCTCTTCTTGAGACCGCTCTGGCAGTGCGGGTTCATGCCCGCACTTGTGATCGCTCCACTCGCGGGTGTGTTTCTACAGGGCAAAGATGACAAATTGAACCGGAACAACCCTTGAAAACCACAGTGGGGTTGGCTTTCAAGGGCAAACCACTAGGGCACTTGTCCCAGCGCAATCAGCTGCTGATCAGGGCTGGACTGTGGACCCACTGCCATTCGCCGGGCTTGAGATCCGCAGGCAGGGCCAGGGCACCGAATTGCGGCCGATGCAGGCTCTCCACCCGGTTGCCGACGGCGGCGACCATGCGCTTGACCTGGTGGTACTTGCCTTCGGTGAGCGTCAGGCGCAGGCCGTGGCTGCCGAAGGCCTCGGCGCCTTCGGCCTTGACCATCTCCGGCGTGAAGCCAGGGCGTTCACTGGCGATTGGCTTGCTGGGCTTGAGGGGCTTGCGCGCTTCGCTGGCGCGGCGGGCTGCCAACTCGGCCGGCAGCTTGGACTCTGCAGGCTCGCGCAGCTCCACGCCGGCCATGAGCTGTGCCACCATCTCCGGGGTGACCGGGTGCTTGCACTGTGCCTCGTAGACCTTGGGAACATGGTGCTTGGGGCTGGTGAGCTTGTGGATCAGGCTGCCGTCGTCGGTGAGCAGCAGCAGGCCGGTGGTGTCTTCGTCCAGGCGACCGACTGGCTGCACATTGCGCTCGCGCAGCGGTGCGGGCAGCAAGCTCATGACGCTGGGGTGGTGCTTGGGTTTTTGCGAGCACTCGTAGCCTGCCGGCTTGTTGAGCAGGATCAGCGCCTTTTCGTAAAAGGGCCAGGTCTTGCCACTGACTTCAAAGCTGAACCCTTCGGTTTCGTATTCAGCATCCGGATCGTCTGCCTCTTCGCCGGCGATGCGAACCTCGCCGTTGTAAATCAGACCGGCGCAAAGACGGCGAGTGCCGAAGCCTTGCGAGAACAGGATGTTGGAGAGGCGCATTTTCATATCGCTATTGTCCATGAGCCCGCTGCGCTGTTCGCACGCGGGCGCTGAAGGGGCGCTGATGCTTGCCTATGATCCACAAGCGCCAAGTCCGAGGTGATCCTCGCTGCCGCAGTACTTCGCTCGCCATGGACCTCAAAATGACCGACACAACCACTTCTCGTCCTGCTCCTGTCCTGGCCATCCATGGTGGCGCTGGTACTTTGACGAGGGGCGCCATGAGTGCCGAGCAAGAGGCTCGTTATCGCGCTGCCTTGGCGGGCATTCTGCGCGCCGGTCAGGCGCAGCTCGCCGCAGGCGCAAGCTCAGTTGATGTGGTGGTGGAGGCGGTTAGGCAGCTCGAAGAGTGTGAGCTGTTCAATGCTGGCAAGGGCGCGGTTTACACGGCGGCTGGCACCCATGAGCTTGACGCCTGCGTGATGGATGGGCATGGCTGTCGTGCAGGCTCAGTGGCTGGGGTCAGCCGAACGCGCAACCCGATTCTTGCGGCTCGAGCGGTGATGGAGCACAGCGCTCATCTGCTGTTTGTCGGCGCGGCAGCCGATGAGTTCGCCGCACGCCATGGCTTGGAACAGGTGGAGCCCAGTTGGTTTGGTACGCCGCATCGCCTGGAGCAGCTTCGGCGTGCGCGGCAACTGCAGGCTGGCGTGCTGCGCGATCACGATGGTCAAGAGTTGCTGGCTCGGGATGTGTCATCGCTGCGGGGTGATGCTCGGGTGTCGGGCCCAATTGATGAGCTCACCAAGTTTGGTACGGTCGGCGCTGTCGCCCTGGATGCGGCTGGCCATCTGGCGGCCGCCACTTCTACGGGTGGCATGACCAACAAGCAGGTCGGTCGAGTCGGGGATACGCCACTCGTGGGAGCCGGAACCTACGCCAATGACGCCACAGTGGCCGTGTCATGTACGGGCACGGGTGAGCTGTTCATTCGTGCTTGCGCCGCACATGATGTGTCGGCACTGATGGAATATGCCAGTCTGTCATTGGCCGAGGCTTGTGAGCGTGTGGTGATGCAAAAGCTTCCGCCGGATGCAGGTGGATTGATTGCAGTCTCTGCCCGAGGCGAGGTATGTCTGCCATTCAACTCCGAGGGAATGTATCGGGGTTATGCGCGGGTGGCTGCTGGCGAGCCCGTGGTGGCGGTCTATCGCTCAGAGTAGTTGTGCTGAGGCATCGGCACGCAGGCTGATTTGCTCCTTTGCGCTCCTATTGACTGCTTGTCTGAGACTCGACAAAGACATGAAAAAAGCGGCCCGCGGCCGCTTTTTTCTGTTGATGGCCGGGCTGGATGGCCCAGCCCTTTGCATCAGTGCTTCTTGCTTTGGCGGCGGGTGTAAACCACGCCGAACACAGCCAGGCTGACCAGTGCCAGCGAACCAGGCTCCGGCACGGCGCGTGCGGTTGCGCGGATCAGGGCTTGGCCCGAGCCGCTCGGGTTCGGGTTGTAGACCGAGAAGGTGTAGTTCGTTGTGCCAGTCAGGCCGGCAGCCCAGGTGCCATTCAGACCTGCCAGGTAAACGTCCACTTGGTTCTTGAACGATGTACCGGTCTCGTTCACGTCCAGGCCGCTGTTGGTGTAGGCGGCGCTGTAGTATTTCTTGTCGGAGCTCTTGCCGGCGCCGTCGCCCAGGATTTCCCAGATGGCGAACTGGAAGGCGGCCGATTTGGTCGATGAAGTCAGGCTGTCAGAGTAGGCGTGCTCGAACAGGTTGGTCAAGTCGGCCAGGACGCGGCTGGTCGTCGTGGTCGAGTCGTCGTACATGCCCTTGATACCTGTCGCCTGGTAGTTGGCGCCCGCAAAGATCGAGGCGTAGCCCATGGTGGCGCCGCCGGGCGTGGCCTGGTAGCCATTGACGAAGTTGTTCAGCGACACCTTGTCATAAGTGTCCGGCGAGAGGTAGTTGTTCAGCGGGTCCAGGCAGTAAACCCAGAAGCTGTTGGCGCCCAGTGCATTGCTTGTGCCTTCATTGACCTTCCAAGCACCCAGACCGGTGTCGCGGGCACTGGTGTTGCCGAACACCAGCGAGTGGGTTTCGATCAGCGAAGAGCCGGAGCCAGTCGCCTTGGTCACGGTCGTCGCGCCTTGAGCGTAAGCGGAGCCGGCGGCCACCACGAACAGAGCCGTTGCGGCAAAAGACGCAAAACGACCGGTGGTAGTTGTCGCTGTGGCAGCGTAGTTCATGGTGTGGACCCTGTCGGCGTAGATGGTGTTACGGAAATCTTGGATTGCATCCTACTCGGCCCTTGGCTTCCAACAATCCCGCGAACCGGGGGGTGTTGAGGGGCTGTAAAAAATTCACAGTTGCAGCCAATTACCCAAGCAAATACTCAATACCAATTTCATGCCCGGATTCTGCCTGTTCAATCCGCTGCAAGAGAACCCCCGATATCGAGGGGCGTGAGTAATGTCTCGGTCAATTGGCCTTGGTTTGGATATTCGAATAGGCCTTTTGGCTTACATATTCTGGGCTTGATTTGCCGTATTGGCGTCAGGGCGCAAGACTGGAGCCGTGATCACAGACCGAGTTCCAGTTTCAAACGGCTGACTTCCTGCGTCATCGGCAGCTTGGGTTGGGCGTTGAGCGCAGCGCTCAGTTCTTCCTTGGCTTCTGCTTTGCGGTTCAGCTTGGCCAAGGCGAAGGCCAGGTGAAAGCGGATTTCGCTATTGCCGGGGCTGCGCAGGCGAGCCTCACGCAAATGACGCAGGCCGCCCTCGATATTGCCGCGCTGCACCAAGATCCAGCCCAAGGTATCGGCTGCATCCGCGTTGCCGGGCGCCTGCTTCAAGGCCTTCTCGGCTGCAGCGACGGCTCCAGCGTCGCCCATGCGGTGCAGGAGTTGGGCGTAATTGAGTTGAATGCCGATGTCTCCTGGCTGCAAGGCCAGAATCTGTTGGTAGTTCTTTTTCGCTGCTTCATTTCGGCCCGCTTGCATTTGCACGCCCGCGACGGCCTTCAGGGCGGTGATGTCATTGGGCGCTTTGCGGGCCCAGCCCTCCAGCATGAGCAGGGCCTTGTCCAGCTCACCTGCGGCCACCATGGCGCGCGCCAGCAAAATCGCATTGGCCGTACTCGGTTCTTTCTCGAACACGGTGCGGTAGCCAGCTTGAGCGGCAGGGAATTGACCACGCGACATGGCCACATGGGCGCCAACCAGCGTTGTTTGCACTTTGCCTGGGTGGGTGTTGTTCAACGTCTTCAAGGCGGCATCCACCTTGGCGGGATCGCCGCGGCGAGCTTCCACCTCGACCTGCAAGAGCAGGGCGCCGAGGTCGCCCGCCTGCGACTGCAATGCCTTTTGCACGTTGTAAGTGGCCCCATCGACATTGCCTGCAGCCAGTTGCATGCGTCCAATCTTGACTTGCTCCTGTGCATCAAAGTCCGCCACGCGGGTGGCCTCTTGCAGCACCTGGCGTGCGTTGCTACCGTCGTTCAAGGCCAGGTAGACACGTGCCAGCGACAGCAAGGCGGGAAGCTTGCCGGAATAGTTGGCGGCCAGACTCTTGGCCAGGGGCAGAGCAAGATCTGCCTGGCGTTGTTCCATGTAAAGCTCCACCAGCATCAAGCCCGGGCGCGCGTCAACGCGCTGCACCTCGTGGGCATGCCGCAGATGGGCGATCGCTTCATTGGGGCGCTTGGCGCGCAGCTCGAGGATCGCCAGCTGGTAGAGCAACTCGGCATCATCCTTGTTGCCGCCTTCCAGCAGCTTCTCCAGTCGTTTGCGCGCCGGATCGAACTTGCTTTCCTCCATGTCCAGCCAGGACAGATTGACGGCCGCCGGGCGGAAGTTCGGGTCTTTCTGCAGCAACTGCTGGAAGGTGTCGCGAGCGCCCTTTTTGTCACCGGCCCTGCCTTTGATATTGCCCAGGAAGTTGAGCATGGTCAGGTTGTCGGGCTCGCGTTTGACGATGGCTTGGGCGGTCTGCAAGGCCTTGGCGGTCTGGCCTTGGTTGAGGTAGACGTTGGCCAACTGAATGCCAGCGCGGCCATCGCCCGGTGTGGCGGCGAAGGCTTTCTCCAGATTGGCCAGGCCCAATTTGTCCTGGCCCAGGCTCAACTGGCTGAAGCCCAGCTCGCGGATGGCCGAGGCCGAGCCGCTGCGGGCGGCCGACTTCTCGAAAAACTCACTCGCCTGGACATAGCGCTTGCGAGCCATGTTCACCGTGCCCAGCAGGAACAAGACCTGCGGGTCTTCCGGATTGATGCGCTGTGCGGCTTCCAGCAAGACCATGGCCCGCCCGTAGTCTCGGGTGTCGACCAGGATGGATGCCAGCATCACCTGTGCGGCGTAGTTCTTGCTGTTCAAGCCCAGGAGGATGTCGAGATAGCCGCGCGCCTTCTCCGGGTTGCCCAGTGCACGGTGCGACATTGCTCCGGCCAGCAGCAAAGGGTCGTTGCCCGCCAGAACTTCAGGGGAAATGGCGTCGATCAGGTCCACCGCATTGGCGAAGGCGGTCTTGGCGGTGGCAAGGTCGCCTTTGCGGTTGGCCAGAAAGCCGCGCAGAAATGAGGCGCGAGGGTCTTCCAGCTCCCATTCCACCAGTTGGGCCAGGTCCTTGCTGGCCTCGGCCTCCTGATTCAGGCCAATCAGTAGGGAAGCACGTGCCACCCGGGCGTCGACCTGCTTGGGATTGATCTTGAGGGCGCGTTCTTGGGCCGCCAGGGCGCCCTTCAGGTCTTGCTGACCTTGCAAGATCGTGCCCAGGGTGTACCAGGCGCCCGCTTCGTTGGGCGACAGCTCGGTGCCCTTGAGCGCCGAGGCCCTGGCCTTGTCTCGCTCGCCCAGGCGCAGCAGCATGGGCGCCTCGGCTGTCCAGGGGCTGCCCGAGCGGGGATTCAAGGCCTTGGCCTCGGCGAAGCTCTTGGCAGCCTGGGTGACATTGCCAGACATGGCGTAGGCCGAACCTCGCAAGGTCAGGACCTCGGCCTGAGCTTGGGTGGGCAGGCCACTGGTGGTGATCTGGTCGATCAGCTTCTTGCGATCACCCAGCAGCAGATAGATTTGTGCCAGCGGGATCGCTACTTCGCTGCGGCTGACGCCTTGCTTCAGCGCTTCTTCCAGCGCCGCTTCAGCAGCCTTCAACTCGCCCTGGCCCAGCAACACCTTGCCCAGCAGCAGGTGTGCCGCCAGCATCTTCTGGTCCTCCTGGATGGAGTTCTTCAGCTGGATGATGGCGCCCGGCAGATCGCCTCGCTCGAATCGACGCAGGCCGTCTTCGTAATAGGTCGAGGCCTTGTCGGCCGCAGCCAGGCTCCAGGGGGAGCCGCTCAAGAGCAGCAGGCCCAGCACCAGAGGGCGAAGCAGACGTGGAGCCAGGGACGGGGTCGAAGAGGGCGAAGACGAAGGAGTGGGCTGGTGTTTGGATCGCATGGGCGAAGTATCGTCAAGCGCCTGTCGAGGCGGGCGGAATTTATACCGGGAGAGAGGTGTTTCGGGTGCGCTCTTCGTGCCGCATGCCGTGGGTCGAGCGTGCAGACCTGACGGCCATTTTGAGCGCAAACGCCTGCGGCATCAGTAGCGCAGGTCCAGCGTCAGCACGTCATTGTCCCGTTTCATCTGGAAGCGGGTCAGAAAGCTGTTGCCCAGCAGCACATGGCTCATCTGGCTGGGCACGACGATGGCTTCAATACCTCGCACCTCGACGTCGCCAATGCGCACGGTATCCAGCATCAGCGCGTAGGCCGGAATGATGCCGTTTGCGGTTTGCGTCATGGTGCGACGGCCCTCGCGGTAGCGCAGGCCCATGCGTTCGGCTTCGGACTGACTGATGGAGATGGCGGTGGCGCCGGTGTCGACCAGGAACTGGGTCGAGTGGCCATTGATATTGCCAACCGTGGTGAAGTGGCCGCCATGGCCTGACGACAGCACGATCTTGCGGCCGGTGTTGGCCGCTGCGGCGCCGTCACCGACCCGGCCCGGCGAGGCTCCGAGGACAAGGTTGACGCGGCGCCCTTTGATCTCGACCACGGCTTGGGCGTCGGCCAGTGACAGCAGCTTCACGCCCCGCACGGTTTCGCCCACGGGAACGGTGCGAGGCTCGCCATCAATCAGCAGCAGGGCCGATTTGGCACCCAAGCTACCGTTGAAGCTGACCACCTGGGCCTGAGCGTTCAAGCTCAGCGTTGCTGCCAGCAGCAGCCCCAAGCCCGCGCATGAGCTCTTAATCACGGAAATTCCCGTAGTCGAGCGGAACATCGGCCATTTCTTTTTTGAGCATGTTGATGGCCACTTGCAGGTCGTCACGGTTCTTGCCAGTGACCCGCACGGTGTCGCCCTGGATGGAGGCCTGCACCTTGATCTTGCTGTTCTTGATGGCCGAGACGATCTTCTTGGCCAGGTCGGACTCGATGCCGTTCTTGATCTTGTAGACCTGGCGCACCTTGTCGCCGCCGAGCTTTTCGACCTTGTCCTGCTTGTCCAGGAAGCTGATGACCACGCCTTGCTTGACCAGCTTGGCGTAGAGCACCGCCTCGATCTGCTCCAGCTGGAAGTCACTCTCGCCCACCGAGTGAATTTCCTTTTCTTTCTCCTTCAGGGTGACTTCGGCAGCCGTGCCCTTGAAATCGAATCGGGTGCTGATTTCCTTGATGCTGTTGTCGACCCCGTTGCGGATCTTGACCATGTCGGCTTCAAGGGTGGTGTCAAAACTGGGCATATGGATGGGCTTCTTATTTCTGGTGGAGGGCGGGAGAGTCCGCCTTGATCTGGGAAAATTCTGCCATGTCGCAACCCGCTGTAAATCCCCCGAATGAGCTGACCGCCCCCGCCTTGCGGGTGGAGCGCGATGTCAATCTCAAGTCTTGCAATACCTTTGGTCTGCCGGCCACGGCGCGCCGCCTGGTGCGCATCCGTGAAGCGGCCGATGTGCGCCGTGTGGTGGACCACCCGGAGCTGGGCCGTGCACCCAAGTTTGTGCTCGGCGGCGGCAGCAATCTGGTGCTGACCAAAGACCTCGACGCCGTGGTGTTGAAGATGGAGATTCCAGGCTTGCGACTGCTGGAAGAACGTACGGACGCCTGGATTATCGAGGCAGGCGCCGGTGTGCCTTGGCATGAGCTGGTGCGCTGGTGCGTGGAGCAGGGCTATCCGGGCCTGGAAAACATGGCCCTGATCCCGGGCACGGTGGGCGCCGCGCCGGTGCAGAACATCGGCGCCTACGGCCTGGAGATGAAAGACCGGCTCGACAGTGTCGAGGTGATGGACCTGGTCACCGGCCGGCCGGTGCGTTTGCCGGCCGAGGTCTGCCAGCTGGCCTATCGCGACAGCGTCTTCAAGCAAAGCGGCCCCGGCGGCCTGGCCGGCAAGAGCGTGATCACCTCGGTGCGTCTGCGCCTGCCCAAACCCTGGCAGCCGGTGCTGGGCTATCTGGAGCTGGAGCGCAAGATGGCCGAGACCGGCATCAGCGCCCCGACGCCGCGCCAGATCTTCGACTGGGTCTGCGCCATCCGTCGCGCCAAGCTGCCCGATCCGGCCGTGATCGGCAATGCCGGCAGCTTCTTCAAGAACCCGGTGGTCACGCCCGAGCAATGCCGCGACATCATCGGCCGCGACCCTGGCATCGTTCACTACCCCATGCCCGATGGCAGCATCAAGCTGGCGGCCGGTTGGATGATCGATGCCTGCGGTTGGAAGGGCAAGACGGTGGGCGGCGCGGCCGTGTACGAAAAGCAGGCCCTGGTGCTGGTCAACCGCGGCGAGGCGCGTGGCGCCGAGGTGGTGACTCTTGCGCGCGCGATTCAGGAAAGCGTCTACGGCCGTTTCGGTATTCGTCTGGAGCCGGAGCCCGTGGTGCTCTGAGGCCGGTTCAGGCCAGGTCTTGCTCCCGGCACAGCGCTTCGCTGCGGCTGAGCGCGGCCAGCAGTTGCTGGGTCTGCGCTTCGACCGAGGGCCAGTCCACGGCGCCCTGGTCCTGCTGCAAGGCCTTGGCGCTTTGCTCCAGCTGCAAGGCGGGCTGCACCACCAGCTGGAAGCCCAGGTTCGCCGCCGCCCCCTTGACCCCATGCGCGGCCTCGCCGAGCTGGCGTTGGTTGCGGCCGCTCAGGCCGGCTTGCAGATCGGCGCGTGTGCGCTCCAGGCTGGCCACATAGCTGGCGTAGAGCTGGCGCACCGTGCTGGCCGGCAGCATCTGGCGCAGATCGGCCAGGGCCTGCGGGTCGAGTCCAGGCTCGTCGGCCTCGCCGCGGGTCACGGCTGCTGCCATCGTGTCCGGCGTTTCAGGGGCGGAGTCCGTGGTCGGTCGATCGGGCTGTGCCTGGCTGGCCAGACTTTGGGCATGCTGGTTCAAGGCCTGCGCCAAGGCTTCCACGCCGATGGGCTTGGGCAGGAAATCATTCATGCCGGCCTGCAGCGCGCGTTGGCGCGACTCGTCAAAGGCATCGGCCGAGAGGGCGATGATGCGCACATGGCATTTCGGCGCCGGCAGGCGGCGCATGGCGCGGGTGGCGGCGTAGCCATCCATCACCGGTGTGTGCAGGTCCATCAGCACCAGGTCGAAGTCCTGGCTGGCCAGGGCGTGCAAGGCCTCGTGGCCGTTCTGGCAGAAGAAGGCCGGGTGGCCCAGGCGCTCCAGCACCGCCTGCAGGTAAGCGCGGTTGGTGGCATGGTCTTCTGAAACCAGGATGCGCAAGGGCTTGTGCTCGCCCGCGAGTGCGTCTTGGACGGTGCTGGCTTGCTCACTGCTGGGTGCGGCGCAGCTGACCAGGGGCAGGTCGACCGTGAAGGTCGAGCCCTGGCCCAACACGCTGCTGACGGAGATGTCGCCGCCCATGGCGCGGGCCAGGTTGCGCGAGATCTCCAGGCCCAGGCCGGTGCCGCCAAAGCGGCGCGAGCGCGTGGTGTCGCCCTGGCTGAAGCGTTGGAACAAGCGGGTCTGGGTGTCGCCGTCCATGCCCATGCCGGTGTCGCTGACCTCGAACCTCAGCAGGGTCTGGCCCAGCATGTCTTCCTGGCGGCTGAGGTGCAGGCGCACCCGGCCCTGTTCGGAGAACTTCAGCGCATTGCTGAGCAGATTGAGCAGGATCTGGCGCAGGCGGGTCGGGTCGGCGCTGACCCAGGCGGGCACATCGGCGTCGGCCAGCAGCTGCAAGTCCAGCGATTTGGCCAGGGCCTGCGGGCGGCTCAGCTCGTCCAGCTCCTGCAGCAGGCGAGGCAGGTGGACCGGCTCGGGCTGGATGTGGATGCCACCGGCCTCCATCTTGGAGACGTCGAGGATGTCGTTCAGCACTGTCAGCAGATGGCGGCTGGAGTCGTGCGCAGCGCGCAGCTGGCTTCTCTGAGACGGCGTCAGTGCTGTGTCCTTGAGCAGGTCCAGCATGCCCAGCAGGCCGTGCATGGGGGTGCGCAGTTCATGGCTCATATTGGCCAGGAACACGCTCTTGGCCCGGCTGCCGGCCTCGGCTTCGATTTGCGCCTGCTGCAGACGCTCGGCCAGGGCATGCTGATCCTGGCCGTAGCGGTTGAGGCGGCGGAACTGGCGCAGCAGCATGGCCGCGAAACCCAGGCTCAACGCGCATTGCAAACCGGTCAACCACAAGCTCATGCGGGCCTGCTCACGCACCAGCTGGTTGCGTTCATCGACCTGGGCTGCGACGTGGTGCGAGGCGGTCAGCGACAGCTCGCGCACGGCGTCGGATAGGGACTGCAACTGCGCCAAGGCTTCGCGCAGCTCCGGGCCGGCCTGGCCTTGCTCGGTTTGCCGGCGCACCCAGTCCGCCTTCAGCGGCAGGGCATCGGCCCAGGCGACAAAGCGCTTGCTGCGGTCCAGGGTCTTTTGATAGTCTGGATGTTCGCGCAGCACCAGCGTGGCGTGTTCGCCTTCGATCAACCCCAGGCGGCTGACAAAAATCTCGTAGCGCTGCTCCACCTGATCGGGGTCCACCTCGTCCGAGCGATGCTCGGCATCTTCCAGGGCCAGGCGCAAGCGCAAGGACTCGACTTCGAACTGGAACAGGCTCCAGATCATGTAGTCATCCTGGTAGCTGCGTGTGGCATTGAGCAGCAGAAACTGACGTGCTTGCAGCACGCCCACCGAACCCAGCACCAGCACCAGCAAACCGGCCATGGCCAGCAAGAGGATGCGCCAGCGACGGCGTTGGCCGGCGCTCTGGGTGCTGGGGCTGCTGCTCACCGGACCTCCAGGCTCTTCAGTTGCCAGATGGATCGGCTGTAGTAGACGCTGCTGCGCAGCTGGGGGTCGCTGTCGTAGGGGTAGACGATGAAGAGTGGGCCCTTGTCCCGCAGCGCGATCGGCTTGCCGTCGATCTGCAGGGCCAGCACCGGTTTGAAGCGCGCGGCGTCGCTGACCGGGATGTTGACCTTGTAGTCATTGATGGCGCGGGCTTCCAGGGTCTGGCCCTGCGCCCCCGCGAGGTTCAACACATCTTGCAGCAGCGGGCCGCTGAAGGTGCGCGGTGCCGGGTACCAGGGCGTTTGCGTGTGCAGCTGTTGCTGGGGCAGGGCGCTGAGCTGGGCCAGGTCCAGCTGCACCGTCTTGCCGGGCCCGGCCTTGAGTGCGCCGCTGATGGTCAGCAGCACCGGCGCCTTGGTGGCCGGTTTGCTGTCCATGGCATTGGCGGGCTTGGGCGCCTGTGGCACAGGCTGGCCCAAGGCCGCCAGGCTGGCCGTGAGCAGGCCCAGGGCGCCAAGCAGTCGCCACAAGACCAGGCGCCACAAGCCATGAGTCTGGCGTCGTGCCACGAAAGCCGGGCAGTTTGAAGCCAGCAGGGTGCGCGCACGCATCATCATCGAGCCCGGGAGCGCAGGGTCAGCCCGCGTTTCAGCGGCCGCTGGAGTCGCCGCCTTCGGTCTTGGTCTGTTGCAGCTGCGGCAGATTGCCGCTGTGGCCCGGGGTCAGCAAGCCGGCCTGGGTGTAGGTCATGAGCTTGGCGCGGGTGTCGACGATGTCCAGATTGCGCATGGTCAGCTGGCCGATGCGGTCCGCCGGCGAGAAGGGCGCGTCTTCGACCTTTTCCATGGACAGGCGCTCGGGCTTGTAGGTCAGGTTGGGGCTCTTGGTGTCCAGCAGCGAGTAGTCATTGCCGCGGCGCAGCTCGATCGCCACCTCGCCGGTCACGGCGCGGGCCACCCAGCGCTGGGCGGTTTCACGCAGCATGATGGCTTGCGGGTCGAACCAGCGGCCTTGGTAGAGCAGACGGCCGAGCTTGAGGCCATTCATGCGGTACTGCTCGATGGTGTCTTCGTTGTGGATGCCGGTGACCAGGCGCTCGTAGGCGATGTGCAAGAGAGCCAGGCCCGGGGCTTCGTAGATGCCGCGGCTCTTGGCTTCGATGATGCGGTTCTCGATCTGGTCGCTCATGCCGAGGCCGTGGCGGCCGCCGATGCGATTGGCTTCCAGCAGCAGGGCGACCGGGTCGCTGTACTCGACGCCGTTCAGGGCCACCGGCATGCCTTCTTCAAAGCGCACGGTGACTTCCTCGGCCTTGACCACCACGTCATCGCGCCAGAAGGCCACGCCCATGATGGGGTTGACGATGCGGATGCCGCTGTTCAGGTGCTCCAGGTCCTTGGCCTCGTGGGTGGCACCCAGCAGGTTGGAGTCGGTGGAGTAGGCCTTCTCGGCCGACATCTTGTAGCCGAAGCCGGCCTTGCTCATGAAGGCCGACATCTCGGCGCGGCCGCCCAGCTCGTCGATGAAGGCCTGATCCAGCCAGGGCTTGTAGATCTTCAACGCCGGGTTGGTCAGCAGGCCGTAGCGGTAGAAGCGCTCGATGTCATTGCCCTTGAAGGTCGAGCCGTCACCCCAGATATTGACGTCGTCTTCCTTCATGGCCGCCACCAGCATGGTGCCGGTCACGGCGCGGCCGATGGGCGTGGTGTTGAAGTAGGTCACACCGGCGGTGCTGATGTGGAAGGCGCCGGCTTGCAGGGCGGCAATGCCCTCGTGCACCAGCTGGGCGCGGCAGTCCACCAGCACGGCTTTTTCGGCGCCGTACTGCATGGCCTTGCGCGGGATCTCGTCGTAGTCCGGCTCGTCGGGCTGGCCCAGATTGGCGGTGTAGGCATAGGGGATGGCGCCCTTGTTGCGCATCCAGTGCAGGGCGGCGCTGGTGTCCAGGCCACCGGAGAAAGCGATACCGACCTTCTGGCCGACGGGGATGTTCTGAAGAATGCTGGACATGTGGAACTCGAGGGGGCTGAGTGGCTTCGAGCGAAGCGGTCGGGAGCCAGGCTCAGCAGGTGGACAACAAAGGGCGCAAATAACAGACGGCCTGCATTTTCTGTCAATTTTCACGCCCGGCCCGGCGCAGCGTCGCGCCGGGCTGACAAGGCATGGCGCCGCCAGGGATCAAAAGCCGGCACCCGGAAGGGCTAGGTACTGCTGTTCGGCCTCGGTGGAGGCCCGGCCCAGCAGGGCATTGCGATGCGGAAAACGGCCGAACTGCGCGATCACCTGCTGGTGGCGGTGGGCGTAGTCAGCCGCGCCGGCCAGGCGTGCGTCTTCGGCAGCCAGGGCTTCGAAGGCCTGCACGCAGCGGTTTTGCAGGCTTAAATCTTCGGCATGTTCGAGCGGCATGAGCAGGAACCAGCGCTGCAGGGTGGAGAGTTCGCGTGCCTCTGGCTGGTCCATCAAACCCAGGGCCAGCTGCAGCGCCAGCGGGTCGCCCGCAAAGGCTCGGGCGCTGTCGCGGTAGATGTTGCGGGTGAACTGGTCCAGCAGCAGGATGCGCGCCAGACGCGCTTGCGCGCTGTCGCCCCAATGGCTCAGGCCTTGCTGCAAGGCCTGTTCGACCAGGGCGCCAAATCGGCTGCGGATCTCTTCATCGGTGGTCGCGCTCTTGGTGAACCAGAGCGGGCGCACCTGGCCATCCTCTGCGCTGCCCAGCGTGCCGAACCAGTAGTTGAGCACCGCCTGGGCCTCCGCCGGCAGGCGCAGGCGCAGCCACAGTGGGTGGCGCTGCAGATAGGCCTCGACATAGCTGCAGCCCGGCTGCAGGGGCAGGCCCAGGCCGGCAGCCCAGCGCAGGCCGTGTGCCACCAGCTGGCCGGCCAGGCCTCGGCCTTGCAGCGCGGGCGCGGTGCCGGTGTGGGTGAAGACCAGGTCGCGGCCGCTGAGTTGGTACTCCAGCTCGATTTGCTGGCCGTCGATCTCGGCCCAAAAACGGCCTTGAATCGCGCCGCCGGCGCCGCTCTCGCTGTGGTGTTGGATGTCGAGGCTGCTCATGACTTCAGCGTCCCAGTTGTTGCCAGAGGTAGCTGTATTCCAGCGCTTGCAGCGTGGCGCGCTGCTCGTTGTCGGCCGCGCCGCCGTGCCCGCCCTCGGTGTTCTCGAAGTAGTAGAGCGGGTGGCCCTGCTCCAGCATCAGCGCCGCCATCTTGCGGGCGTGGCCGGGGTGGACCCGGTCGTCGCGGGTCGAGGTGGTGAACAGCACCTTGGGGTATTTCACGCCGGGCTTGACGTTCTGGTAGGGGCTGTACTTGGAGATGAAGCTCCACTCCTCGGCGCGGTCCGGGTCGCCGTACTCGGCCATCCAGGAGGCGCCGGCCAGCAGCTGGTGGTAGCGGCGCATGTCCAGCAGGGGCACCTGGCAGACCACGGCATTGAACAGATCGGGGCGCTGCACAAATGTAGCGCCGACCAGCAGGCCGCCGTTGCTGCCGCCCATGATGCCCAGATGCCGCGGCGAGCTGATCTTGCGGGCGATCAGGTCCTCGGCCACGGCGATGAAATCGTCGTAGCTGCGCTGCTTGTTGGCCTTGACGGCCGACTGGTGCCAGGCCGGGCCGAACTCGCCGCCGCCACGGATATTGGCCAGCACGAACACGCCGCCGCGGCTGTACCAGGCGCGGCCGAAGCCACCCGAGTAGAAGGGCTGCATGGACGCCTCAAAGCCGCCGTAGCCGTAGAGCAGGGTGGGGTTCTGGCCATCCAGGGCAGCACCTTCCGGCCGCACCACGAAGTAGGGCACGCGGGTGCCGTCCTTGCTGGTGGCGAAGTGTTGCTCGGCCTTGAGGCCGCGGGCCTCGAACTTGGCCGCGCGAGCCTTCAGCAGCTCGCGCGCGTCGCTGCCGGCGCGGGCGAGGAAGAGGCTGTCGGGGGTCAGAAAGTCCGCGTAATTGACCAGGTAGTGCTCGGCCAGCTCATCCTGGGCCAACTCGCTGTCGTGCATGGCCTGAAGATGCAGGGTGCCGGGGAAGGGCGCCTGGATCTGGCGGTGGCGGGCCGGGCGACCGGGCGCAAAGGTCCATTCTTCGAGCTTGCTGGCCACCTGGTCGTTGATATTCAGCACCAGGTGCTGGCGGGTGGTGATGAAGCTGTCCAGCGAGCGGGTGGCGCTGGGCTTGAACAGGGTGCTGAACTTGCGTTCGCCGCGGATGAAGGCGGCCGCCGGCGCGCTCAGCAAGCTGCCGGCGGCATGCCGCACGCCGCCGACGCGCAAGTCCTTGCGCGGCTGCAGCAGCACGCGGGCGCCCCAGAAGCTCAGCTGCACATCGCTGGGCACGTCCAGGGCTCGGAGCTTGTCGCCCTGCAGCAGGAAATAGCGCTGGTTGTAGAAATCCAGCGCGCGGCTGAACACGGTGCGCTCATGGCCGGGCGTGCGGTCCACCAGCACCGACACCGCCACATCCTGGGCCTGGCCCTCAAACACCGTGCGGGCCTGGGCCAGCGGCGTACCGCGCTGCCAGCGCTTGATCACCCGCGGGTAGCCCGAATCGGTCAGGCTGCCGGGGCCGAAATCGCTGGCCACATAAAGGTGGTCGGCATCGATCCAGCTGACCTCGCTCTTGGCCTCGGGCAGGGCGAATCCGCCCGCCACGAACTGCTTGCTGACGGTGTCGAACTCGCGCAGCACATGGGCGTCCGAGCCGCCGCGCGACAGCGAGATCAGGCAGCGGCGGTACTCGGGCGCCAGGCAATGGGCGCCGGCAAACACCCAGCTCTCGTTCTCGGCCGCACCCAGGGCGTCGAGGTCCAGCACAGTTTCCCAGGCCGGGCTGGCTTTCTTGTACTCGGCCAGGCTGCTGCGGCGCCACAGGCCGCGCTTGTGGTTCTGGTCCTGCCAGAGGTTGTAGACCCAGGCGCCCTTGCGGCTGATCTGCGGGATGCGATCGCTGGCGTTGAGCAAGTCCAGCATCTCGCGGCGCAGGCCCGGGTACTCGGGGCGGGCTTGCAGCTCAGCGAGGGTCAGCTGGTTGCGTTCCTTGACCCAGGCCAGGGCGCGCTCGCCTTGCACCTCTTCCAGCCATTGACGCGGGTCGGTGCTGGCTGCCTCGGGTGTTTGGCCGGGCGTCTGGCTCATGGCATGGGGGCTGGTGGTCATGGTCATCAGTCCGAACAGGGCCAGGGACAGGGCGCGGGCGCCGAAGGCGTGCCGGCGCGACTGGGTTTGAGGGCTTGAGTTCATGGCGAGCATCCTAGGTGCAGCGACGCGGCGCGCCGCAGCGGCTTGTTGGGGTGTGCGAATAGTGGATCTCAGGGCGACGGCGTTGACCATCGGTGGCCAGCGCCCGGCGCGGCCTGCGGCTCCCACTCACTCGTCGGCCGGCCGCTTCAGCGCGATGGGGTTAATCTCGACCGAGCTCTCGGCGGTGGAGACGTAAATGCCGCCGTCCTGCACCGTCACCTGCAGCTGCATGCTGCGCTGGGCCAGCGCGGCCAGTGCCTGCGATTGTTCGGCCGGGATCTGCCAGACCGCCAGGCGCGGGCAGCGCTGCAGCTTGGATTCGATGCCCGCCCACCAGATCGGCGTGCTGTAGGCATAGCCGTAAACCGACACCTTCTCCGCCCGGCCATGGGCCTTGAGCAGGCGGCGGTCGTCGGGCTGGCCGAGGTCGATCCAGTGCAGGATGTCGCCGGTCAGGTCGCGCTGCCAGAGTTCGGGCTCTTCGGCGTCGGCCAGGCCCTTGCTCAGCTCCAGCTTGCCGCGCAAATCATCGGCCGGCGCATTGAGCGCAAAGGCCAGGATGCGGACCATCATGCGTTCGTCGGTTTCCGAGGGCTGGCGCGCGATCGTCAGGTTGTGCTCGCCGTAGACATGGCGGTCCATGTCGGCGATCTGCAGCTGGGCTTTGTGGATGGTCGCTTTGAGGGCCATGGCGGGCGCGGTGCTTTCTGCTGTGGAAGAGGCGGCCCCAGGCGCGAGGCGGGCTCGGGGCAATCGCGCATTATCGGGGCTGGCCCTGGCGTCCCGCGCCGGAGCTTGGCTGCCCAGGCCAGGGCATGGGGGACAATCGGCCGCTTCTCCTCCACTGTCGGCGCCTTGTCGCGCCGCGAAAGCCTTGCCATGAGCATGAAGAAGACCGATCTCGACCGCCTTGCCGGCATCAAACTGGACAGCCAGATGCGCGGTGCCGCGATCCCCGGTCGCTTTGGCAAGCAGGCCGCCCAGCTGCCCGACCGCAAGGAGCAACGTCGCCTCGATGCGGCCGCCGGTCTGGTGCCTTTTGCCTGCAAGCTGCCCGCTGCCCTGACCCAGCAGCTGCGCGAACGCGCGGCCAGCCACGAGGGCGGCATCAACGGCCTGGTGGCCGAGCTGCTGCAGAAATCGCTGGCTTGAAGCCTGGAGCGGATGCTCGGGGCGGCGTCCGTACCCGGCCTGATCCCCGGCCATGCGCAGCCATGGCATGATGGCCGCCGTCGTGTGTTGGGCTGCGCCTGTCGCACCACATCGTTCCTGTTTTCTCTTACTTTTTTCTGTTCCTTCTTTGCTTTGTTGCATGCGCCAGGGTCGCTCATCGGGCCTGGCGGCTGTCCCGCCATCGAAAAAGAGACATTGCCATGAAACGTTTCATCATCTCCCTGGCCGCTGTGGCCTTGATGCCCGCCTTCGCGCAGACCGCCAACCCCGGTGCCAAGGTCGACCCCAAGAACAACAAGGTCAGCCGCCCCGTGGTGGAGAAGCCCAAGGTCAAGCTGCTCAGCCGCGATGAGCTGCGCAAGTGCATGGACCTGAGCGATGCCAACAACGTCGAAGCCGATGCCGTGAAGGCCGACCAGAACACCTACAAGGAAACCGCTGCGGCCCTCAAGGCCGAGCGTGATGCGCTGCAAAAGGCCGACGAAGCCGCCGGTGTCGCCCTGGCCGAAATGAAGGCCGAGCGCGAAGCCATCCTGAAGGAATTCGAGAACATCAAGGCCTATGCTGAGAGCAAGGATCCTCGCCCGGATCGTGAGGTCCTGGAGGCTCGCAACAAGGCCTATCAGGAGCGCGCCAAAGCCTTTGACGCCCGCGTGACCGGCATCAACGAAAACAACGCCAAGAGCAACGAAGCCCGCAAGGCCTTCGGCACCAAGGTCGATGCGCTGAACGCCAGTTTTAAGGCGCTGGAAGAGCGCCAGGAAGCGCACCTGGACAAGGTCGATACCTGGAAGCAGGAGTGCGGTAACAAGTCCTACGACGAAGAAGACGAGAAAGCCATCAAAAAGGAGCGGGCTGCGGCCGGCAAGTGATGGCGGTCTTGGGTTGAGTTCGCTCACCCTGCGCCCGAGGCGCCAGGCCCAACGGCTTGGCGCCTTTGTGTTTTCTGGCGAGCGCGAGGCTTGATCAAGCAAGCCCGGTGTGACGCCCTTTCTGGAGTTCTCTCGTGTCTGCACCAACGACCAATCCCCTCTTGCAAGACTGGACCGGCCCCTTCGGTCTGCCCCCGTTTGCGGCCATTGAAGCCGCCCATTTTTCGCCCGCCTTCGAGCAGGCCCTGAATGAGCATCGCGCCGAGCTCGACGCCATCGCGTCGCAGAGCGAGGCACCCAGCTTCGCCAACACCCTGGCCGCTTTCGACCGCAGCGGCCGCCTGCTGACGCGCTTGGAGCATTTGTTCTATTCGCTGGCGGCTTCGGCGTCCTCGCCCGAGATCCAGGCGGTGCAGCGCGCCCTGGCCGCGCCCTTGGCGGCGCACAACAACGCGGTGTATATGCACGCCGGCCTGTTCCAACGCGTGCATGCCGTGTACGAGCAGCGCGCCTCGCTGGGCTTGAGCGCCGAACAGCTTCGCCTGCTGGAGCGTGTGCATCTGGACTTTGTGCGTGCGGGCGCCCAACTGGCCCCCGAGGCGCAAGCGCGTTATGCCCAGGTCATGGAGCGCCTGGCCGAGCTCAACACCCAGTTCGGCCAGAACGTGCTGGCCGACGAAAGCGGCTTCCGCCTGGAGCTGCGCAGCGAAGAGGAGCTGGCGGGCTTGCCGGCCTTCGTGCGTGCCGCGGCGGCCCAGGCGGCCGCCGAGCGCGGCCTGGAGGCCGGCGTTCATGTGATCACGCTGTCGCGCTCCCACATCGTGCCCTTCCTGACCTTCAGCGAGCGGCGTGATCTGCGTGAGCAAGCCTGGCGCGCCTGGGTGGGCCGGGGTGAGAAGGCCGGCGCCAGCGACAACCGCGCGATTGCGCAGGAGATCCTGAGCCTGCGCCAGGAGCAGGCGCGCTTGCATGACCATGCCTGCTACGCCGATTTTGCCCTGGCCGACACCATGGCCGGCTCGCGCGAGGCGGTGCTGGGCCTGCTCAACCAGGTCTGGGAGCCGGCCAAGGCGGCCGCCGAGGGTGAGCGCCAGGCGCTGGAGGGCATGATGGCCTCGCTGGATCATCATTTCCCACTGGAAGCCTGGGACTGGCGCTTCTACGCCGAGAAGGTGCGCAAGGCCCGCTATGACTTGGAAGAGGCCGAGGTCAAGCCCTACTTCCCGCTCGATGCCATGGTGCAGGCCTTGTTCGACTGCGCCCAGCGCCTCTTCGGCCTGCGCTTTGTGCATCGCCCCGAGGTGGCCGGCTACCACGCCGACGTGCAGGTCTACGAGGTGCGCAATGCCGATGACAGCCTGCGTGGCGTCTTCCTGCATGACAACTTTGCCCGCCCCACCAAGCGCAGCGGCGCCTGGATGAATGCCATGCGCTGGCAGGCGCGCAACGGCATGGACTGCGTGCCCATCATCCTGAACAACAACAACTTCGCCAAGGGCGCCCCGGGTGAGCCGACGCTCTTGAGCTTCGACGATGCCCGCACCCTGTTCCATGAGTTCGGCCATGGTCTTCACGGCCTGCTGTCCGAAGTGGAGTTCGAGCGCCTCTCGGGCACGCAGGTGCTGCGCGATTTCGTCGAGCTGCCCTCGCAGATCTTCGAGCATTGGATGAGCGAACCTGAGGTGCTCAAGAAGCACGCCCGCCACTACCAAAGTGGCGAGCCCATCCCCGACAGCCTTCTGGCCAAGCTCAAGGCGGCCGAGCTGTTCAACCAGGGCTATGAGACGGTGCGCTACACCGCCAGCGCCCTGGTCGACCTGGCCGTGCATTCGCGCAGCGAGGCCGAAGGCCCGGATGTGGTGGCCTTCGAGGCCGAGTGCATGGCGGCCTACGGTTTGCCGGCCGCTGTGGGCATGAATCACCGCCTGACGCATTTCCAGCACCTGTTCTCAGGCGCCAGCTATGCCGCCGGCTACTACGTGTACATGTGGGCGGAAGTGCTGGATTGCGATGGTTTCGAGGCCTTTGTCGAAGCCGGCAGTGCCTTCCATGCGCCGACCGCTGAGCGCCTGCGCCGCTGCATTCTGTCCAGTGGCAACAGCCAGGAGCCTGGTGCGGCCTTCCGCGCTTTCCGTGGCCGCGATCCGGTGGTGCAGCCCATGCTCAAGAGCCGCGGCCTGCTGCCGGCTTGAGGAGGAGCTGGAGCAGAAGCAGGGCTTACTGACCCGGCGCCTTCAGCCGGGTCAGAAACTGGTCCAGGCCGGCGTGGAAGGCTTTGAAGTCCACCGGCTTGGTCCAGTACTCGGCGAATCCCGCCGCCTGTGCGCGCCGCAGGTCGTCCGGCATGGCGCTGGCCGAGAGGGCGATGCAGGGAATGGAGGCCGTGGCCGGGTCGGCGCGCAGCGCCTCCAGCACCTGGAAGCCATTCATATCGGGCAGTTCCAGATCGAGCAGGATCAGGTCCGGGCGAAGGCTGGCGGCCCGAGCCAGGCCTTGCTGTCCGTCGCCTGCCAGGCTCAGCTTCCAGGCTGGGCGCAGAGCGACCAATTCCTGGACCACCAGCTGGTTGACGGGGTTGTCTTCGATGTACAGCAGCTGGGCTTGTGCAGCCGAGGTGTGGCTGCGCTCGGCTGCGTCGCTGGCCACGGCTGCGGCAGGGCTGCGAGCGGAGGCCGGCAGGCTGCTCAGGAACTCCGGACTTTGGCTGGACAGCGTGAACATAGCGTTACAGTCTACGGCGCTCCTGTGACAGTCAATTTGACTTGGATTCAGTCTGTTGAAAACTGTTCACGGGACTTGCCCGGGCTTGACGGCGTGCTCGTTTTTGGACTCATAACCTTGGTTTTCCTCGCATGACTTCTGCTGCTGCTTCGGGATCTTTCCGCAGTGTGGGGCCGGTCGCCCTGGTCACCGGCGCCGGCTCGGGCATTGGCCGCGCGGTGGCCCTGGCCTTGCTGGGGGCGGGCTACCGGGTGGCCCTGCTGGGTCGCCGGGCGGCGGCCTTGGCCGAGACGGCCGTGCTGGGCGGCGTCGACCCGCTGCAGCCGGGCTCCTTGGATCGGGTGCTGGTGCTGCCGGCGGATGTCAGCCGGCCGGAGGCTGTCAGTGCAGCCTTTGAAGGCTTGCGCCAGCATTGGGGGCGTTTGGATTTGCTGTTCAACAACGCTGGCATCGGTGCGCCCGCGGTGCCCATCGACGAGCTCAGCTTCGAGCAATGGCGCTCCGTCCTGGATGTCAATTTGAGCGGCGCCTTTTTGTGCGCCCAGGCTGCGTTCAGGCTGATGAAGCAGCAAGAGCCGCGCGGCGGCCGCATCATCAACAACGGCTCCATCTCGGCCCATGCGCCGCGCCCCAACTCGGCGCCCTACACCGCCACCAAGCATGCGATCACCGGCCTGACCAAGTCCTTGTCTCTGGACGGCCGGCCCTTCGACATCGCCTGCGGCCAGATCGACATCGGCAACGCCCTGACCGAGATGGCCCAGCCCATGACCCGGGGTGTTCCCCAGGCCAATGGCAGCATCGCGGTAGAGCCGACCATGGACGTGGCCCATGTGGCCAGCGCGGTGCTCTACATGGCCAGCCTGCCGCTGTCTGCCAATGTCCAGACCCTGACCGTCATGGCCACCACCATGCCTTTTGTCGGCCGGGGTTGAAATGCGCTTCAATGGCCCGATCTGAACTTTTTGTCGTGTCCTGAAAGGCTGCCGTGCTGTCCGCACTCTTTTCTTTGCTCTTCCGCCTGGTCTTGGCGGTGGCCACCGTGGTGCTGGTGCTCAGCCTGATGGCCGTGGCCCTGGTGTCGGTCCTGGGCCTGCTGCTCTGGAGCCTGCTGCGCGGCCGCAAGCCCGTGATCGACATGGGCCGTTTCCAGCGCGCCCGCCAGGCCCGCCCTGGTTTCGGCGCTCGCCGCCCGGCTCGGCCCATGGGCGAGGTGGTCGACGTCGAAGTCCGCGAAGTCAGCCCGAGCAGCCCGCGCTTGCCTTGAGCGGCCGTCGCTTGACTGCAGACTGCATATTGCGGACTCCGCTGTCTTGATTGAGCGTTCTCGCTGCGGTGGCCCGGCCCGCCGCCGGGCTCATGGTTCGCGGGTCGGCTCTGTGAGCCGACTCCCCTCGGTGCTCACTCCGCGGCTCAGCGGCGCCAAACTCCCTCCGTTCGCTGCGCTCACTGTGGTCAAACAGTGGCGCCGAGTC